>NZ_LT827021.1:1800000-2100000 GCF_900169505.1 Arabiibacter massiliensis
CGTGCTTCTTCTTGCCGTCGTAGTTGCAGGTGATGGAGCCGGCCCCGATGTTCACGTCCTCGCCGATGGTGGTGTCGCCGATATAGGACAGGTGCGGCACCTTCGAGCCCTTGCCCACCGTGGACTTCTTGATCTCCACGTGCGTGCCGGCCTTCGCGCCCTCGCACAGGTGCGCGGCCGGGCGCAGGTAGGCGCGCGGGCCGCACGTGGCGCCGTCGTCGATGCGCGCCTCCACGGCCACCGTCTCGTCCACGACGCAGCCGCGTCCCACCACGGTGTCGGTCAAGCGCGAGTTCGGGCCGATCACGCTGTCCTCCCCCACGCTCGTGGAGCCCATGAGGAACGTCTGCGGCAGCAGCTCCACATCCTGCTCGAGCACCACGTCGGGCCCGATCCACACCTGATCGGGGTCGGTCATGGTCACGCCGCCCGCCATGTGCGCGGCGTTGATGCGGCGCTGCAAGTGCTTGGTGGCCTCGGCCAGCTGCGCGCGCGAGTTCACGCCCAGGCACTCGGACGCGTCGTCGGTGACGAGCGCGAGCACGGGCCGCCCCGCGTTGCGGCAGATCTCCAGCACGTCGGTGAGGTAGAACTCACCCTGCGCGTTGTCGTTGCCCACCTGGGCAAGCGCGTCGAACAGCGCACGGGCGTCGAAGCAGTAGAACCCGGAGTTGCACTCGCGCAGCGCCGCCTCCTCGGGCGAGGCGTCCTTCTGCTCCACGATGCGCGCCACCGCGCCGTCGGCGTCGCGCACGATGCGCCCGTAGCCGAAGGGGTTCTCAAGCTCCATCGTGAGCACCACCACGGCCGCGTCGGCCTCCTCGCGCGCCCGCACGAGCCGCGCGATGGTGTCCGGCGTGATGAGCGGCGAGTCGCCCGAGAGCACCACAAGCGAGCCGTCGAAGTCCGCCAGCGCCTCGGCGCACACGAGCACCGCGCCCGCCGTGCCGTTCTGCGACTCCTGCACCGCCACGGCCGTGTCGGCCTCCACCAGGGGAATCACCTGCTCGCGCGCATGCCCCACCACCGACACCACGCGCTCCACGCCGGCCTCGCGCGCCGCGTCCACCACCCAGCGGACGAGGGGCTTGCCCAGTATCTGGTGGGCCACCTTGGGCTTCTTGGACTTCATGCGGGTGCCCGCCCCAGCGGCGAGAACGATGGCGGCAGCTTCCATGGCGTATCCTTCGCTCGAACAACGTTTCACGGCCGTAAAGTATAGCGCAGGCTCCGCGCCGCACGTCCGAATCTCACGGAGATGCCACGCGCGAGCGCCTATTCCCGCTTGCCAGGCCCGTCGTCCTTGCCGCCGGACATGCCCTCGGCGTCTTCGCCCTCGCGGCGAAGGGCCTGCTCGCCCTCGCGCCGCAGCACCTCCTCCACCCCGTTGAGCGGCGGCTCGCCGGCGTTCTCGCGGAACTCCTGCTGCACCTTCTGCAGGATGTCCTCCTCGCCTTCCTCGCGCAGTACGCGCACCACCTCGTCGCGCACGGCCTCGCGCACGTCCTGGATGGAGCCGCCGCCCAAAAGGCCGCTCTCGCCCAGGTTCACCTCGATCTCGAAGATGCCGTCGCGGCGGCGGGCCGCGTCGATCTGCTGCCTGATGCCGGGATCCTGCAGATCGCGCAGGATGTCCTCGATGTCGCGCACGGCCTCGCTGTCGGCGGTCTGCAGGCTCTCCACGTCGTCGCCCGGGGTGGACAGGTACGCCACGCCGCGCTTCTGCGCCGCTTTGGCCTGTAGCAACAGGAATCCGAAGCCGATGACGCCCGCCAGAAGCGACGCCGCCAGGATGCCGAGCTTCGCCGTGGCCACGTGCAACTCGTCGGTGAACGCGAGGTTCGCCACGAAGATGGCCATCGTGAAGCCCACGCCGCCCAGGATGGACGCGCCCAGCATATGGAACCAGTTCACGTTCTCGGGCAGCGAGGCCAGCTTCGTCTTCACCACGGCGAAGCTCATCAGCATGATGCCGAGCGGCTTGCCCAGCAGAAGGCCCAGAAGCACGCCGTAGAGCACCGGGTCGGAGAGCATCGCGCCCACGTCCATGCCGGCGAAGCTCACGTCGGCGTTGGTGAGCGCGAACAGCGGCAGGATGCCGAAGTACACCCACGGGTACAGCCGGTGCTCGAGGCGCGTCGCGGGCGGCACCACCTGGCGCGCCACGCGGCTCAGGTCCTGCACCGTCTCGATGTAGTCGCCCTGCGCGATGACCGGCGTCTCGGGCTGGAAGGCGGCGCGAGCCTCGCGCACCTTCTTGCCCGACCAGTCGATGAAGCCCTTCAGGTTCACGCGCGAGCCCGACGGGATGACGAACGCCAGCAGCACGCCGGCGATGGTGGAGTGCACGCCCGACATGAACACGCAGTACCACAGCACGCCGCCCATCAGCAGATACGGGATGAGCGAGTAGATATGGTTGCGGTTCATCAGCACGAGGGCCACCAGCACCACCGCCGCCGCGCCCAGCCAGAACGGCGAGGGGCTGTGGCCGTAGAAGACGGCGATCACGAGGATGGCGATGATGTCGTCGGCCACGGCGAGCGTGCTCAAAAACACGCGCACGCCGCTGGGCACGCGGGTGCCCAGAAGCGCCAGGATACCGAGCGCGAACGCGATGTCGGTGGCGGTGGGCACGCCCCAGCCGTGCGCGGTGTCGGGGTTGGAGGCGTTGAACACCAGGTAGATGGCGATGGGTACGATCACGCCGCCCACGGCCGCCATGATGGGCAGCAGCGCCTGGCGGATGTTCGTGAGCTCGCCCACCGTGAGCTCGTACTTCACCTCAAGGCCTACCAGCAGGAAGAAGATGGCCATGAACACATCGTTGATGACGTGCGCGAGCGACATGTCGGCTTTGGCGTCGCCGAAGAAGATGCCCACCTCGGTGTGCCAGAACCCGAGGAACGCCTCGTACGCGCCCGTGTTGGCCACGATGAGCGCCACCACGGCGGCGAGCAGCATGGCACCGGCCGCCTTCGTCGAGGAGTGGGTGAACTGGATGAGCTTCTTGTATCGCGCCTGGTGGCCCTGCACTTCCGCGATGAAGATGCGATGGCTGCCGTCGTTCTTCGTTTCCGTCATGCGCGCCCTATCTGCGAGCGGGAGGCGCGGGGCCGCCCGTCATGGTCGGTTGCTCGAAGCGCGGCTCGACCGGGTTCCGGCGGGCGCGCAGTTCGGCATATTATCCCCTATCAACCCGAGACGTTCGCCTAACTGTTACACGTTTTTAAACCGATTTCACAACACGAGGCAAAATGCACGGCCAAAACATGACGATTTGCGCTATCCTGTACCTATCAGCTTAGACGTGAGGAGTCGTCTTGGAAGGTGAGCGAGAGGCATAGAATCTCCGCCCGCGCGACCTGGGTCGACGATTGCGATTGAGCTGTTTTTTATTCGCTACGAGGTAAGAGGTGATCGCTATGAGCATTACCGTCACCGGACGCAAAATGCCTGTAACCGATGCACTGCGTCAGTACGCCGAGGAGAAGATCGGCAACTCCATGAAGGTCATGGACATCGACCCGCTGGTAGCCGAGGTCGTGCTCTACGTTGAGAAGAACCCCGCGAACCCCCGCCCCGCCTGCTGCGAGGTCACGCTTCGCACGAAGGGCCACATCGTGCGCGTGGAGGAATGCGAGGAGGACATGTACGCCGCTATCGACGTGTCGGCCGCCAAGGTGGTTCGCCAGCTGCGCAAGTACAAGACCAAGGTCATCGACCGCAAGCTGCGCGCCGCCGACGAGACCATCCGCATCGAGCCGGGCCCGGTGGGCGAGCTGGACGTGGACGGGCTCATGCAGGAGCTCGCGGCCGACGACGAGGTCGTGCGCGTGAAGAAGATCGCCTTCGAGCCGCTCACCGAGGAGGAGGCGCTCGTGAAGATCGACCTTCTGGGCCACGACTTCTTCGCCTACACCGATCGCGACTCCGGCCTGGTGAACGTGCTCTATCGCCGCGACGACGGCGGCTACGGCCTGCTCATGCAGACTGAAGAGGCGTAAAAAAGGGCGCACTGCCGAAGAAAGGAAGGCCCATGGCCACCATCGACACCATCAAGAACATCCTCGAGGAGAACCTCGACATCGACCCCGCCACCGTGGAGGAGTCGTCCACGTTCGAGTCGCTCGGCATCGACTCGCTCGACATGGTGGAGCTCATCTGCGACCTCGAGGAGGCCTGCGAGGTGGACTTCGGCGAACCCGAGGGCCTGAACACCGTCGGCGACCTCGTGAGCTACATCGACTCGCTGTAATCCCGTGTGCGCATGCGGCCCGACGTGCCGCATGCTGGACGCCCGTGGACAAAATCGGGCTTCGGGACTGATTTTCAAGACGAAACCCCTGGCGCGAATTCTCGCGACCAGGGGTTTCTTTCATTTGGGATAGGTTAGCGGGCGAAAAATCAGTCCCGAAGCCCGATTTTGTCCATGATGCTTCCACTCATCGAATGTTTCACGTGAAACATCCGTGCTGAAATCCCAGTTCTTTCAAAACGGAGAGGCTACGCCAGAGCAGCCTCCGCGGCGTTCTTCCCCGCGAAGCGGCCGGAGGTGTAGGACCAGTTCAGGCCGCAGCCGCCCGCCGGGTAGTCGTCGTAGATGAACGTGCCGCAGCACACCTCGCCGGCCGCGTACAGGTTGGGGATGGGCTCGCCGGCCGTGTCGAGCACTTTGAACTCGGTGTTCACGCGGTAGCCGCCGAAGCTGCCGTGCGTGCACACGCCCATGGTGAGCACGTAGTACGGCGCGGTCGTCAGCGGGATGAGGTTCTCGGCCTTCTTCTTGAACTGGGTGTCCTCGCCGGCGGCCGCCAGCTCGTTGTACGCGTCGAGCGCCGCCTGGGCCGCAGCCCCGTCGATGCCGAGCGCGCTCGCGGCCTCGGCCACCGTCTCGCCCTTCGCGAACATGCCCTCTTCCAGGCCGAACTCGAACTTCGGACGCAGATCCTCGTTCAGCGCGTCCACCATGGCCTGGTCGTACACCGCATAGAACTTCTGGTCGTCGAAGTGCGCCACGTCGTAGTAGATGTCGTGCGTCTGGCCGCCCTCGTTGGTGAAGCGCTCGCCGGCCGTGGTGATCCACAGCGCCTGCTTGTTGATGAGTTTGGACTGGCCGGGCTCCACCGGGCACGCGAGGATGCCGTTCGTGCCGCCGTGGCCCACGTAGTCCGCACCCAGGTCGAGGCCCATCTTGAGGCCCTCGCCCGTGCAGCCCACGCCCACCTCGGTGTACACGCCCGAGTAGTCGGGGCAGTACTCGTCGATCATGCCCTCGTTGCGGCAGAACCCGCCGGTGGCCACGATGACGTTCTTGGCGTTGTAACGCACCGTCTCGCCGTTGCCGCGCTTCGCGAGCACGCCGCACACCGCACCGGAATCGTCCACCACGAGCGACTCCACCGCCGTGCCGAAGTGGAACTCCGCGCCCTTTTCCTGGGCGAACGCCGTCACGGCGCGCAGGGCATCCATGGCGTTATTCACGCAGTTGTGGCCGCGCTCCACCGTGTCCTTGCCCTTCTTGGACACCTTATCCTTGAACGGCACGCCCAGCTCGCCGACGAGCCAATCGATGGTCTCGCCGAAGTGGTCGGCGCAGAACTTCTGCACGTCGTAGTCCAGCTTGTCGCCGCCGCGCGAGAGGAAGTAGTCCAGCAGCCCTGCGGGATCGTCCTCGATGCCGGCGGCCTTCTGCAGCTGCGTGCCCGCGCCGTAGAACGTGCCGATGGCGAGCGAGCTCGAACCGGCCAGCCACGCCATCTTCTCCACCAGCACCGCCTTCGCGCCCGCAGCCGCCGCCTGGCCGACCGCCGTCACGCCCGCGCCGCCGCCTCCGAGCACCACCACGTCGTAGTCGAACGTGGCGTGCGCCTCGGCCGCAGCCGCCTGCTGCGTTGTGCACCCGAACAGGCTGCCGAGCGCCATCGTGGCCGCGCCGCCCGTGAGCAGCTTCGCGAACTGGCGGCGCGTGAGCTTCGGCTGCGCCGTGTTGATCGTCTTCGTCTCTTTCATGTCCTGTCCCTTCCTCCCTGTGCCGCGTTCCCGCTGCGGCTCCCGTTTCGATGCCCTCACTTTAGATGGCTCCTGACGTGCGAAGAAGCCACCTTCCGGGTGAAACGGAAGCGCGAGGCGGGCAATTCACCCGGAAGGTGTGAGGGTGTTGGCAAGCGGATGGACGCGCTCGTATATAATGTGCGCGTAAGAGCAATCCCCTGCACCCGAGGAAACGAGCAGCCCATGACGCAGGCCCGCACGGCAGATCAGACGCCGCTTTCGCGCATCGCAGAGGCGTGCGGGGCGTTCCTGCCGTCGTTTCTGGGCCTGGCGGCCACGCGGGTATGGCTGCAGAGCAACCACTTCGCCTCGTACTCGCAGAGCGACGACGGCATGTTCACCGTGGTCAGCCAGCTGCTCTACGGGCTCACCATGGTCGTGGGCGCGCTGATCGCGCTGCGCCGGCCCTTCAGCAAGCGCGGGCGCACCGTGGTGGCGTGGCTCGGCTTCGCCGTGATGACGTTCGCCACCGTGCTCATCCTAGCCGGGAAGGAGACCGACGCGCCCGGCCTGCTGGCGGCGGCCAGCGTGGTGGCGGGCATTGGCGGCGCGCTGGGCGGCGGCATGTGGACGGCCGCCTACGTGCGGCTGGGGATGCGCCAGGCGGTGCTGTACGGGTTCCTGTCGCTCGCGCTCGGGTCGCTCGGCGGGCTCGCGCTCAGCTTCATGCCCGAGGCGACGGGGCTCACGGTGAGCATGTTCATGCCGGCCATCGCGCTTCTGTGCTACCAGCGGGCGCTCAAGGCCGACGTGGGGCAGCTGCCCGCGCCCGAGCCCGTGTACGACAAGGAGCCGCGCACCACCATGCTGTTCATCTTCGGCGGGCTGGCGGTGTTCGGCCTGGCCTTGGGCGTGGCGCGCGGATTCCCCGCAGGCGAGCCGGTGCCGCTGGACGCGCTGCAGCGCATCGTGCACCAGGTGGGCGTGGCGGCCATCAGCCTGTTCATCATCTGGTGGGCTATCGTGCGCCGCAACCGCCTGAGCTTCTCGTTTCTGTGGCGCATCGAGATCATGCTGGTGGCGGCAGGCATGCTCATGCTCTCGGTGTTCCCGGGACACCTGACGGGGATCGCCATCGCCACCGTGAACATCGCCGACACGCTCATGCTGGGCGTCTTATGGGTGACGCTGCAGGACGTAGCGCGCCACACCACCGTGGACGTGTATTCGGTATACGGGTTCGCCTGGGCGGCGCGCGTGCTGTCGCGCGATGCGGGGCGGGTGCTCGTGATGGTGCTGGGCGCGGCGGGCCTGTCGTCCTACGCCGTGACCGCCGTCGTGGGCATCGTGGTGTTCGCGCTGGCCGCGAGCACGGCCATCCTGCTGTCGGACGGCATCCCGCGCACCCGGCCGCTGTTCGCCGAAGACGAGGCGCGGCCGATCAGGAAGAAGGCGGAACCCGGCGCGCGGGCGGAGCACCGAGAAGTCGCGCCGCAAGCCGAAGCCGTGGAGTGGCTGCGCGAGACGTTCGACCTGTCCGATCGCGAGGCGGAGGTGGCCGCGCTCATCGCGCAGGGACGCAGCAAAACCTACATCGCCGAGCAGCTGTTCCTCTCCGAGAACACCGTGCGCACCCACGCGAAGAACGCCTACGCGAAGGCGGGCGTCCACTCCAAGCAGGAGCTCATGGACCTGCTGCAGGAGCGTTGACCGATACGCGGTCCGGCCCGGCCCGTAGGGCAAGGGCTAGAGCGCGGCTTTGAGGGCACCGATCGAGTAGAGGCTGCCGAAGGCGCACACGAGGCCGCCCGCGCCAGCGAGCTCGCGGGCCTTCGCGAGGCCGTCGTCCATGTCGCGGGCGACGTAGGGGTTCACGCAGGCCGAGCAGCCGAGCAGATCCTGGCCGGTCCAGCGGATGGCGCGGGCCAGCTTGTGCGCCGGCAGCGCGCGCGGGTTGTCGGGCGCGACGCACACGAACGCGCTGCCGTGCGGCAGCACCGTCTCCAGCATGGCCGGGTAGTCCTTGTCCTCGAGTACCCCGATGAGGAACACGGGCTCCTGGCCGGGGAACACGTCGTCGAGCGACTCCACGAGCGCGCGGGCGCCCTGCGGGTTGTGCCCGCCGTCCACCACGATGGTGGGCCGGCCCTCCCCCGCGTCCGCGATCTCGAAACGCCCCGGCCACTGCGTCCGCTCGATGCCTTCGGCAACCGCCTCGTCGGGGATGTCCCACCCGCAGCCGCGCAGGGCGAGGGCCGCCTCGATGGCGAGCGCCGCATTGGCCGGCTGGTAGCTGCCGAGCAGTCGCGTGCGGTACGGCCGGCCCTTGTAGGAGAAGGGGCGCACAAGTGTTTCACGTGAAACATCATGCGCTTCGAGTTGCGCGAGGTCGACCACCGTCAACGCATCGCCAGCCTCGGCGGCCGCTTGTTCCACCACGGCCATCGCCTCGGGCTCCTGGGGGTACGACACCACGGCCGAGCCCGGCTTCACGATGCCCGCCTTCTCCCCCGCGATGGCCGCGAGCGTGTTCCCGAGGAGCTTCGTGTGGTCGAGCCCGATGCGCGCGATGACGGCCACCTCGGGCGGGTCGATGACATTCGTGGAATCGAGCCGGCCGCCCAGGCCCACTTCGAGCACCGCCGCGTCGCAGCCTTGGCGCGCGAAGTGCACGAGCGCGACGGCGGTCATGAGCTCGAACTCGGTGGGATGGTCGGCCATGGCCTCGGCCTGCTCGCGCACCTCGAGCGTCACATCGGTCAGCTCGCCAAGCGTGATGTTCGCGCCGTCCACGCGGATGCGCTCCTCGAACGTGATGAGGTAGGGGCTCGTGAACAGCCCCGTGCGAAAGCCGGCCGCCTGCAAGATGGACGCGAGGTAGGCGCAGGTGGAGCCCTTGCCGTTCGTGCCGGCCACGTGCACGAACTTGAGGCGGTCCTGCGGGCGGCCCAGCCGCTCGAGCAACTTGCGGATGCGGTCGAGCCCCAGCCGCGACTCCAGCCACCGCGGCTCGTTGATGTACGCGATCGGATCGAACGACATGATGGCCTCCTTCGGCGTTTGTCATCCTGAGCGGAGCGAACGCAGTGAGCGCAGTCGAAGGATCCCGTGCTGCGCGAGCAGGAAGTCTTTCGGCTGACGCCGCACGGGATCCTTCGACTCGCTTCGCTCGCTCAGGATGACAATCGGGGCGAACAACGCTCGCTCAGGATGACAACAAGCTCTATTGCGTCAAATACTCCGCTATCCCTGCGGCGGCGCGTTTGCCGGCGCCCATCGCGAGGATCACGGTCGCGGCGCCGATCACCGCGTCGCCGCCGGCGAACACACCCGGCTTCGACGTGGCGCAGGTACGCTCATCAGCCACGATGAGGTTGCGCGGGGTCGTCTCCAACCCCGGCGTGGTCTGCGCGATGAGCGGATTGGTCTTCGATCCCGCCGCTATCACGAACATGTCTATGTCCATGACGAACTCGCTGCCCTCCACGGCCATGGGGCGCCGCCGTCCGCTCGCGTCGGGCTCGCCCAGCTCCATGCGCACGCACTCCACGCCGGTGACCCAGCCGTTCTCATCGCCCAGGATGCGCGTGGGGTTCGTGAGCAGCTGGAACCTGATGCCCTCCTGCTCGGCGTGATGCACTTCCTCCGCGCGCGCCGGCATCTCCTCGCGACCGCGGCGGTACACCACGGTCACGTCCGCGCCCAGGCGCTTAGCGGTGCGCGCCGCATCCATGGCCACGTTGCCGCCGCCCACCACCACGCACTTCTTGCCCGCGTACACCGGCGTGTCGTACTCGGGGAACAGGTAGGCCTTCATGAGGTTCACGCGGGTCAGAAGCTCACTGGCCGCCATGACGCCGTTGAGGCCCTCGCCCTCGATGCCCAGATAGCTGGGGATGCCCGCGCCGGTGCCCACGAACACGGCGTCGAAGCCGCGCTCCTCCAACAGCTCGTCGACGTCGTAGAGCTTGCCCACCAGGGCGTTCACCTCGAACGACACCCCGCTCTCGCCGAGGGCGGACACCTCGCGCTCCACGAGCGCCTTCGGCAGGCGGAACTCGGGGATGCCGTAGGTGAGCACGCCGCCCGTCTTGTGCAGCGCCTCGAACACGGTGACGTCGCAGCCGCGCTTCGCCAGCTCGCCTGCGCACGTGAGCGACGCCGGCCCGGAGCCCACCACGGCCGCGCGCTTGCCGGAGAGGTCGGGAAGGCCGGCGGTGGTTTCCTCGGCTGACGCCGCACGGGATCCTTCGACTTCGCGCTGCGCGCTCCGCTCAGGATGACAAAGGGGTTGCTGCTGCGCGCTCCGCTCAGGATGACAACCGGCAGCCGCTTCCTCGGGATGCTCGAAGGCCCAGTCGGCGACGAAGCGCTCCAGGCGGCCGATGCCCACGGGCTCGCCATTCTTGCCGCGGGTGCACACGCCCTCGCACTGCGACTCCTGCGGGCACACGCGGCCGCAGATGGCGGGCAGCGCGTTCGCGTCCTTCACCAGCGCGTAAGCGGCGGCGAAGTTCCCCTCGGCCACCTGCGCAATGAACTGCGGGATAGGCACGCCCACCGGGCAGCCGCCCACGCAGGGCGACTTCGGGCACTGGATGCAGCGGCGCGCCTCGGCCATGGCGTCCTCGGCCGTGTAGCCCAGCGCCACCTCGTCGAACGTCTTGGCGCGCTCGACCGGATCGAGCTCCGGCATGGGCACTTTCGCCTGCTGCTTGTTGGCCTCGTAGTTCATCCGCGCCATGCTAGGCCCCCTTCCGCTCGCCGCAGTCGCGGCCCTCGGCGGCCTCGCGCGCCGCGCCCTCGAAGCTGCGGTACATCACGCCGCGCCGCATGGCGTCGTCGAAGTCAACCAGGTGGCCGTCGAAGTCCGGGCCGTCCACGCACGCGTGCAGGTACTCGTCGCCCACCTTCACGCGGCAGCCGCCGCACATGCCCGTGCCGTCGATCATGAGCGGGTTCATGCTCACGAACGTCTTGATGCCGTAGGGCCTGGTGGTTGCCGCCACGAACTTCATCATGATGACGGGGCCCACGGCCAGCACCAGGTCGTAGTCGGCGCCCTCGTCGATGCGCTGCTGCAGCGCCTGCGTCACGAGACCCTTGTTGCCGTTGGAGCCGTCGTCGGTCATGATGATCTGGCGCGCGGAGCACGCGTTGATCTCGTCCTCGAGCAGGATGAGGTCCTTCGTGCGGAAGCCCGTGATGACGTCCACCTCGCAGCCGTTGTCATGCAGCCACTTGGCCTGCGGATACGCGATGGCCGTGCCCAGGCCGCCGCCGATGACGCACGCCCGGCGCGCGCCCTCGAGCTCGGTGGGGTTGCCGAACGGCCCCGCGAAGTCCATGATGGCGTCGCCGGCCTTCAGCTTGGAGAGGCGCATGGTGGTGGCGCCCACCGCCTGGAACACGATGGTGATGGTGCCCGCCTCGGGGTCGCAGTCGTTCATCGTGAGCGGGATGCGCTCGCCGCGCTCGTCGATGCGCAGCATGATGAACTGCCCCGGCTTGATCTTGCGCGCGATCTCGGGCGCGCGCACCACCATGCGGGTCACCTCCGCGTTGAGCGGCTCTACTCGTTCTATGGGATACACGATGCTTCCGCCCTTCTCGTCTCAGATATAAAAGCAGCACCGTTGCGGTGCCGTCTCGTCGAAGTATGGCGCCATTATAGCAAGGCGCGCTCGATCCCAATGTTTCAAACGTGTTTCCGCACGGTCAACGGAGCGAAAATCGCCGAGGCGGGGCACATCCTATAATCGAACGGTAGGCGCGCGCCCGCCTCGACGGGCATCGGACGAAGAGGAGAAGGCGATCATGGCGCGGAAGTACGTGTTGGCCGAGCAGCTGCGCTCCGTGCCGCTCGACCGGCCCATCGAACCGGGCACGCCCGTGGCAGAGGTCATCACCACGCGCGAGTTCGCCGAACTCGGCGTGGCCGGAGCCGACACGCTGGCGGCGCTGCGCACGCTCACCGAGGCCGAGAGCACCTACCTCGACGTGTTCCCCGACAGCCTCATCGGCTCGTTCGCCGTGCCCGACAAGCGCGACCTCATGGGCGAGACGCTGAAATTCGCCTTCTACCTGGACAAGTCGCACCTCATCTTCATCGACGAGGGCGAGGTGTGTGCGCGCGTGCTCGACGACATCGAACGCATCGGCGTGCTGAAGGAGCCCACGGCGGCGCACTGCCTGTTCGAGTTCATGAAGCTGCTCGTGAAGGACGACCTGGCGTTTCTCGCCGACGTGGAGGACCGCATGGAAGACGTGGAGGAGCAGATCCTCGATCGCTGCGGCGACATCGCGAACCGCAAGATGCTGGGCTTCCGGCGGCGCCTGCTGCGCATCGACACGTTCTATCAGCAGCTCCTTGACATGACGGGCACCATCGCGGACAACGAGAACAAGCTGCTCACGCACGGGGAGAGCCGCCTGTTCCTCTCGCTCGAGAAGACGGTGGAGCGCCTGCTCAAACGCTCGCAGACGCTCAAGGAGTACAGCCTGCAGCTGCGCGAGCTGTACCAGACGCAGATCGACATCCAGCAGAACGACACCATGCAGTGGTTCACCGTCATCACCACGCTGTTCGCCCCGCTCACCCTTATCACCAGCTGGTTCGGCATGAACTTCGCCCACATGCCCGGCCTCGACTGGCCCTGGGGCTACCCCCTCATCATCGCCGTGTGCGTGGCTATCGTGGTGGTGGAGCTGGTTATCTTCAAGCGGAAGAAATGGCTGTAGAAGGAGCGCTAACGAAAGAAAACGGCCGATTTCTTTCGTTACGTCGCCAAATACACCCGCTAACGAAAGAAAACTTTCGTTAGCGGGGCTCGTCGTCCATGAAACGCTCGAACGCGGCCATGAGAAATTCGGGGCCCTCGCGCCAATATTCGAGGGAGTAATCGAATAGAAGGTCGTACGCGCGCGATCCGACGAACCGGTAGAACGCGTCCTCGAACGGAACGTCATGCGCCTTGGCATAATCCTCCAGCATGGCCCGCATCGCCGACACTGCGCAGGCCTCCTTCTGCCCTTCGCTCACCTCGTCATGCAAGCGCGTCATAGTGGTCGCTCCTCACGAATTCGAGGGCCCGCACCGCGGCGTCGGTGCGGAAGCAGAACTGGTCGTCCAGCCTGTTCGGCAACAGCGTCTGGATGGCTATCGCGTCCGCCTCCGGCGTGCCCGGCTCGCCATAGCCGCCCGCCACGTATAGCTGCAACGTGCGCGCGGTGCGATCGTTCGCGATCTTGCCTCCCACGATGTCGACCTCGCGAAACGCATCCAACACGCCGGGAAAGAGATCAAGGCGCCGGTTGCCCGCCACGAAATGAAGCCATTCCTCGTCGGCGTGTTCGAACATATGGAGGGACAAGGCGTCTGCCAGATGTAGCCGGTACACCGACACCGCTCCGACGCCGTGATCAGGAGAAAGCGCACCCTCCTTGATCTGGCGCTTCACCGACAGCCTCACGAAGCTGTGCGCCTGGTCGTAGGAACTGGTCACGTAGAAACCGCGGCCGAAGTCCTTCCCTACCTTGCACGCCCCCAAATCGATCTCGGGAACGGCCAGGTAGCTTCCATGGTAGAGCAGCATCCCATCGTTCAGCTTTGGCACGGCTCGACCCCCTTCGAGCGAAGATAGGTTTCAACTTCGTCCAGGGCCGCGCGGTAGCCGCTCAAATGCAACAGTCCGTACAGCTCGGCAATGAACCCGAGGACGTCGTGCTCTTTGAACAGCTCGGCGCATTCGAGGGACGTGCGGCCCCACGAAGTTTGCGCCATGCGGAACACCCAGCACTGCATATCGGTGATGTCGATTTCCTCCGGCGTCATGTTCTTCCTCTTCTTACAGCAGCTGCGGCTGGTCGGGCTCGGGGGGTTCGGGGACGCCTCTCGGCGGCTCGGCGGCAGCTGCGGCGGCCTGGGCCTTCGCTGCGTCGCTCGCGCGCAACAGCTCGCCTAAGGTGGCGAAGTCGTTCTCCAGGGCCTCGCGCTTGCTGCCGTCGTAGAGCGCGGCGGCCGGATGGAAGATGGGGAACACCTTGAACTTGCCCGCGCGCTGCACGGTGCCGTGCAGGCGCGTGATGCCGATCTCGGTCTTCAGGATGAACTTCGTGGAGAAGTTGCCCAGCGTCACGAGGAACTCCGGATCGATGGTGCGCGTCTGCTCGCGCAGGTACGGCGTGCAGAGCTCGATCTCCTCCGGGCGCGGGTCGCGGTTCCCCGGCGGGCGGCACTTGAGCACGTTCGCGATGAACACGTCCTCGCGCGTGAGGCCCGCCACGGCCAGAAGCTCGTTCAGGTACTTCCCCGCCGCGCCGACGAACGGCTCGCCCTGCAGGTCCTCGTTCTTTCCGGGGGCCTCGCCGATGATCATGACGCGCGCCTCGGGATTGCCCACGCCGAACACGGTCTGCGTGCGCCCGTCGGCCAGCGGGCACTTGCGGCAGTCCGCCACCTGCGCGCGGATCTCGTCCAGCGGGATATGCGGCTTGGACATGCGAGCCCTCCTTTACACGTACACGCGCGGCATGCGCAGGCTGAATCCGCAGGCCAACTCGTAGTTGATGGTGCCCAGCGTGTTGGCCATGTCGTCGAGGGTGATCACGGAGTCGCCCTCGCGGCCCACGAGCAGCACCTCGTCGCCTATCTGCGGATCGAGGCGGCGGCGCGTGCCGTACACGCGCAGGTCCACCTCGAACATGCACTGGTCCATGCAGATGTTGCCCACCTGGCGGCAGCGCTGGCCCTTCAAGATGACGTCGGTGCGGCCCGACAGCCCCCGGCGCAGCCCGTCGGCGTACCCCACGGGGATGGTGCAGATCTTCACACTGCCCGGGCTGCGGTAGTTCATGCCGTAGCTCACGCCCTCGCTCATGGGCACGGTGCGCACGTCGGTGATGCGCGCGTGCACGCTCATGACGGGGCGCAGGTCGATCATCGGCCGCGTGACGCCGGAGGGGTGCAGGCCGTACATGCCGATGCCGAGGCGCACCATGTCGAACTGCACGTCGGGGTAGCGGATGGCCGCAGCCGAGTTGGACGCGTGCACGATGCCCGGGTTCACGCCCGCCGCGCGCAGCGCCGTGATAGCCTCGATGAAGCGCTTCGCCTGGATCTGGAAGTCGAGCGTCTCGGCCGAGTCGGCCGTGGCGAAGTGCGTGAACACGCCCACGAGGTCGAGCGCCCGATGGAAGCTCACCTGCCCCATGAACTCCACCACCTCGTCGTGGCGCACGCCGATGCGGTTCATGCCGGTGTTCACGGCCAGGTGGTACGGCGCGCGCACGCCGAACGCGTCGGCGGCCTCGGCGTACTGGATGGCGAACTCGGCCGTGTACACGCTCGGCATCACCTTGTAGGCCAGAAGCAGCGGGATGGCCGTCTCCGGCGGCTGCGACAGGATGAGGATGGGGGCGTTCACCAGCGCTTCGCGCAGCTCGATGGCCTCGTCCACCGTGGCCACGCCCAGGTAGTCGGCGCCGGAGTTCAGCGCGGTCTTGGCGCAGCGCGCGGCACCGTGGCCGTAGCCGTCGGCCTTTACCACGGCCATGAGGCGCACGCCGTTGTCGATGCGCTGCTTGACGGCGCTCACGTTGTGGCGGATGGCGTTGAGGTCGATCTCCGTCCACGCCCAGCGGCGGTCGGTTGCGGGGATGAGCCGCAGCTTGTCGGGGTCGAACTGGGCCGGCTCTCCGTCGGGTCGCGCGTGGTCGCGCGCGTACTGGAACGCGCCCTCCGCGCCGTTGCCGAACGCGGCTGAAGCCGCTTCGTACGCGCTCCTGCCGGCCGCGGGCGGCTGCGCGCCCACGTAGCGCGGCATGCCGATGGCCGAGCTCGCGGGCACGAAGCCGTTGGGCTTGCGCTGCGAGAAGCCGGTGAATCCGTTGGGAAGCTCTTGTGCCGTCATGCTGTACGCCTTTCGTGTCCGAACGCGCACCAGTATAGCACTCGGCGCAAGCGCGTCGGGCGTGCCGTGCTCGGACGGGACGCGCTGCACGTTTTTTGCGCCTGTGCGAGCTGTTCGACGCGGCTAACTCGCGGAAGGGCACCTCCGGCGATGCACGACCAGGCATTATGCTTGCGACGCATGTGAAAACCCGAGTTAGCATCGTGAAACAGCTCGCACAGACGACGATTTTGGGCATTGTCCCATAGGATGGCAACAGGGGACGCTTCGCGCCTCCGCTCAGGATGGCATCCCCCCTCACCCCTCCAGCTCGCGCAGCATGTCCAAAAGCTCCTGGCGTTTGTGGATGTCGAGCTTGGTGTAGATGTGCTTGGCGTGGGTGCGCACGGTGTTCTCGCTGATGACCAGGCGCTCGGCGATGCTCGCCATGCTGTTGCCGCGGGCGATGAGCTCCATCACCTCCCTCTCGCGCGTGGACAGGCCGTGCGACTCCTGCAGCAGGCGGCACTGCTTGGACGTGCGGTCGCGGATGGCCCCGGCGTCCTCGGAGGCGCTCGGCCGGTTGCGCCGGCGCTTGGGCGCGGGCTTCGTCTCGGCGGTCGGCTTCGCCCCCACCTCGGCAGGCAGGAACTCGATGGGGTCGGCCGTCACGGTGCCCTTCGACGCCAGGGGCTTGAACAGGGTGCCCGTGGCCGCCAGCAGCGTAAGGCCGAGCACCCAGCTCGACGCCATCGCCACGAAGAACAGCCACGCGCGCCCGTCCACCGACACGAAGTCGCTCACCCACCCCATCAGGAACCCCGTGCTCTGCATGAGGTAGGCCACGCCGCCGAAGAACCCGTAGATGAACACGGGGTTGATGCCGCGGTCGCGCGACACCTGGGCGCACTGCATCATCATGAGCATCTGCACGAGCGAGAACACGAGGTACGTGAGCGCCGCGAACAGGTTGAGGTAGACGGAGCCCAGGTAGGGCAGCAGCAGGAACCCCGTGATGATGAGGGGGTACACCACGCGGAACACCGAGGTCAGCCCGAACCGGAAGCTCATGCGGTACCACAGCACCAGAAGCACCGCCGCCGACACGAGCGAGCCCACCATGGACGCGCTGTTCACCACCGCGGCTATCTCGTCGTGCAATAGCGCGATGCCGCGGATGACGCCGCTGGCGAACGCGAGCGAACCCACGCACAGAGCGCTGCGCCAGTAATCGGCCAGCACCCGGCGGTACACGCGCGGATGCTGGCGCGGCACGTCCTCGAACATGGGCTGGTCGACCCGCATCTCGCGCACCGAAAGCGCGATGCACAGGCCGCACAGCGGCACGAACACGAGCGGCACGAGGAAGGCCGTGAGCGCGATGGGCACCAGGTACAGCCCGAAGTAGATGAACGGCGCGATGGCCGTGCCCACGATGAGCCGCAGGTTGCCCTCGGCCGGCGGCAGCGAGGCGAAGTAGCGCTGCCACAGCATGAACATGCCCGCGCACCCGATGCCGAGGAGCACGCCGCCGCCCGCGACCAGCGCGAGGGTGACCGCCGTCAGGTACATGGCCGCGATGAGGCACGCCGAGCCCGAGAACACGAGCAGCGCGCTCAGGGCCACGAGCATGCGCCGCGCCCCGCGCGGGAAGTAGTACGACCCGAGCGTGCTTGCCACGAACGCCCCGCCGAACGCGAGCGCCTGCGTCAGGAAGAACGTGAGCGTGACCTCCGCCGTCTGGAACTCGAGGGGCAGAAACGGGAAGATGCCGCCCCACGTGGAGGTTGCGTTCACCGTGAGGAAGCAGGCGTAGCCCCAACTGGACACGTGCGTGCGCGCCGTCTGCGCCATGGGCTCCCCCTCCCTTCCCTGCCGAATTCCGCTGCGAGCATGGTAGCATAGTCGTCGCGCGCTCCTCGGCCTCTCGCGGCTGCGAATCGCTATGCGGTATTCGCCGACCTGGGGTTTCGCCCTTAAATCACATGCCGGGTGTGATTCCCTAGCACAGCGCTTCCGGTATGTTGGATGGCGTGGAGCAACCGAAACGAAGGAGGGAACCATGGCTTTGAACGAATCCGCGCTCTCGCGCCGCACGTTCGTCAAGGGCTCGCTCGCGGGCCTCGCGCTGGCCGGAGCCGCCGGCTCGACCGCGCTGTACGGCTGCGCGCCCAAGGGCGAAGAGGGCTCCGGCGCTGCGGGAGGCGCCGCCGAGGGCACGCCCGCCCCGGCCGACCAGATCGCCTGGAGCCAGTGCAACGTCAACTGCGGCGGCAACTGCATCTTCCAGTGGCATTCCCGCGACGGCAAGATCGCCTACATGGAGTCCGACAACACGGGCGACGACGACCTGCAGGCCCGCGCCTGCCTGCGCGGCCGCTCGATGCGCCGCTGGATCAACCACCCCGACCGCCTCATGCACCCCATGAAGCGCGTCGGCAAGCGCGGCGAGGGCAAGTTCGAGCAGATCAGCTGGGACGAGGCCATCGACACCATCGCCAGCGAGCTCAAACGCGTCATCGACACCTACGGCAACGAGGCCGTCTACGTGAACTACGCCACCGGCATGTACTCGTGCACCGGCAAGCAGCCCGGCCTGCGCCTCCTCGGCCTGCTCGGCGGCTACGTGAACCAGGCGTACGACTACTCAACGCACATGCTGCAGGCCATCATGCCGTTCATGTACGGCAGCGACAAAGAGAAGGGCAGCGTCTTCAGCCCCTACGACGCCGTGAACGCCTCGTCGTTCTCCGAGGCCGAGCGCGCCTCCGACCTCGTGGTCATGTTCGGCAACTCCCCCGCGGAAACCCGCATGGGCGGTGCGAACGCCGTGTGGGACTTCGCGAAGGTGCGCGAGGCCGTGGAGGGGCGCGGCGGCAAGATCGTCAACATCGACTACCGCCTGAACGAGTCAGCCTCGGGCCATCCGGACGAGTGGCTGCCCATCCGCACGGGCACCGACGCAGCCCTATGCTCGGCTATCGCGCATGAATGGATAACGAACGGCCAGGTGGACAAGGAGTTCCTGGACACGTACTGCGTGGGCTACGACGACGACACCATGCCCGAGTCCGCCAAGGGACAGAACAAGTCCTACAAGGACTACATCATGGGCACCGGCTACGACATGGTGGAGAAGACCCCCGAGTGGGCCGCCCCCATCACGCAGATCCCAGCCGAGAAGATCCGCCAGCTAGCCGCCGACATCGCGGCCGCCGAGGCGCCCTTCGTCGTGCAGGGCTGGGGCCCGCAGCGCCACACCAACGGCGAGGACGCCACGCGCGCCATCTGCATGCTGCCCATCCTCATCGGCAAGATCGGCCTGCCCGGCACCAACACCGGACAGCGCGAGGCTGAGCCGCCCACCTACCTGGTCGGCAGCCTGCCGTTCCAGAACCCGGTGAAGACGGCCATCCCCGTGTACCAGTGGGCGAACGCCGTCGATCACGGCAAGGACATGACCGCCACTAACGCCGGCGTCATCGGCACGGACAAGCTGAAGAGCGACATCAAGTTCATCTGGAACTACGCGGGCAACTGCCTGACCAACCAGCACGGAGACATCAACCGCACGCACGAGATCCTGGCGGACGAGTCCAAGTGCGAGTTCATCCTGGTGTGGGACACCGTGATGACCGACTCTGCCAAGTACGCCGACATCCTGCTGCCCGACGCCATGCGCTCCGAGCAGCTGAACATGCAGACGCAGGGCTACTCCGAGTTCTACACGGCCGTCGTGGTGGGCGGCCCGGCCCAGGAGCCGCCGGGCGAGTGCCGCACCAGCTACGACGTGTGCGCCGACATCGCCGACAAGTTCGGCATGAAGGACGCCTTCACCGAGGGCAAGACGCAGGAGGACTGGATCAAGGAGCTCTACGAGGCGGGCGCGGCAGCCGACGGCGACATGCCCAGCTGGGACGAGATCAGGGAGCAGGGCGTGTACAAGCGCGCGCTCGAGCCGTGCATCGGCCTGGAGGCCTTCCGCGCCGACCCTGCGAAGAACCCGCTCGGCACCCCGTCGGGCAAGATCGAGATCTACTCCGAGCAGCTGGCCGAGATCGCGGCCACGTGGGAGCTCGACGAGGGCGACGTCATCAACCCCATCCCCGTATTCACGCCCGGCTTCCAGGGCTACGGCGCCGTGACCGAGGAGTTCCCGCTGTACTGCGCCGGCTTCCACCACAAGAGCCGCACCCACTCGTCGTTCGGCTTCATCGAGGAGCTCGAGCAGGTGGCGCGCCAGCAGCTGTGGATCAACCCGATGGACGCCGAGCCGCGCAGCATCAAGGACGGCGACACGGTATCGGTGAAGAGCCCCGCGGGCGAGGTGCGCATCGAGGCTAAGGTCACGCCGCGCATCATCCCCGGCACCGTCGGAATCCCGCAGGGCGCGTGGCACAAGGCCGACATGGCCGGCGACCGCGTGGACGAGGGCGCGTGCGTCAACACGCTCACCACCTACAAGCCCTCGCCCTACGCGAAGGGCAACGGCAACGCGCATTCCATCATCGTTCAAGTGGCCAAGGCGTAAGGGAGGGAGGACGACATGACCCAGTACGGATTCTACTTCGATAGCACCCGCTGCACGGGCTGCCGCACCTGCGAGATGGCGTGCAAGGACTACAAGGACCTGCCGCAGACCATGGCCTTCCGCCGCGTGTACGACTACGAGGGCGGCGGCTGGACGGATGCCGGCGAGGGCGCCTACACCTCCGACGCGTTCGCCTACCATGTGTCGCTGGGGTGCCAGCACTGCGCGATGCCGGCATGCATGGCCAAGTGCCCCTCGGGTGCCATCGTGAAGGACACCGAGACGGGCCTGGTGGCCATCGACGAGGAGAAGTGCACAGGTGCCGGCATGTGCGTCGCCACCTGCCCCTACAACGTGCCCGTCCTCGACACGGAGGCGAAGAAGGGCCTGAAATGCGACGGGTGCGCCGAGCGCGTGGCCGAGGGGCTCAACCCCGTCTGCGTGGAGGCGTGCCCCCTGCGCGCGCTCGAGTTCGGCGACATCGAGGAGCTGCGCGCCAAGCACGCGGGCACCGTGGCCGGCATCGCGCCGATGCCCTCGCCCGACGAGACGACGCCGTCCATCGCCATCCTGCCGTGCCCGGCGGCGAAGGAGCCCGGCGACACGACCGGGGCCATCGCCAACGAGAAAGAGGTGACGGACGTTCCCGCCGCCTAGGCGAACGACCGCACGGACCCTCCCCTTCGGCGCTCAGGCCGCCGCGCTCAGGCGCGGCGGCCGCGCCGTGTATAATGGCCTCCCACCAACCGAGCGCGGGACGCGGGGCCCGCGACGAAAGCGACGATCAGCATGCCACGGGGTTTCTTCTTCGACAACACGCGTTGCACCGGGTGCCGCACCTGCGCCATGGCCTGCAAGGATTACCACGACCACGGCACCGACATCTCGTTTCGCATGGTCATCGACTACGAGGGCGGCGGCTGGACGCGCACCTCGGAGGGCTCGCTTGCGCAGGACGCGTACGCGTACCACGTCTCGCTCGCCTGCAACCACTGCAACAACCCCGTGTGCACGCAGGTGTGCCCCACCGGCGCCATGCACAAGGACGAGCTGGGGCTCGTGTGGCCCGACGCGCGCAAGTGCATCGGCTGCGGCTACTGCACGATGGCCTGCCCCTACCACGCGCCGCACATCGACGCGCACCTCAAGCGCTCGAGCAAGTGCGACGGCTGCCGCGAGCGCGTGGCGCAAGACGAGCGGCCCGTGTGCGTGGAGGCGTGCCCGCTGCGCGCGCTCGACTTCGGCCTGGCGTCCGAGCTGCAGGAGCGGCATCCGCACGCGGTGCGCTCCGTGATGCCGCTGCCCGACGAGGACGCGACGAACCCGAATCTGTACATCCTGCCCTCCCCTGCGGCCCTGCGCGCGGCGGACGGCGGCGGGCACATCGTCAACCGCAAGGAGATGGGCTTATGACCAGCGGATTCGATGCGCTCTCGCTTGCGGTGTTCACCTCGCTTGCGCCCGGCGGCGTGGTGGCGTTCATCGCCCTCGCCCTCGCGCGGATCGGCGCGCGCAACCCCGAGGCGGCCGTGCGGCTCGACCGCATGATCGCGCTGCCGTTCGCCGTGGTGCTGACGGGCTTCATCGCCTCGGCCACCCACCTCGGCACGCCGGCGAACGCACTGCACGTGTTCTCGGGCATCGGCCGCTCGCCGCTTTCCAACGAGGTGCTGGCGGCCGTGGCGTTCCTGTTCCTGGCGGGGTCGTACTGGATGGCGGCGTTCAAGGAGCGCTTCCCGGACGCCGTGGCCAAGCCGTGGCTTGTGCTGGCGTGCGCGGCGGGCGTGGCGCTGGTGGCGTGCACGTCGGTGGCGTACACGGTGAGCACGGTTCCCACCTGGGATTCTCCGTACACGCCGGCAGATCTCGTGCTGTCGGCGGCGCTGACGGGACCCGTGCTGGCCCTGCTGTTCCTGGAGCTGGCCCATGCGCGGCTCCGGCCCCTCGAGGGGACGCTGCTCGCGCTTGCGGCCGCCTCGCTCGCCGCCGGAACCGTCGTGCTCGGGATGCACGAGGCCAGCCTCGGAGGAATCGCGAACAACGAGTTCTCCGCGAGCTCGCTCGTCCCGGACTACGGCGCGGTCGTGGCGCTGCATCTCGCGCTGGGCGCGGCCGGCATTGCCGCGGCGGCCTGGTCGCTGCGGCGCGGGCAGGCGGAGCGGCTCACCCTCATTCTGCGCGTGGCCGCCTGCGTCCTCGTCCTGGCCGCCGTGTTCGCCACCCGCATCGAGTTCTACCACCTGCACATGACCGTGGGGTTTTAAGAGAAGACGGCACGCGAAACGACCCGTGCCGCACGTTTTTTGCCCCCTGTGCGAGCTGTTCGATGCGGCTAACTCGCGGAAGGACACCTCCGGCGATGCGCGACCAGGCATTATGCGCGCGCCGCACGCCGAATTGCAAGTTACCCTCGGGAAACAGCTCGCACAGGCGACGATTTTGTGCATTGTCATCCTGAGCGGAGCGAACGAAGTGAGCGAAGCCGAAGGATCCCGTGCGGCGTTAGCTGGAAGCGTCACGGCTGTCGCCGCAGGGGGTCCTTCGACTCGCTTCGCTCGCTCAGGATGACAGCGGGGGGCGCTTCGTTCGCTCAGACAACCTGCTCAGTGGCCGCCGCCGGCCATCATCTTGGCGGCGTGCGGGATCACGCCGACGACGCCGTCCCAGTTCTCGCGGGCGGCCTTTTCGCTGCCGGGCAGGTTGATGACCAGGTGGCGCCCTCGCTGCATGCACACCGCGCGCGAGAGCATGGCGTAGGGCGTGATGGCCAGCGAGTGCGCACGCATGGCCTCGGCGATGCCCGGCACGTTGCGCTGGCACGCGTCCATCGTGGCCTCGGGCGTCACGTCGCGCAGCGACAGTCCGCTTCCGCCGCAGGTGAGCACCACGTCCACATCCATCTCGTCGCAGGCGCGCACGATGGCCGACGCGATGAACGGCCGCTCGTCGGGCACCACGACGTGGCTTTTGCACTCCCAGCCGTTCTCGGCGATGAGCGCCTCAAGCGCCGCGCCCGCCGTGTCCTCCTTCATCCCGCGCGTGTCGGAGCACGTGATGATGGCGAAGGTGATCTTCTGGTCCATTAGAGCACTACCTCCTCGTTGACGTCGAGCAAAACGCATTCCACGAGCGAGCCGGCCGTGCGCGACTCGAGGCCCTCGGGCAGCACCACCATGCAGTTGCTGCGCTGGATGGGCCCGAACAAGCCCGAGCTCTGGTTCTTCGCTGGCGTCGCCACGTAAGCGCCGTCGGCGTCCTTGGAAAGCGTCGAGCGCAGGAAGATGCGACGCGGGTCCTTCTTCTTGGCGTCGTGCGCGAGCCGGGCCTTGACCACCGGGCGCTCGAAGCGGGAGAAGCCCTGCATCTTGCGCAGCGCCGGGCGCACGATCATCTCGAAGCCCACGTAGGCGGCCGCCGGGTTGCCGGGCAGGCCGAACACGGGCGTGCCATCCACCAGGCCGAACGTCTGCGCCTTGCCGGGACGCATGTTCACCGTAGTCATCAGCAGCTGCCCCAGCTCCTCCACCACCGGCTTGATGAAATCGAAGTCGCCGTTGGACGCGCCGCCGCTCGTCACCACGAAATCGTAGTCGGCCGCCGCCGCGCGCACCGCGGCCGCGAGCGCCTCGTGCGTGTCCTCCACGATGGGCAGCACGACGGGCACCCCGCCGGCGGCCTGGACGCACGCGGCCAGCGCGTAGCTGTTGGAGTTGCGGATCTTGCCGGGGCCGGGCACCTCGGTGGGAGGGACGAGCTCCGAGCCGATGGCGATCACGGCCACGCGCGGCTTGCGGTGCGTCGGCACCTCCACGATGCCGCAGCCCGCCAGAAACCCGACGCCGGCCGTGCCGATCACCTCGCCGCACCCGACCACCACCTCGCCGGCCCGCGCCTCCTCGCCGGCATCGCGCACATTGGAGCGCACGGCGGTGGGGGCGGCGAAGGCCACGCGGCTGCCCGCCTTGCCGTCGCCGGTCACCACGTCCACGATCTCGTACTTCACCACGGAGTCTGCGGCGTCGGGCACGGGCGCGCCCGTCATGATGCGCACGCACTGGCCGGCTTCGATGGAACCCTCGAACACGTCGCCCGCCGCGATCTCGGCCACCACGTCCAGCTCAACCGGCGCGTCGGCGCTTGCCTGGGCGATCTCCTCGGCGCGCAGCGCGAAGCCGTCCATGGCCGAGTGGGCGAACGGCGCGATGTCGATGTCGCTTCGCAGGTCGGCGGCCGCCACGCGTCCCACGGCCTCCAGCACCGGCACGGTTTCCGCAGGCAGCGCCTTCACCTGCGCCAACACGAGCGCGCGCGCCTCTTCGAGCGAGATCATCTCCGGCATGCCCTCCCCTTTCGCGAAGGCGCTCGGCCGAGCCGCCGCGCCGTTGTCGTTGTCAGTCGCGGTCTATTATAGCGTTTCAAGAATGATTCATGAGCACGATTCCGCGAGCGCGGACCTGCCCGTATAATGGAGGGGATCGGACGAAAGGAACGGCCATGGCGATACCCGTGCTCGAACGTAACTGCTACCACCAGGTGAAGGCGCACCCCTCCGCACTCGTGTCGCCGCACGCCAGCATCATGGGGGACGTGACGCTCGGCCGCGACGCCACGGTGCTCGACGGGGCGCGCCTGCGCGGCGACGACGCCCCTATCACTATCGGCGACGAGACGAACCTCCAGGAGAACGTCGTCGTCCATGCCGATGTCGGCGACCCCGTCGTGGTGGGCAACCATGTGACCGTCGGGCACCGCGCCATCCTGCACGGCTGCGCGATCGGCGACAACACCCTCGTCGGCATGGGGTCCATCGTGATGAACCGGGCGGTCGTGGGATCGAACAGCCTGGTCGCAGCCGGCGCGATCGTGACCGAGGACAAGCAGTTCCCCGACGGATGCCTGATCATGGGCGTGCCCGCGCGCATCGCGCGCATGCTCTCCGAGGACGAGATCGCCCTCATGTGCGTCGAGCCGGCCGACGAGTACCTCGTCGTGCGCGCCGCCCTGCACGAGGAAGGCCTGCTCGCGCACCCCGAGCCCGGTCAGCGGGTGTTCCCGGAGCGGTAAGCGCCGCGGGGCCGCCCATACGGACGGCCCCGCGACAAGCAGGCTTTCGTTTTGCGGCTTGTTCTAGCGCTTGATGTTGTAGAACGCGCTCATGCCGGCGTAGACGGCGGCGGAGTCGAGCTCCTCCTCGATGCGGAGCAGCTGGTTGTACTTCGCCACGCGATCGCTTCGGCAGGGAGCGCCGGTCTTGATCTGGCCGGTGTTCACGGCCACAGCCAGGTCGGCGATGGTAGTGTCCTCGGTTTCGCCGGAGCGGTGGCTCATGACGCAGGCGTAGCCGGCCTGCTTCGCCATCTCGATGGCCTCGAGCGTCTCGGTGAGGCTGCCGATCTGGTTCACCTTGATGAGGATGGCGTTCGCGCAGCCCATCTCGATGCCCTTGGCCAGGCGCTTGGAGTTCGTGACGAACAGGTCGTCGCCCACCAGCTGCACGCGGTCGCCAATGCGCTCGGTGAGGGCCTTCCAGCCGTCCCAGTCCTCCTCGGCCATGCCGTCCTCGAGCGAGATGATGGGGTACTTGTTCACGAGCGCTTCCCAGTAGTCCACCATCTCGGCGCTCGTGAGCTCGCGGCCCTCGCCGGCCAGCACGTACTTCTGCTTCTCGGCGTCGTAGAACTCGGTCGAGGCCGGGTCCATGGCGAACATGATGTCCGTGCCGGGCTTGTAACCGGCGGCCTCGCATGCCTTCGTCACGTATTCCAGCGGCTCCTCATTCGTCTTGAAGTTGGGGGCGAAGCCGCCCTCGTCGCCCACGCCGCCGCCGAGGCCGGCGTCGTGCAGCACCTTCTTCAGCGTGTGGTAGATCTCGGCGCACCAGCGCAGCGCCTCGGCGAACGAGTCGGCGCCCACCGGCATGATCATGAACTCCTGGAAGTCCACGTTGTTGTCGGCATGCACGCCGCCGTTCAGGATGTTCATCATGGGCGTGGGCAGAAGGTGCGCGTTCGCGCCGCCCACGTACTTGTACAGCGGCAGCTCGGCCGACTCGGCCGCAGCCTTCGCGCAGGCCAGCGACGCGCCGAGGATGGCGTTCGCGCCCAGGGCGCCCTTGTTGTCGGTGCCGTCCACCTCAAGCATGATGTCGTCGATGGTGCGCTGGTCGTCGGCCTCGAGGCCGATGAGCGCCTCGGCGATTTCCTCGTTCACATGGGCCACCGCGTCGAGCGTGCCCTTGCCGAGGTAGCGGCCCTTGTCGCAGTCGCGCAGCTCCACGGCCTCGAACGCGCCGGTCGACGCGCCCGACGGCACGGCAGCGCGGCCGAACGCCCCGTCCTCGAGCACGACCTCCACTTCCACGGTCGGGTTGCCGCGCGAGTCCAGGATCTCGCGACCGAACACATCGATGATGACGCTCATGAATGCCTCCTCGTAGTTTTAGCAATCCACCCCGCCGGGCCTTCCGGCGAAGCCTGACCTCACGGGCAATCATAGCACGTCGGAAGCGCAATCCCCCATTCTGCGAGCGTTTCCCACAACAACGAAGGCGAACGGTAAAGAGGGGAGGCGCTCAAGTTGCGACGCGCTTGGACCGCTTTTCTACAACCCCATCTCATCCAAGCTCACTAACGTCGCGCCCATCGCGTTCGCTCGGTCGCGGCACGCTTCAGTGAAGCCCGTCTTCGAAAACGCGAACAGCAGGCGCCTGTCCGCGGGAATCAACCGAGTGCGGTGCTCCAAGGTTTCAAGCACGTCCGCATCCACAGGCTTCTCGCGCCATTTGCACTCGGCGAACAGCACCTCCCCCTCGTCGCAAAGGGCGACGATGTCGATCTCGGCCTGTTCGCGGCGGGCGGGGTCGTTCCCCCACCAGCGGCCGATGTCCAAGATGAGCGGCACGCGGGATGCGCCCATCTCGCGAAGGAGCCACTGCCTGCACACGTCCTCGAACGTCGGGCCGAGATACGTGGACAAGTGGCGCTCCTCGATGAGACGCGCAATCTCCTCGTGACGGCCGGCCTGCAAGGGGGTTGCGTATTGCGGCACGAAGCGATACCAGAAACGGAACAGGTTGTCGGCTATGCGATAGCGCACCTTTTTGCGGTTCGCATCCACGACGGGCTGCTCCTTGCGAACCACTCCCAACTCGATCAGGCTTTTCAAATATCCCGTGACCGCCGCCGTCTCGACGCCCGCAGCATCGGCGATTTCGGACGGCCTTCCTATGCCCGTGGCCACCGCCCGCGTGATGGCGTTGTACATCGCCGGATCGCGTAGCTCCTGCTGCAAGTACGAGTCGGGTTCCCCGTACAGGAACGAATCGACCCGCAGCACGTTTTCCGCCATGTTCCTTTCTAGCGTCGCGGACGCGTCGCATTGCTCCAAGTAGAGCGGAACGCCGCCCACCATGCCGTACCACGCCACGACGTCCTCCGCGGAAAGGCCCTCAAGCAGCTTCGCCGAGTCGAACACATCGAACGGCTCGACCTTGATCTGGGCGGTTCTCCGCCCATAGAGCGGGCTCTGGTAGCCCAGCACCTGGTGCTCCATGAAGCTCATGGACGAGCCGCAAAGGACGAGGAAGAGCCCGCTCGCTTCCTTCTCTTCGTCGATTTTCGCTTGCAGGAGCGACGAGACCGGGCGATAGCTTTGTGCCAGATAAGGGTATTCGTCGATCACGAAGACGAGGCGGCGGATGCGCGCGATTCGAAACACGTGATCGAATGCCGCGTCGAACGACTCGAACACCGGAGCTGGAGCGTCGAGCGCCGCAATGTCGCCAGCCTGCAAGAAATCGGCAAGAGCCTTGCTGAGCGCGACGAGGTTCTCCCTGGCGCTCGATTCCCGCGCGGTGAACACAATGGCCGGTTTTCCCTCTATGAACTTGTTGATAAGGCTCGTCTTGCCTACGCGCCTGCGCCCGTAGATGACGGGCATCTGGAACGCGCCCGTTTCATATAGTTGCTCGAGCGTTCGAAGCTCGCGCTCTCTTCCGACAAAAGGCATGCGCCCTTCTTTCCTTCGCGTCCTTTTAGGAAAGTATACTTTATGAAGTTACGATTTAGCAAATTACGATTTTGCTACCGTTGAACGCACGCGCGCGGGCCGCGGCGCTACAGGCAGGCGCGCAGGTGCGACAGGAACCGCTCCTTCACTTCGCGGCGGCGACCGCGGCTCAGGGGCACGGCCTCGCCGGAGGACAGGCGCACGGCGTCGGGCTCGAGCTGCTCGACGCAGGTCATGTTGACGATGAAGCTCTTGTGGCACTGGGCGAACGAGCCGGGCAGCAGCGCGGCCAGAGCGCCGAGCGCGGCGTAGCTCTCCAGCACCGTGCCGTCCACCAGGTAGATGCGCACTTTGCGGCGGTCGCTCTCGATGTAGCTGATCCTCTGAGGCGGCACCTTCACCAGGCGGCTGCCCACCGTCACCCCGATGGCCGCGCCGCGGTCGCGCTCGATGGCCTGCAGCGCCTTGTCGAGCGCGTCGTTGAAATCAGGCTCAGCGACGGGCTTCGTGAGGAAGTAGACGTGCTCCGTCCGGTACACCTTCGTGCAGAATTCTGGGTAGCCGGTCACGTAGATCACCTGAGTACCGCAGCCGGCCGGGAAGAGCTCCGCCACGATGTCGATGCCGGTACGCTCCTCGCCCTCGAAGCGGATGTCCATGAACACGACGTCGAGCGCCGGCTCGCCCGGCTTGACGGGTGCCGCCGCGCGACGCGCGAGTTCGGCAACGCTCGTGAAACGCTCGATCGCGAGCCGATCCGCCTGCGGGTGGCGGCGGGCCATCCGCTCGAGCAGGTCCGCCTGCTCGTCATCATCTTCCACTATTGCCACGCTCAAGGGAACGCCTGCCAGCATGCCGTCTCCGAATCCATCCGCTACTTGCTTGCCGACGTGCCATTATATCAACCAATGCTGGAAGCTGGGCGCGAATCGGCGGCGCGAGCGCGCCCAGCGGCGGATTCGACCGCGCACGGCATGCGAGCTGCGGTGCTGGCCGCGCTTCGGGTAGCATGGGGGCCGTTCATCCAACAGCCGCGCTCGGGGGGAGCCTCATGTCAGAACACGCCGTTTCCGCCTTCCTTAAACGGAAGGACATCGAGATCTCGTTTCAGCGCTACGCCATCGACGCGCTGTCGGCCATGGCGCAGGGCTTGTTCGCGTCGCTGCTCATCGGCACCATCCTCACCACGGTAGGCGATTTGTCGCACGTGGCGTTCTTCAACCAAATTGGCGACTTCGCCAAGAGCGTGGCGGGGCCGGCCATGGCCATCGCCATCGGCTACGCGCTGCGCACCCCGCCCCTCGTGCTGTTCTCGCTCGCGGCCGTGGGCTTCGCAGCCAACGCGGCGGGCGGCGCGGGCGGGCCCTTGGCCGTGCTCGTCATTGCTATCGTTGCCTCCGAGCTGGGCAAAGCGGTGTCGAAGGAGACGAAGGTGGACATCATCGTCACGCCGGCCGTCACCGTGGCGGGCGGCTGCGGGCTGGCGCTGGCCGTGGCTCCGTGGATCGGGGCGCTCGCGTCGTCGGTGGGCGGGTTCATCATGTGGGCGACCGAGCTGCAGCCGCTGTTCATGGGTATCATCGTGTCGGTGGTCATCGGCATCGCGCTCACGCTGCCCATTTCGTCGGCGGCCATCTGCGCGGCCCTGGGGCTCACGGGGCTGGCCGGCGGCGCGGCGCTCGCGGGATGCTGCGCGCAGATGGTGGGCTTCGCCGTGATGAGCTTCCGCGAGAACCGCTGGGGCGGCCTCTTGTCCCAGGGCCTGGGCACGTCGATGCTGCAGATGGGCAACATCATGAAGCGGCCCGTCATCTGGCTGCCGCCCATCATCGCCTCGGCCGTCACCGGGCCTATCGCCACCTGCGTATTCGTGCTGCAGCAGAACGGCCCGGCCGTGGCCTCGGGCATGGGCACGTGCGGGCTGGTGGGCCCCATCGGCGTATACACCGGCTGGGTGGCCCAGGCGGCCGCCGGTGGGCCGGCCGCGGGTGCCTTCGAGTGGATCGGCCTCGTGCTGGTGTGCTTCGTGCTGCCTGCGGTGCTGACCTGGGCCATCGCCGCCGCCATGCGCAAGGCTGGCCTCATCCGCGAAGGCGATCTGAAGCTGGAGGATTAGCGGCCCCGAACGCGCGTGTGGCCCGCCGTGTTCGGTCGGGGACCGAGGCCGGCGGGCCACACGCTGTTGTGAAGAACTTCCCGGAGGGGGGAAGGTCTTGCCTAGTGGATGGTGTTGCTCACGTAGGGGGTCTTGTCCTTGAGCACCACGTCGTGCGCGCCGCCCTCCACGATGGACGTGGACGACACCACGGTGAGCTTCGCCTTCTCCTGCAACTCGGGGATGGTCAAAGCGCCGCAGTTGCACATCGTGGACTTCACCTTGGACAACGTGAGGTCGACGTTGTCCTTGAGCGAGCCGGCGTAGGGCACATACGAGTCCACGCCCTCCTCGAACGACATGCCCTTCTTGTCGCCGCCCAGGTCGTAGCGCTGCCAGTTGCGGGCGCGCGCCGAGCCCTCGCCCCAGTACTCCTTCATGTAGGAGCCGTTGATGTTCACCTTGTTCGTGGGGCTCTCGTCGAAGCGGGCGAAGTAGCGGCCCAGCATGACGAAGTCGGCGCCCATGGCCAGCGCGAGCGTGATGTGATGGTCATACACGATGCCGCCATCGGAGCACAGCGGGATGTACACGCCCGTCTCCTCGAAGTATTCGTCGCGGGCGCGCGCCACCTCGATGGTGGCCGTGGCCTGGCCGCGGCCGATGCCCTTCTGCTCGCGCGTGATGCAGATGGAGCCGCCGCCGATGCCGATCTTGATGAAGTCGGCGCCCGCGTCGGCCAAAAAGCGGAAGCCCTCGGCGTCCACCACGTTGCCCGCGCCCACCTTCACCGAGTCGCCGTAGTGCTCGCGGACCCACTCGATGGTGAGCTTCTGCCAATCGGAATAGCCCTCGGACGAGTCGATGCACAGCACGTCGGCACCGGCCGCCACCAGCGCCGGCACGCGCTCGGCGTAGTCGCGCGTGTTGATGCCCGCGCCCACCATGTAGCGCTTGTGCGCATCGAGCATCTCGTTGGGGTTGGACTTGTGCGAGTCGTAGTCCTTGCGGAACACCATGTACATGAGGTTGTCGTCATCGTCCACCACGGGCAGCGAGTTCAGCTTGTTGTCCCAGATGATGTCGTTGGCCACCTTCAGGCTGGTGTCGGCCGGCGCCACGATCAGGCTCTCGCGCGGCGTCATGAAGCTGGACACCTTCTCGTCCATCGACATGCGCGACAGGCGGTAGTCGCGCCCGGTCACGATGCCCACGAGCCTGCCGTGCGCCGAGCCGTCGGCCGTGACGGGCATGGTGGAGTGGCCGTGCTTCTCCTTGAGCGCCACCACGTCGGCCAGCGTCATCTCGGGCGAGAGGTTGGCGTCGCTCTCCACGAACCCGGCCTTGTAGTCCTTCACGCGCGCCACCATGGCCGCCTGCTTCTCGACGGTCTGCGAGCCGAACACGAACGACAGGCCGCCCTCGGTGGCCAGCGCGATGGCCATGCCGTCGTCGGACACGGCCTGCATGATGGCCGATACCATGGGGATGTTCAGCGAGATGGTGGGCTCTTCGCCGCGCTTGTATTTCACGAGCGGCGTCTTCAGGCTGACGTCGGCGGGAATGCACTGGGACGACGAATACCCCGGCACGAGCAGATACTCGTTGAACGTGCGGGACGGCTCGTCGAAATAGTAGGCCATGAACTCCTCCATCTGCGGTCGGCGGTGCGCGGTGCGCGGCGGGCTCGCATAGCAGGCGGGCCGTCACGCACCCGTTACTCAGGTGTTGCTCGCTATTATAGCCACGCGCGGCCCGGGAACGCGAGGATTCCCAGGGATTATGGAGAAAAACATGCGCAGGGGGCGGGGCGCGCAGGGAACGCCCGCAATCGAGCTGATACCCTATCAGGACGCTCAGCTTCGACTTCGAACGTACTCCCGCACGCGCTCGGCGAGCTCTTGCCGGGAATGGACGCCGAGCTTCGCGTAGATGTTGCGCGTGTGGGCCCGCGTCGTGTACAGCGACACCGTGAGCTCATCCGAGATGGACTGCGAACCGAAACCGCGGGCCAGCAGCACGAAGACCTCCTTCTCACGCTCGGTGAGTTGGGCCTCGTCGCCCAGCTGGAGGCAGAGCCGCTTCCAACGGCCCTTGCGCGACGGGCCGTCGCCATCGCCATCAGCCGCCGCGCGCTCCGCCTCGTCGTCGCCCTCCTCCATCGGGGAGGCCCCGGGCTCGTCCTCGTCGGGAATCGGCAGGAGCATGCGATCGACCTGCTTCTCGGGGAATATGAAGAACACGGCGACGGCCGCGGCGAACAGCAGCACGAACACGACGGCGGAAAGAGGCGCATCCCCCATCCTCCAATCGGCGCCGAGCGCGCCCAAGGCGTTGCCGACGGTCACTCCCGCGGCGATGACGGCGCGGCCGAGGCACACCACGAGGATGGCCGAAGCTTTCGACTGGTATACCACGTACGAGAACATATACCACATGACCGCATCGAACAGCTGGAAGGCGACGCCGGACAGCACCACGGCCGCAGCCGCGGTGTCGGGGAAGAAATACGACACGAGCAGCGAGAAGATGAGCGCGAGCGCCATTGGGTAGAACAGGTGCCCGAAGTTGAGGTCGGCCGCCCTCACGGCGACGACCACGGCGACCGCTGCGAAGAGGACGACCGTGGCGAACGCGGTGATGCTGCCGTCGACCGCCAGCTGAGTGGGCGACACAGACATCTGATGCGTTCCCCGGCTGAAATTCGCCGCGACGCTCAAAATGCCCACGACCACGAGGAACCGCCCGAACGATTTGACGGGCTTGAGACGCTGACTCTCCTGAACGGCGGGCACGACGCGCTTGAGGCACCCGACGACGAAGCAGGCTGCCGAAAGCAGCGGCAGCGCCACGAAGCACGCCGCATCCACAGGTCCCGGAAGCCCCAGCACCATGAACTGCATGAGGGCCGCGAGCAACTCGCACTGCAGGATGATGCGCAGCGCCTGCCGGGGACGGATCGCGCACAGCAAGAGGCCTGCGTTCAGGCTGAGCGCGGCCGTGCCGACGCCGGTGAGCACGCTGCCCGCATAGAACGCCGCCTGCGAATACAGGTACTCCGGCCCCGCCGCTATCACAAGCACGCACCCGCACGAAGCCGCGATGCCTCCCGCCAGCACGAACCATGGCCGGCTGGCCAGCACAGCCACGCGTTTCGCGAAGGCGGCGAAAGCAAGCAGGATGAGGGCATGGGCCGCCGTCGAAGCGAAGAACATGTCGGACACAACCCAGGCCGTCTCCTCCACGTTCTCAACCCAGACGGAGCTCGTGTAGGCCACCCCGAACCAGGCGACCCAGAACGCGAACCCGAAGTACTTCAAAAGCGGCAACGCGTCGTCGAGCAGTGCAAGCAGCCCGGCCAACGCGCCCCTCGGCCCACCGGTATCCGTCATAAGCCCCTCCGACCAGCACGCGGCCCCCAGCCGCGTTCCCTCTCCCGACGAAGCTATCCTAGCACAAGACCTCGGACGCTTCGCGCATGAGGCCCTCGTCCAGGCGCACGAAACCGCGCGTCAGCTTGGAGACGCCGCGGTAGAAGCGCGTGCGGGCGCACGCGTCCAAGCAATCGCAAAAGGCATCGATCCAGTTCAGCAGATGATCGAGATGGAACGAGCGCTGCATCCGCAGGGCCTCGGCGGCGTCTTCGGCCCGGCCGGATCGCAGGGCCTGGGCCAATCGGTCGGCCTGGGCGGCCATGAACTCGAACTCGAAGCTCAAATGATCCTCCGGCGTGCGCAGCCCCTCGTCCACGGCCACCCGCGCCTCGCAGAAACGCCGGTACACATCGTCGCGCGCCTCCTGCATGAGCAGCCCCGTCTCGGACATGAACACGCTCTCGTAGGGCGTGGCGCGCCGCTCCTCATAGGATCCCGCGGCCAGGATGGCGCCGGCGAAGTCGGCCGCAAGCTCCTGGCGCGTGCCGCCGTCTCGATGCCTCAGGCTTGCCGCCAGGTCGGCGTATCCTTGCTGCATGAGCTCGTCATCGATGCCCGTGCCCGTCAGGTCGGCCTCGGCCAAGCGGTCAATCCCCTCCTGGTCGAGCTCCTTGAAGTACAGCGACGACAGCATCCGGTAAAACGCCGCCCGTGCTTCGGCCTCTTGCGCAAGCGACAGGCGCATGCCCTCATCCAGCCCCGACGCCCCTCGCCTCTCGTTCGCCACGATGCGATCATCCATGTTCCCCGTCCCTTCTCTCGTCTGCGGTCGCCCCATTCTAGGCTGGCGCGGGCAAGAGGCGCATCGAACGTTTCGCTCTATCTTGCCGTGCGGCCAGGCTCGGACTAGTCACCGATTGACTAGAGCGCGCTCTCCCCATCCTTGATTTAGAACGCAGGTGACGATGCGCCGCACGTCGAGCGCTCGTAGGGTGGCCTCGTCGAGAAAACGGCGAAGGGGGACACCTTGACGAACAGAGACGGGCGCGCCGACGCGCCGACCGAGGAAGAAGTCGCTTCCGTGGCCAATTGCCTTTTCAACCATCCGCGCCATCGCGAGTTGCTCTACAAGGCGCTCGCATTCTGCTCCGAAGAGCGCGCGCACGGCGACGCCGAGGCTCATCTGGCGGATCAGCCCGAGGCCGCCTCAGCTCTCCAAACTCCTTACGCGCTCCTGCGCAACCTCGTCGCCGCGGGCGGGCTCTCGCTCCTCGCTTACGACGAGGACGGCCGCATCATCGACGACGAGCGCGCCGAGGAGCTGCGGGCCGCGGGGCTCGACGACGACGCCATCGAGGACCTTGTCGCGGAGTATCGCCTGGTCGCCACGGCGGCAGGGCGGGCGGCGCGCGACCTGCTCGCCCCCGAACGCCGGGTGGCGGCGATTGTCAACCGGACGCCCTCCCGACGCGAAGCGTACGCGCGGGTGCTCGGCTTCTGCACCGAGCCGCGCACGCTCGACGAGATCAACTCGCTGCTCGCGGACGATCCCGCCCTGGCCCCCAGCCGACTGAGCGCGGGACAGAGGCTGCATCCCTCCTACTTCGTCGATCGACTGGAGGAGGCGGGCGGATTGGTCTGGGACGGAGCATGGGTCACCACCGCTGCGGGGAAGCGCACCCTCGCAGCGGTTTGACAGGCGGGCGGAACCCCGTTCGCCATATAACGAGACGAACCCAGAGAACAAGAAGGAGGGACTATGTCAGCAACCAACCTCACCAGGCGCAGCTTCATGAAGGCATCGGCGCTCGCCGCGGGAGCGGCCGCGCTCGGAAGCGGCGTCGCCACGGTGAGCAACCTGGTGGAAAGCGACAAGGCCTACGCAGAGGACGAGGTCAAACTCGTGCACACGTCGTGCCGCGCCTGCATTTCCAACTGCGGCATCATCGCGCACGTGCGAAACGGGCGCGTGGTGAAGCTTGAGGGCGATCCGGCCGACCCTATGTCCGAGGGACGCGTGTGCCCCAAGGGCCTGTCGGGCATCCAGGCGCTCTACCATCCCAACCGCAACAAGTACCCCATGAAGCGCGTGGGCGAACGAGGCGGCAACGAGTGGGAGCGCATCACCTGGGAGGAAGCGATCGACACCATCGCCGACGCGCTCATGGACATGAAGGCGAAGACGGGCCTCGAAGGCCTGCTGTGCTCCACGGGAGGCGGCGGCAATCCGCAGTTCTTCAGCCCGCCGCGCTTCCGCAACTTCTGGGGCGCGGGCAACGTGTTCGAACCGGGCTGCGCCCAGTGCTACCTGCCGCGCAACTACACCATGCCGCTCATCAATGGTACCGGCGACACATCCATCGCCGACTCGGGGTGCGCCGAGCTCTACAACCCGAAGGTGTCCATCGACACGTACGTCATGTGGGGCACCGGTCCCGCGCAGCACGCGCCCTCGTCGGCCGGCCGCGCCGTGGTGGAGCTGCGCGCAGCCGGCACGAAGACCGTCGTGATCGATCCGCGCTTCACGCCCGATGCGGCGCGCGCCGACGTGTGGCTACCCATCCGACCGGGCACCGATGTCGCCATGATGCTGGGCTGGGTGCGCTACCTCATCGAGCACAAGCTCTACGACGAGGAGTTCTGCGCGAAGTGGACCAACCTGCCGTTTTTGGTTGATCCGAACGATCCCGCCGGGGCGCTGCTGCGCGCGAGCAAGGTGTTCGACGACGTCACGGCCGAGAACGAGGGCTACGTGTACTTCGACGAGAAGACCGGCCAAGTGACGAAGGCCTTCGCGCTGGCCCCCGACAACGAAGACTCCTACCACCCCGCCCTCTTCGGCTCCTACGACGTGACGCTGGCTGACGGCACCGTCATCAAAGCAAAAACCGCGTTCGAGGCCTACAAGGAGCAGGCCGACGAGTTCACGCTCGGGCACGTGGCCGAGGTGTGCATGGTGGACGCGGCCGACCTTGAGGAGGCTATCAAGCTGTACGCCGAGTGCGAATCCGGCGGCATCAGCCTGGGCGTGGCAACCGACCAATACCCGCAGTCCACGCAGGCTGCCATCGGCGCGGCGGCGCTCGACTGCATGATGGGATACATCGACAAGCCCGGCAGCCCCGCCAACAACTTCCCGCATTCGGCGGAGTCCACCGTGTTCCCCACCGGCTTCATGGGCGACGCGCCCTATCAGTTCCAAACGCCCGAGAACGTCGCGAACCGCCTGGGCTACGTGGAGCACAAGGGGCTGGGCGGATGGATGCACAGCCACATCCCCACCATCCTGAACGCCATCCTCACCGGCGAGCCTTACCAGCCGCACATCTGGATCGAGCGCTCGGGCAACAAGATGGCCATGCTGGGCAACTCCGCATCGTGGGTGGACGCGTTCCCCAAGCTCGACCTTATCGTGCACATGTACATGTACCCCACGTCGTTCAGCACCGAGGCGGCCGACCTCCTGCTGCCCACGGCGGAATGGCTGGAGACGGCGTTTCTCCAGGGCCGGCTGTACACCGTGCTGCTCCGCCAGCCGGTGACGAACCTGTTCGAGTGCATCGACGAGACGTTCATCTGGTCCATGCTGGCCAAGGCGTTGGCCGAACGCGGGCACGAGGGCATGCAGAAGGCGTTCGACCCCGAGGCGTGCGGCATGACGCCGACGTACTGGAACACCATGGAGGAGTACTACGAGTTCGTGGCGTCCAACGCCGGCATGACCTGGGACGAGCTGGTGGCGAAGGCCCCTTACAACGACGTCGAGCCCGAAGAGTACTGGAACGCCCCCTACGAGCAAACGTACAAGGGCCTCGCGCGCGACGGGAAGACCTACGCCGGCTTCGGCCGCTGCGCCGCGGGCGATATCAAGGACAACCCGCTCAAGTGCGGTCCCTACGGCGACACGATGATCTACATCGGCCGCCACGGCACCGAGAAGTTCGAGATGCCGCCCGCTTCCGTCGAGTACGAGCCCATGCCCTACTACCGGGAGTCGGAGGACATCCAGCAGTACGGCGACGACTACCCGCTCGTGCTCACGGAAGGCCGCATCCCCCACTTCCACCACGGCACGCTGCGCAACAACCCCTATATCCGCGAGATCTACCCCGCACCTGAGGTATGGATCAGCCCCGAGTACGCCGCCGAGCACGGCATCGCGGACGGCGACTGGGTGAACGTGAAGTCGCCCCGCACCGACGGCCTGGACGTGTTTTGCAACCTGGACACGGGCGAGGAGCTCACCTCCGAAGGGCAGGCGCTCGTCAAGGACGGCATCTTCGGCGTGGCCCGCGTCACCGAGGGCATCGCGAAGGGCAGCGCCTACATGGAGCGGTTCTGGAACCCCGAGTTCCTCGAGGCGGGCGCCGATCCTCGCAAGAGCTGGACGACCAGCAACATGAACGTGCTTACGAAGAACACGGGCTATTACAACCCCGAGTTCGGAACCTACACCCTGCGCGGCATCAACGTGAAGATCGAGAAGGCCGAACGCCCCGAAGGCATCTGGTATGAGCCGACCGACTTCGCCCCTTGGCTGCCGCAACCGTCTGAGAACACCGGAGGAGGTGCCGCATAATGTCGCATTACGCTATCGTCGTCGACCTCGACCGCTGCATCGGCTGCCACGGCTGCGAGATCGCCTGCAAGAACGAGAACGAGGTGGAGCTGGGCTCGTTCTGGAGCAAGGTGGTGCAGGTGGGCCCGTTCGGGGACTACCCGCGCCTGCAGCAGTACTTCCTGCCCGTCATGTGCCAGCAGTGCGCCGACTCGCCGTGCACCCACGTGTGCCCCACGGGCGCGTCGTACCGCGACCCCGAAACGAACGTGGTGCTGGTGGATAAGGAGAAGTGCATCGGCTGCAAGTACTGCATGATGGCCTGCCCCTACGGGGTGCGCTCGTGGAGCCCCTCGGAGAGCGTCGTTGAGAAGTGCACGCTCTGCGGCCAGCTAACCAGCATCGGCGAGCAGCCGAAGTGCGTGGCCGCGTGCTGCGGATCGGCTCGCTTCTACGGCGACCTGGACGATCCGAGCTCCGACGCCTCGAAGGCGCTCGCCGCTGCGGATGCGGACGCCGTGCATCGCCTGAAGGACGTGGGCAACGCGCCGCAGACGGCCTACATCCTGTCGCCGAAGTACGCCGAATGGAAGGAGGAGATCGACTAATGGATATCCAATGGTCCCTCGTGCTCTTCACCGCCCTCACCGGGTTGGGCGGCTGGCTGTTCTTCTTCGTCTGCCTCAACGTCTTCACGCGCAAGACCGACAAAGGCGCGCTCGTCGGCGCCGTCGCCTCGTTCGCGTTGCTGGCGGTGGGCGGCCTCGCCTCCGTCACGCACCTGTCCCATCCCGATCGCATGCTGGGCGCGCTGCAGCACCCCACGTCGGGCATCTTCACCGAGGCCGTGCTCGTGGGCCTGCTCGCCATCGTCATCGCGGCCTTCGCCGTCATGGTGAAGCGCGGCATCGACGGCGGAGCGCTCAAGGCGGTCGCCGCCATCGGCATGGCTCTGGGGGTGCTCATGTCGTTCATGGCCGGTCAGAGCTACCTCATGTCTGCCATCGCCGCCTGGAACACCGAGCTGCTGCCGCTCGGCTACCTGAGCACGGCAGCCGCCTCGGGAGCCTCCGCCTACCTGGCGCTCATCGCCGTCCAGAAAGCGGACGACAAGGCGCTGTCGTTCGCCGGACTGACGACGCTTGTCGCCGGCGCGGTGTCGCTCGTCGCCGTGATCGCGTACGGGGCCGCTTCGGGCGCCTTCGCTGGAGAAGGCACGCTGCTCGTAGCGGCGGCGGTGTGCGGCGGCGCTCTGCCCGCCGCGTGCGGAGCCTTCGCCTGGAAGAAAGTCGATAAGGCGCTGACCTGGGGGGCGGTCGCCCTTGTCGTCGCGATCGCCGGCTCGGTGGCGTTCCGCTGCGCCATGTGGGTCGTCGGCGCGGGCCTGTACGACTTCTTCGGGCTGATCTAGCCTCCCTGGAAGGCGCCGCCTCGACGGCGCCTTCCAGGCTTCCAAGCTGGCGGCGGGGCGCTGCCCCCTCCCCCCTCCCTGGTAGCGCCTCGCCGCCAGCTTCGAGCACCTCCCATCCCCCGCTTCCGTTTCAAGGAGCATCGCCATGCACACCTCACTCACCCGCAGATCGTTTCTCGCCGGCGGCGCGCTCGTCGCTGCGAGCTTCGCCGTCGGCGGAACCGCCCAGGCGCTTGACGGCGGCGACGCCCCGCTGCGGCCGCCGAGCGCGGAGGACGAAGGGCTCTTCCAAGCGCTCTGCCTGAAATGCGATCGGTGCCGCTCCGCGTGCCCGCAAGGGTGCATCCGCACCGGCGTGCTGGAAGACGGCCTGCTGAGCTGGCGCACGCCCATCATGGACTTCCATCGCGGCATCTGCGACTTCTGCGGACGCTGCGAGGACGTGTGCCCCACCGGCGCTTTGGCGGGCGTGGACGAGGAGGTCAACCGCATCGGTACAGCCATCGTGGATCAGGAACGCTGCATCGCCTGGATACAGGGCAGCTGCCGCATCTGCGTGGACGCATGTCCCTACGAGGCATTGACCGCGGACTCGTCGGGCCGCCCCGTGGTGGACGTCGCCCGCTGCAACGGCTGCGGCATCTGCGAGAACCGCTGCCCGTCGAACGCGTACCGATCCTTCGCCGGAGGCGTGCGGCGAGGCATCAACGTGGAGAGGAGCGAGGGATAGCCATGCGAGAAAACGATCATCCCACCCCTTCGGACGAACCGCCGAAGCCTTCCGGGCGCTTCCCCTTCCGGCGGGCGCGCGCCCTCGTTTTCGCGAGCGTCGTCGCGCTCGTAGCGGCCGGCCTCGTCTTCCGCACCGGCACGGGCACGCCCTCGTCGTTCGGCATCGACGCCGTCGCGGCGCTCTGCCCGCTCGGAGCGCTCGAAACCATGATCGGCTCGAAGGAGGTCGTGCTGCACCCCGTGCTTCTATTGGCGGGCATGGCGCTTGCCGTGGCGCTCGTCGGCAAGGCGTTCTGCGCGTGGATGTGCCCCGCTCCGTGGCTCGAGCGCCTCATCAGGCCCAAGAAGAAGGTTTTGCGCGATGATGCGTGCAAGCGCGAGGGCGAAACGGGGCGCGAAGGGTGTCACGGCTGCACCACGTGCGTGCTCCAGCCCGTCGGCGGGAAGCGAGACGGCGTGCGCTTCGACACCCGACACGCCTCGCTGCTTGGTGCGTTGGGCGCGACCGCAGTGTTCGGCTTCCCGGTGTTCTGCCTCGTGTGCCCCATCGGCCTCACGTTCGCCACGTTCATTGGGCTCTGGCATCTGCTCCGATTCAACGAGACGTCGTGGGGCCTGCTGATTTTCCCGGCTATCTTGCTGGTCGAAGTGGTGTTCCTACGGAAATGGTGTGCGAAGATCTGCCCCGTGAGCGCGCTCGTCTCGCTTCTCGCCGTCGCGAACCGCACGCTGCGACCCCGCGTCCGTCGCGAAGCGTGCCTGCGCACGTCCGGCATAGACTGCCGCGCGTGCGTGGAGGCGTGCCCTGAGCAGGTCGATCCCCACAGCGCGCGCATTCCCGAATGCTCCAAGTGCGGCGCATGCGTGGAGGCTTGCCCGGCGAACGCCATCAGCATCAAGGTGCGGGAGAAAACCAGCGGGAGAAGCATGCCCTAGGCGACTGGGACAGGGAGCCTTTCCCGCCCCGGAGAGCAGTGCCGCTGGCAGCCCATTTCATGCCAGGTACACCGTGTTTTTTCCTTTGCCGACGCGGAAGAGCAGTCCCCGTTCCTGCAGACGGGAGAGAAGCCGGACGGTCGCCGACTGCGAGGTGCCGAGCTCCTCCTCCACTTCCTTGCGCGTGATCTCGCCGCGCTCCTTCGCCAGCTGAACGACGGCGTACTCGATGCGGGAGACCGACCGATCGGGCGAAGCGGACGTCGCGCCGAAGAAGGGGCCAGTCGGCTCGACAAGCTCTTCAGGCGCATGCCGGTCGTCGCGCATCGACGGCAGCGTCACCTTGAGCGCGTTGTCGCTCACGTCGAAGCGAGGGGCTTGGCGCGAGCCCTCGTAGCTGCCCATGATCTTCTGCACGCCTGTGCCGTACGCCTCGACCCACTTGAGACGGTACAGCACGTTCGCCAAACGGGGATTGCGGCTCACGGAGACGCCGGTCTTCATATCGTTTTCCGAAATACCCGGGCGCAGGCCCCCGATGTTGAGGAACTCGGCGCGGTCGTCGAACACGCTCACCAGCGCCGGACCGGGCACCGCGTATTCCCGATGGACGAACATGTTGAGCAGCGCCTCGCGCACGGCGACCTCGGGATAATCGCGCATGTCGATGCGCCGCATGTCGGGGCCTATCTCCGAGCGCGTGGCGTTGTAGCGGTCGACGAAGCTCAGCACCTCTCTGAACTGGCGGAAAAGAGAGCCTTCGAATTCGAAACGGTCCAAGAACGTGGCTTTGACCGCGCCTTGGAACACGGCGGCCTTCACGGTGGCCGGACACTGGTCGGACAGGAGCAGGGCGAGGTTCGTGAACAGGCCGTCCTCGTCGATCAGGCCGAGCGTCCGCATATGATGGACCTCGAACGGCACGCCGGCATCACCGAACGCCCGAGCCGCCTCCTCGAACGTGAGATCCTGGACAAGCGAGCGCTCGTTCTCGTACGAGTCGCCCGCCGCTTCTTTTATCATGGCCAGAATGGCGGCCTCCGACGCGGGCGCGGAGAGAGCTCCCTGCCTCACGTACACACCTTCAGGACGGATCCCCTTTTCAGCCAGGTAGTAGGGACGCGCCGTGCCGCGCCGAACTTCGACGCGCACAATGGGCTTTCCCTCCCGCTCCTCCACCTGCGCATGCACGAAGAGGGTGACGTCCGGCTTGATGGCGTTGCCCGCCGACTGCATGATCTTGACGATGCACTGGTCGCAATCGTCGACGCCGACCGTGTTGCCCTCGTCATCGACGCCCACGAGCAGCGTCCCGCCCTCGCTGTTGGCGAAGGCGACGATGGTCTTTTTGATGCCGTCGGTCCATTGCCTCTTGTATTCCAGAGCGGGCCCTTCGTGCATGTCGTTCCTTTCGCCGCCTTCTACCTGATTCTACCTGATTCTACCTGATTCGAATCGTTTCTCATCTATTCTAACCGATTCTAACCACAAGATGAAGAGAAAAGAGCAGAATCCAGCCAGAAACCCCTACCCCATGCCCAGCCAGGTGCGCACGATGGGGACGTAGCCGGCCGCGAACACGGCCACGATGAGCACGGGCAGGGCGAAGCGCACGTAGCCGCGGGCCCAGCGGGGGAAGCGCGCGCCCTCGCCCGAGTCGGCCTCGCGCAGGAACGCGTCCCAGCCCCAGCCGCGGCGCGTGGTGCAGAACAGCAGGAACACGAGCGCGCCCAGCGGCAGCACGTTATTCGACATGAGGAAGTCCTCGATAGCCTGGATGTTGCCGATGCCCGGCACCTCCACGCCCGCCCACACGTTGAACCCCAGCACGCACGGCAGCGAGAGCGCCGCCAGCGCCACGCCGTTCACCAGGCACGACTTATGGCGCGACCAGCCCCACTCGTCCATGCCGAAGCTCATGATGTTCTCGAACACCGCAATGACCGTGGAGAGCGCCGCGAAGCTCATGAACAGGAAGAACAGCGTGCCCCACAGCTGGCCGAACGGCATCTGCGAGAACACGCTCGGCAGCGTGATGAACACGAGCCCCGGACCGCTTCCCGGCTCGACGCCGAACGCGAAGCATGCGGGAAAGATGATGAGGCCCGCCATGATAGCTACGAGCGTGTCGAGCCCGGCGATGCGCAGCGCCTCGCCCGTGAGGCGGTAGCGCTTGTCGATGTAGCTGCCGAAGATGGACATCGAGCCCACGCCCACCGACACGGTGAAGAACGCCTGGCCCATGGCCGCGAACACGGCGTCGGCGAACGTGCTCCACCCGCCCGCGAAGAGCTTCCCGAAGTCGGGCATGAGGTAGAACGCGAGCCCCTCGCCCGCCCCCGGCAGCGTGACCGCGCGCACCACGAGCACCCCGAGCACGGCGAACAGCGCGACCATCATCACCTTCGTGATGCGCTCCACGCCGTTCTTCAGGCCGGCGCGCGTCACGAGCACGCCGATCAGCACCACGGCCAGCATAAGCGCCGTCATCAGCCACGGGTCGGCAAGCAAGCCGCCGTACACGCCCTCCACGCCGCGCGCATCCAGCCCCTCGAACGTTCCCGCGCCGCTGAACAGCATGAATGCGATCATCCAGCCGGCCACCGTGGTGTAGAACATCATGAGCAGGTAGTTGCCCGCCAGCGCGATCCACTTGAAGCGGTGCCATTTCGCGCCCGCCGGCTCCAGCTCGTCGAAGCTGCGCGCGACGCCTTTTTGGCTGGCGCGCCCCACCGAGAGCTCCATCACCAGGATGGGCAGCGCGAACACCGCCAGGAACAGCAGGTACATGAGCACGAACGCCGCGCCGCCGTACTTGCCCGCGACGTAGGGGAAACGCCACACGTTCCCGAGCCCAATGGCGCACCCGGCACTGATCAGGATGAATCCCAGCCGGGATCCGAATTTCTCTCGAGCCATCGATTGTCCTCGCTTTATATGCAAAGCGCCCGCAGCTTGCCGCCGCAGGCGCGCATGGTCAAATGCGAGCAGTGTAACGGAAACCGGCCGCCACGCCAACAAGGAGACGGGCAGTGGCGCTCTCCCATCCCGATTGTCGACCGAAACACACGCTTCAGGGCGCTGTGGCGTGTGTTTCGGCCGACAATGCCCTCCAGCGCGGCCGACCCGGGTGGGCCGGCCGCGCCCGTTCGGCTTACGCGTTCCTCAGGAACGCCTCGTAGCCTTTGAAGGCCTCGTAGATGTCGGCCTTGCTGGTGACCTCCCACGGCGAATGCATCGACAGCACGGCCACGCCGGAGTCGATGACGTCCATGCCGTACTTCGCGGGGATGTAGGCGATGGTCCCGCCGCCGCCCGCGTCGACGCGGCCGAGCTCGGCGGTCTGGAACGACACGCCGGCGTCGTCCATGACGCGGCGGATGCGCGCGACGTACTCGGCGGAGGCGTCGTTGCTGCCGCTCTTGCCGCGCGAGCCCGTGTACTTGTTGAACACCAGGCCGCGGCCCAGATACGCGCTGTTCTTCGCCTCGAAGACGCTCGCGTAGGCGGGGTCGAAGCCGGCGGACACGTCGGAGGACAGCATGCTCGACGCGGCCAGCGCGCGGCGCAGCGGCAGCGGGCCGCCCTCGCCGGCCAGCTCCATGATCTCGGCCATCGTGTTCTCGAAGAACTGCGACGCCATGCCCGTGGCACCCACGCTGCCGATCTCCTCCTTGTCCACGAGCACGCACACCGCCGTCTTCTCCGGCGCGTCGTTGAGCGCCAGCTGCGCCGCGAGCGAGGTGTAGGCGCACACGCGGTCGTCCTGGCCGTAGCCGATCACCATGCTGCGGTCGAAGCCCAGCTCGCGGGCGCGTCCGGCGGGCACGGCCTCGATCTCGGCCGAGAGGAAGTCCTCCTCGGAGATGCCGTACTTGTCGGCCAGCAGCTTGAGCGCGAAGGCCTTCACGGGGTCTTTCTCCGCGTCGGCTTCGGCGTCGCCCTCGGCGGTGACCAGCGGACGGTTGCCCACGAGGATGTCCAGGTCCTCGCCTTCCACGACCTCGCTCGCCTTCTTGCCCATCTGCTTGTTCGCCAGGTGGATGAGCAGGTCGGTGACGCAGAACACGGGGTCGCCCTCGTCGTCGCCCACGTTCACCTCCACCACGGTGCCGTCGGTCTTGGCCACCACGCCGTGCAGCGCGAGCGGCAACGTGACCCACTGGTAGGCCTTGATGCCGCCGTAGTAGTGCGTGTCCAAGTGCGCCAGGCCGTTGGCCTCGGAAAACGGGTTCTGCTTGAGGTCGAGCCGCGGCGAGTCGATGTGCGCGCCGAGGATGTTCAGCCCCTCCGCGAGCGGCCGCCTCCCGATGTGCGCCAGGATGAGCGCCTTGCCGTGCGCGAGCGCCCACACCTTGTCGCCGGCCGCGAGCGCGCGTCCGTCGCGCACCGCCTCGTCGAGCGGACGGTAGCCGTGCTCCTCGGCCTGCGCGATGGCCGCCGCGGCGCACTCGCGCTCCGTCTTGTTGTCCGAGATGAAGTCGATGTACTCGGCGGCCAGCTGCTCGAGCGCCTCGAGGTCGGCCTCGTCGTACTTCCTCCATGCCACGTCGCGTTCCATATGCGGTCCTTTCGCTCGCTCTTGTTTGAGCTGAATTGTATCGCGCCTTCACCTCGATGCCAGCTATTCGCTCTCATTTGTCAAAAACCCACGAACGCAGGGCTCGTCCCCGGGGCTGCAGCACAGGCAGCACGGGCGACCACGCGTCGTTTACCCGGGTCGGATTATGGCGTGTGCCACAGCGGGAGTAGGACTTTACGGACTCTCGGCTGAATTTTTGCGCCCAATGGACGATTCTGCAGGGCGAAACGCCGCTTTAAGGACGTCTTCGCGAGGGCGCGCAAGGGAAACCCCCAGGTCGAAATGCCACCTCAGCAGCATCAATCCGTCCATTGCGCGCATTTTTTTCGCAAGAGGCCCCGAAAACGCGCCCGGAGCCCCCTGCGGGGGCGGCTCGTCGTCTGCAAGGGAGTTGGGGGAGACGAACCGCGCCCGCAGGGGGCTCCGGATGTCCCAAATGGGGACAGTCCCCATTTGGGACACCGAGGGATTTTGGCATAAAAGGGGACTGTCCCCTTTTATGCCATTTTCAACGCTAGTAGAACATGAAGACGCTGAGGCCCAGGTTGTAGAAGGCGACTCTCAGGCAGACCGCGCCGATCAGGGCGGCGATGACGGCGACGGAGCCCCAGAGCTTCCAGTTGGCGGACTTGCGGCCGAGGAGGGCGGCGGCCAGGGGGACGATGCCGCCGACGGCTACCGCGCCGGCCCAGAGGAGCGGGGCCTGGGCGGCGACCACGCCTGCGGCGTCGGCCATGGCCTTCGTCGGATGCGTCGGGTCGAAGTAGAAGCCCACCTCGGCGAAGGAGCCGCCGGAGGCCTGGAGGAAGGCGGCGAAAGCCACGGCGGTCACGGCGGCTATGGCGGCACCGATGAGGGCCGGCAGCGCGATCGGTGTCACGTCGTCGCCGCGCACGGCCATGATGACGGCCATCGTGCACGGTCCGAGGACGCAGGCGTTGCCGAGGACGTAGAGGATCCAGAGCACGCTATCCCACGCCGGACGAGCAGCCATGGTGTACGAGTGCGCCATCACCGCGACGAGCACCACGCACACCGCGATCGACACGCCGGCCAGCCACTTCGGCACGCTCGCGCCGTCAGGAGACTTCCGCATCATCACCAGGTACACCACAGCCACGACGGCAAGCGCCACGATGGCTATCAGCTCCTGGGTTATCCCGCTCGTCAAATGCCCGAACCCGTTGAAGATCCTCTCCCAGTGCTCCAAGTGGAAGAACACCGCCACGCCGCCCACGGCCAGCAGCACGGCGCTCGCCACCCACGCCGCCATCTGCGACTTCTTGCCGGCACCCACCAGCGCCATCAAGCTCTGGCTCGCAAAGAGCCCCGCGCTCCACGCCACCAGCGTGGTGAACACAATCAAAGGCCACTGCAATTCCATCACTCACCGCCTCCCTTCCACTCTCGATCGCGCAGGATGTACATGAGCTCGGGCCCGTTGCCCACGTCGGGCAGGCGATGGATGTCCGCCTCGGTGTAGGGCTCCACGTACTCCTTCAGCGTCACGCGCGTCGCCTGCATGTCGTCGTAGCCGCACGACAGCGCGTCGGGATGGGCCGGACCCTCGAACGAGTCCACGCCCTGCTCCAAGTCGCCGAAGAACCGTGCCCGCGAGCCGCACTGCGCCACGCACTGGGGCAGCTCGCCCTGCGCCACCTTCTGCTCGCAGAGGGTGCACTTCTCCACCACGCGCTCCTCCTCGTTGAGGTAGCGCACGTTGTAGGGGCAGCTCATCGCGCAGAATTGGCAGCCGATGCACTTGGACTTGTCGATCTGCACGGTGCCGTCGGCCATCTTCTGCGAGGCCCCTGTCGGGCACACCTTCACGCACTCGGGGTCGGCGCAGTGCTGGCATTGGATGGGAAGGAAGTACATCTCCACGTCCGGCCAGTCGCCGCTTCCGCCCGCCTTCGGGTTCGGCCCGATGCGGAGCGTCTTGATCCAGAACGACCCGATGTCCACGCCGTTGACCGCCTTGCACGCAACCGTGCAGGCCAGGCAGCCAACGCAGCGGTTCAGGTCGGTGATTATCGCGTACTGCGTCATGGCCTTACGCCCCCTCTCCCATCCACGCGTCTTCTCCTTGGACGCGGGCGCGCAGGCCCGTGCCCATCCATTCCTTCAGCCGCGGGTCGCCCGCGTCGCACACCGCCGGGTTGCCCTGCGGATCGCACGGCACCGGGTTGCCGAACGGCGAGTTCTCGGGCGTCGCCTTGTACACGAGCACCGGCACCGAGCGCATCGTCGCCGCGCCGCACACCACGTCCTGGCCGCGGGGGTTCATGACGCAGTTGATGTTCACCAGCTCGAACCCGTGGCTCGCGGTGTCCATCTCGGGATACCACCACGCGTGGTTCGCGTTCACCACGCCGGGGCTGATGCCGTAATACAGGTCGAGCACCTCGCGCACCTTGCCCCACGGGCTCTCGATCCACACCCAGTCGCCCTGCGAAAGGCCCAGGCGCGCCGCGTCGTTGGGGTTCATCTCCAGGCGCGGGGCCGGCCAGAGCTCGCGGCACCACGGCAGCTGCCGATGCTCGCTGTGGAAGTACACCGGCTGGCGCGCGCCCGTGGTCATGAGGAAGGCGGCGTCCGGGTGCTCCTGCAGACTGGCCGGGTAGTCCCTGTTGCGCAGCTTGGCCTCGTCGATCTCCCCCGCCTTCGAAGCGTCGAAGTACTCGGGCGTCGTCACCGGCGAGTCCACCGGCTCGCGGTAGACGGGGAACTTGTCCTCGTCGCCCAGGTACGCCTCGCAGGTGAGCGACCAGATCTCGATCAGGCCCGACGGAGTCATGAAGCCCGGATGGTCGTCCACGAGGGGGAACAGGTTGAAGCCGCCCTGCTGCCTGCGCCAGCCCATCTCATGGCGGCGGTAGGTGCCCCAGCGCTCGGGATGCCACTCGCGGCAGTCCATCCAGCCGTTCTTCTGGAAGTGCTCCTTCGCCTGCTCCCAGGTGGGGCCGTCGGGGAACTCGGCCGTCTTCCATTGGTCGACGTTGTCCTTGAGCACGCGGCTCTGGTCGGGCCAGCGGTAGTCGGTCTTCTCGCCGAAGTTGAGCAGGGGCGACGGCGTGGCCGTCTCGTCCTTCGTGTTCCACGGCACGCCCATGGCCTTGTACATCCCGACGTTCCAGTCAGGATCGTAAATGCACTCGCCCGGCGCCTCGACGGCGGCGCATCCGCAGCCGAAGAAGCCGCCCGCGCCCTGGCTCACGCGCGTCGTGTCCACTTCCAGCCAGTGGTAGCACGGGAAGATGACGTCGGCGTTGCCGTTGTTCGGGCAGAACCACAGGTTGATGTCGGTGAAGAAATCGAGCTGCTTGAGCGCCTCCCACGCCACGTCGATATTGGCCATGTTCATGAAGTCGCCCGACTGGCACACGCCCGCGTGCAGCTGGTAGGGCACGTCGTTGTCGAGGCAGCCGTCCCAGATGGCGTTCGCGTCGGCCCAGCGCGCCCAGTAGCGGTTCAGCGGGAAGCGCTCGGCGTCCACCTCGCCCGCCTGGCGCTCGAACACGGTGGTCGGGTTCGGCCACACCTGCGAGGCGCGGAACGCGCCGCCCATGCGCTTGGCGATGACGACGGCCTCCTCGTGCGAGGGCACCTTGTTGCCGTAGCGCTCGGCCAGGGGCGAGTCGTTGTCGATGAGATACTGCACGAAGTCCTGCATCTTCGCGGCCAGGCCCTCGAGGTCGACGTCGCGGCCCTCCCACGTTTTGGCGGCGTCGCCGTAGGGCGCGCCGGCCTGCATGTTGGAGCGGCCGGGGTTGCCGTCGAACTGGGCTTTCGAGGAGCCGCGGTTGCCGGCGGGCTCGTCGGCGTTGCCGGTGATGCAGCTCATGATCTGCAGGGCGCGCACGTTCTGGATGGAGTTGCCGTTCTGGTCGGTGGCCAGCTGGAAGTGGATGCCGCCGTTGCCGTGCAGCGGGTTCACGCGGGTCGTCCAGGCGCGGACGGCCTCCTCGTTCTTCGCCGCGGGCACGCCGGTGATCTCCTCGGCCCTCGCCATCGTGTACTCGCTCGTCAGGTCGTGGAACGCATCCCACACGCTGCGCGCCGTGCGCACGGAGCCGTCGCGCAGGGTGACCTCGACCTCGCCGGGGAACAGCGCGGGCTGCTTGGGCAGGCCCTTGGGATTGCACGCCTCGGAACCCTCGGGGAAGCGGTCGGGCTCGGTGGCCGGATCGGCGAACGCGGACTGGTCGGGCAGCCACGCGTCGGCCACGAGGAGCTTGTACGGGTGCTCGATCCACGTGCCGGTGGTGGGGATCTTGTGCTCCTCGCCCTCCCACTTGCCCGCCTCGGCGTCCCAGTAGGTGAGGCGCTCGTTGGCCTCGTCCCACACCATGAAGCGCTGGTGCTTGCCGCCCTCCACGAGGTCGGCCTCGGTGAGCAGGCGCGTCTTCATCTCGATGCCGCCGTTGCCCTCCACGAGCCAGCCTTCCGTGAGCCACGGCTTGTCCTCGACGAACAAAAACGACGCGTTCGACCAGCGACGCACCATGGTGTCGTCGTAGGCCTCGTTCTCGATGATCCAGTTGAGCCACGACAGCGCCAGCGCGCCGTCGGTGCCGGGGCGCAGGGGCAGCCAGATGTCGGCCTCCTTGCCCAGCGGCGTGACGCGCGGGTCGACGATGATGTGCTTCTCGGCGCGGGAGGCCACGTCGGTGACCGTGCGGTTCGTGGAGTCGTAGTTGGAGTACTCGCAGGCCGTGCCCCACTGCACGTACACGCTCGGCTCGGCCTCCACCTCCATCCACGGCGAGCCCATCTCGTCGGTCATGATGCCGCCGAAGTGGCGCGGGCCCTTGCACACCTGGTAGGCCAGATGCGCGTTGGGCGTGCCGAACAGCTGCTTCATGCCCTGGTAGGGCCCGAGCGACCACACGCGCGACGTGCCGCACATCACGAAGATGGACTGCCCGCCGTACTTGTCCTTCACTTCCTGCAGCTTCTCGCCGCACAGCTCGAACGCCTCGTCCAGCGTGATGCGCACCCAGCCCGGATCGTCCTCGCCCTTGGGGTTCGTGCGCTTCACGGGGAAGCGCAGGCGATCGGGATGGTAGAGCGCCTGCATGGACGACTGCGACTTGCTGCAGCAGTGCCCGCGGCTCTGCGGCGCGGACTCGTCGCCCTCCACCTTGATGACCTTGCCGTCACGCACGGTGACCCACACGCCGCATTCCACCTTGCCGCACGCGCGGCAGCACGAGCGGACGCGCTTGACCTCGCCCGCGCTGGCGTCGACGCCCTCGGCGAGCGCCTGCAGGGGCTGGGCGGACGTGACGAGCGTCGCGGCGGCGCCGGTGACCGCCATCGTCTTCATGAAGCTGCGGCGCGTGAGCGTAAGCTGAGCCATTGATCCCCACCTTCCTTTCTCCTCATCCGCTTCCGGTGCGAAGCGGTGGGGCCATCCTAGGGGGCGGCGGGGTCATAGGCGTCCCAGCACGGCTATGATTTTTGCGGAATTGGGGCTCACGCGGCATCATACCGAGGCTATGATTTTTCGCGAAACCCCAGGAAACACGCTTCGGCGAGGCGATCGAATGCGCTGCGACGCGACCGCGAGCGCAGGCGATGCAGTATGATGGACGACGAAGGGGCTCGCCGGGGAGGGACGGATCCAGCATGGAAGTGAAACTGCCGCGTCTCAAGGTGGAGGTGCGCGAGGACGAGGGGTTCTCGCTCGGCAAGCTGTCGCTGCCGCTTATCGCAGGCTTCGGGTCGCACTGGGCATGGGTGTACCTCACCATGTTCAACGGCCAGCAGCTGTTCTTCTGGAACGCCGCCGACCCCGCGGCCACGGCGACGCTGTTCCACCCGGCCTCCCTCGTGTTCTTCGTGACGACGCTGTTCTCGTACGGCGTGCTCTCGCGCGCGTTCCGGAGGCTGTTCGCCACGCAGCGGCGGCGCAAGAGCATCCGGTTCCTCGGCGCGTCGCTCGCCTGCGCGGGGACGCTGCTCATGTGCCTGGCCGGCGTCGAGTCGGCGGCGGGAATCGCCGCGCTCGTTGCGGGAGGCGCGGCCACCGGCGTCGGCTCGGCCATCCTCTTGATGAGCTACGGTGTGTCGTTCGGGCAGTGCGACATCGCCACCATCGTCACCAGCACGGCGCTCTCGCTGGTGGCGGGCATCGCGCTGTACGCCCTCGTGTCGAACCTCGACGCGCTGCACCCGCTGGGAGCGGTGGCCGCGGCGCTCATCCCGTTCCTCGAGTGCTGGTGCCTTTACCGGTGCAGCACCGTGCTCATCGACAAGCTGGAGTTCGCCGCCATCACGCTCAAGGTGCGCAAGGCCCCGTTCGCGCTGCGCCTGTGCGCGCCGAGCCTCCTATTCGGGTTCGCGCTGGGGAACGTGCGCGTGCAGGCCATCGCCGACATGCACCTGGTGGGAGGCCTGGGGACGCAGATCGCCTGCATCGGGGCGGCCGCGCTCGTCGCGTGCGCACTCATGATCGCCGTCATGCTCACGCAGCGACAGCACCTCAACTTCATGTTCCGCACGCTTCTGCCGCTCATCGCGGTGGCGCTCGTTGCGGTCCACTTCGTCGCCGACGCGACCCCTTTCACCACCTTCGCATTGCTTCTGTGCTACCTGCTGTTCGAAGGGGCCATGTGGGTGAGCTACGCCGACATCACGCAGCGGTTCCGCCTGACCGCGTTCGTCGTGTTCGGGTTCGGGCGCGGGGCGCTCGCGTTGGGGGCGCTTTTGGGCATCGCGGCCTCCGCCGCCATCCCCCAGCTCGATCCCGCCGTCGATCCGGCGAGCACGCTCGTCGTCGTGCTCGCGTGCGTCGTCGGGGGCTTCGGGGCGCTGCCGCGCGGAAGCGAGATCCGCGCCCTCGTGGTGGGCGAATCGGACAACCCCGCAGGCGAGCAGGACGCATCGCGTGAGCGCGCCGCCGAGGAGGCGTCACCCGAGAAGGCGCGCGCGGGGCGCTTCAAGCGCAAGTGCGAGCTGGTGGCCAACCGCTACCTGCTGTCGAAGAAGGAGACGGAGGTTCTGTTCCTGCTGGCGAAGGGCCGCAACGCCGCCTACATCCAGGAGCAGCTCTACATCTCCGAGGGCACCGCGCGCACCCACATGCGCCACATCTACAAGAAGATGGACATCCACACCCAGCAAGAACTCATCGACCTGGTGGAGGACGCGGAGGAGTGAGTTTTTCTTTTGGGATAATTTTTCATGTGAAGCGTCCATGCCGGAAACGCTGCTTGCCCCCTTGCTGCAAAATGATTTGAGCAATGCATGAATCAGCGGGGCAAAACCGCGCTTTGTGGGCACCTGTGCGAGGGCACATGAGAGAAATCCCAGGTCAATATGATACTTCATTAGTATCGATTCGTCCGTTTCCTTGCAAGGAACCCTTGAAAACGCGCGCGGAGCCCCCTGCGGGGGCGGCTCGTCCGTCTGCAAGGGGGTTGGGGAGACGAACCGCGCCCGCAGGGGGCTCCGATCGGCGCAATGTTCCAATTGGGGACAGATGCCTTTTGGGGCTACGAGAATGCTCAATGTTTCATGTGAAACATCTCGGGCCCTCGGAGGGCCCCACCGCCGCGGGGACGGCGGGGCCGGCTAGTCCTAGTAGAACATAAAGACCGAGAGGCCCAGGTTGTAGAAGGCCACGCGGAGGCAGACCGCGCCGATCAGGGCGGCGACCACCGCGACGGAGCCCCAGAGCTTCCAGTTGGCGGACTTCTTGCCCATGAAGGCGGCGACCAGGGGGACGATCGCGCCGACGACCACGGCACCGCCCCAGAGCAGGGGCGCTTGGCCTCCGACGGTGGCGGCGGCGTCGGCCATGGCCTTCGTCGGGTGCGTCGGGTCGAAGTAGAAGCCGACCTCGGCGAAGGAGCCGCCGCTCGCCTGGAGGAAGGCGGCGAAGGCGACTGCCGCGACGGCCGCGAGGGCCGCGCCGATCAGGGCCGGGAGGCCGATGGGCTTGACGTCGTCGCCCTTCGCCGCCATGATGACGGCCATCGTCGCGGGGCCGAGCACGCAGGCGTTGCCGATCACGTAGAGGATCCAGAGCACGCTGTCCCACGCCGGCCTGGCGGCCATGGTGTAACTGTGCGCCATCACGGCCACGAGCACCGCGCACACGGCGATCGAGACGCCGGCCAGCCACTTCGGCACGCTCGCCCCGTCGTCGGACTTCCGCATCATGACCAGGTACGCCACCGCGACCACGGCCAGCACCACGATGGCGATGAGCTCCTGCGTTATCCCGGAGGTCAAGTGCCCGAACCCGTTGAAGATCCTCTCCCAATGCTCCAAGTGGAAGAACACCGCCACGCCGCCGACGGCCAGCAGCACCGCCGATGCCACCCAAGCCGTCATCTGCGACTTCTTCCCCGCACCGCGCAGCGCCATCAGCGCCTGCGTCCCGAACAATCCCGCGCTCCACGCCACCAGTGTGGTGAACGCGATCAAAGGCCACTGCAATTCCATTACTCTCCCCCTCCCTTCCACTCGCGACCTCGCAAAATGTACACGTACGACGGCTTGTTCCCCACGTCGGGCAGGTGATGCACCTCGGACGCATCCCACGGCCTACTCGTCGCCGTGATGGGCTGGAACGGCTCGCCCTCGCGCGCCGGCGGCCCCACGAACGTCTCCACGCCCTGCTCCAAGTCGCCGAAGAACCGCGCGCGGCCGCCGCATTGGCGCACGCATTCCGGCAGCTCGCCCTGCGCGATCTTCTGCTCGCACAGCGTGCACTTCTCCACCACGCGCTCCTCCTCGTTGAGGTACCGTACACCGTAGGGGCAGCTCATCGCGCAGAACTGGCAGCCGATGCATTTCGATTTGTCCACCTGCACCGTACCGTCCTCAAGCTTCATGGACGCCCCCGTCGGACATACCTTCACGCACTCGGGATCCTCGCAGTGCTGGCAGGTGACGGGCAGATAGTACATCTCCACGTCGGGAAACTTCCCCGAGCCGCCCGGAATAGGGTTCGGCCCGATGCGCAGCACCTTGTTCCAAAACGCGCCGGGCGCTATGCCGTTCACGATCTTGCACGACACCGAACAGGCCAAACAAGACACGCATCGGTTCAAGTCGGTGGCGATTGCGTACTGGGTCATGCTACACCTCCTCCTCGGCCTTCACGGGCATCCACTTCTTCAGGCGCGGATCGTCGGGCTCGGCGATGATCGGCGTCCCGTCCTCCACCGCGCACGGCACCACCACGCCGCCCAGGCAGTTCTCGGGCGTGGCCTTGTATATCTTCACCAGATAGGCGCGCAGCGTCGTCGCGCCGCTGATGGGGTCTTGCGCCTGGTCGTCCACGAGCGCGTTGATGTTCGACAGCTCCCAGCCGTGGCTCGGCGCGGGCAGCTCGGGGAACCACCAGCCGTGGTCGGCCTCCGCCACGCCGGGCGCGATGCCGTAGAACAGATCGGCCACCTGGCGCACCTTGCCGCGGCGCGACTCGATCCAGCACCAATCGCCCTGCTCGATGCCCAGCTCGGCCGCCGTCTCCGGGTTGATCTGGAACGTCGGCACCACCGCCTGCTCGCGGCAGTAGGGCTGCTGACGCCCCTCGCTGTGGAAGAACACGGGAATGCGCCGCCCGGTGGTGAGGATGATCGGGTACTCCGTATGTACGTCGGGCGTGGAGTACGGGCTCTCAAGCGGCTCGCGCACCACCGGCAGCTCCTCGCCGGGATGGTACGACTCCAGGATGGTGGAGAACAGCTCGAAGCGCGTCGTGGGCGTCTCGAAGCCCGGCAGGCCGTCCTTGCGCATGTATCCCAGCAGATGGCGGCGGAAGTAGCCGATGGGGCTCACCTTGCGCAGATCCCACTGCCCATGCTCCTGGTACTGCCGCATGAAGTCGTCCCAGTCCTTGAACTCGAGCTTGTCGCCCTCAGGCCCGGGTATCTGCATGCCGTGCGTGGAATGCAGGATGGCCAGCTCGTTCACCTGCTTCTCGTCGGGCCACTGGGTGGACAGCCACTCCTTCGGCCAGAACGGCGGCGCTGTCTCGGCCGAGGCCGGCCACCAGGGGATGCCCATCTTCTTGAGGATCTGGATGATCTGCGGCGTGTCCCACCGGGCCTCGGCGAGCGGCTTCACCGCGGCCACCTGGGCGCCGAACCCGCTTTCCGCGCCCTGCGAGATGCGCAGGTTGTCGATTTCCAGGAAGTGCGCCGCCGGCACGAGGATGTCGGCCAGCTCCACCGTGGGCGCGAACCACAGCTCGGCCGCCCAGTAGAAGTCGAGAGACTTGAACGCCTCCCAGTTCTTGGTCGCGTTGCCCGAATGGTGGTGCGTCCCGGTGGACGAGATCATGCCGCGGATGGGGTACGGCTTGCCCGTGAGGACCATGTCGGTGGCGCTCGTCTGGTCGTGGTGGAACGCCGCGCCGCCGATGGTCTGGAAGAACGGGATGAGCGGGAACTTGTCGCCGCCCGCCACGCGGGCGCGCAGCTCGGGCGCCTGCATGGGCGCGCCGAAGGGCGTCGCGTAGTTGATGAAGATGTTGTACAGGTAGTGCACCGTCTCGCCGCCGCGGTTGCCGCCCGGCGTGTCGAGGTTGCCCATGAGCGCCGACAAGATGAGCGGGATACGCGTGGCCTGCACCGCGTTGCCCGCGTGCTCGAGCGCCAGCTGGTACTGGATGCCGCCCTGCATGAGCTTGCAGCCGTACTCCTCCGCCACCGCGCGGATGACGTCGGGCTCGACCCAGCAGTGCTCGGCCGTCTTCTCGACGTCCCATTCGGCGATGCGCTGGCTGAACAGCTCGAACGTCGGCGTCGCGGAAACCGTGCGGCCGTCTTTGAGCTGCACCTCGTACGTGCCGTCGATCGCGGGGTCGATGTCGATGGCGAAGCCGTTGTCCTCCACCAGGTAGCCCTCGCCGTGCTTCACGATCTCGGTGGGCTTGGCGTAGGAGGTCTCGCCCTCCCACAGCGCCGTCTCGGAATCGAACCAGGTCAACCGCTCGTTCTTCTTGTCCCACACCATGAAGCGCTTGGGGCTGCCGCCCTCGCGCACGTCCGACTCCTTCAGCAGGCGCGTGCGGATGTTCAGCGGATAGCCCTGGTTGTCCAGATGGGCCGTCCACGAGAAGCCGCTCGGCTCCAGCTCCTGCACGTACAGGAAGGGGCCGTTCGTCCACTTCTTCACGAACAGCTGGTCATAGCTCTCCATCTCGTTCACGATGACGTTGAGCAGCGCCATGCCGAAGGCGTCGTCGGTTCCCGGCCGCAGGTGCACCCGGATGTCGGCCTCCTTGCCGAGGTTCTGCAGGCGCGGCCCCACGCAGATGGACGTGCGGGCGTTCACCTGGGCGTCCACCGTCACGCGGTTCGCGTTGTCGTAGTTGGATATCTCCTGGTTGGTGCCCCACTGGAAGAACACCTCCACGCCGTCGTTGAGCGAGATCCAGTGCGCCGGGAAGCACGTGAGCGCCCCCGCCTCGGTGCGCGGGCCCTTGCACACCTGGCCCGCCGTGCAGCCGCCATTGGGGCTGCCCACGTAGTAGCCGAACATCATGGAGCCGTAGCTGGTGATGCGGCTCGTGCCGTGCAGCGACTTGATGGACGGCCCGCCGTACTTGTCGATGAGCTCCTGGAACCCCTTGGCGCCGGCCTCGATGGCCTCGTCCCAGCTGATGCGCACCCAGCCGGGATCTTCGCCCTTGGGGTTCGTGCGCTTCATCGGGTAGCGCAGGCGCTCGGGGTGGTAGAGCGCCTGGGCGGCGGACTTCCCCTTCGCGCACAGGTTGCCACGGCTCGTGATGGCGCTCTCGTCGCCCGTGATGTCGATCACGCGGCCGTCCTGCACCCACACCCAGGTGCCACACTCCATCTTGCCGCACGCGCGGCAGTGGCTCCTCACCTTGCGCACCTCGCCCGCCGGCGCTGACGCGCTTTCAGCGAACGCCGAAGCGGCGGCCGTCGTCGACAAGCCCAGCGCGGCCCCCGTGACGGCGGCGCACTTCATGAAGGTGCGGCGCGTGCACTTCAAATGCCCCATAATCCCTCCTCCGTTTGGATCAACGATTCCTTTTGCGGTACTATGTGCGGAACGTTCCTCGGGGGTCATCGTACGGAGCGCGGGGGGCATGCTCAATCGATTTGATTGCAGCTGAGTATTCCGAGGGGGAATAGCGGTATGCACATCTCGTATCTGAAGGAGTTCGTGGAGCTGGTCTACTGCCTCAACTACAGCGAGGCGTCGCGCAACCTCAACACCGCTCAGTCCACGCTGAGCAAGCACGTGCTGGCTCTGGAGCGTGAATGCGGCGCCGAGCTGCTTGTGCGCTCGAGCGCGCAGGTGCGGCTCACGCAGGAGGGGCAGGCGCTGTTCGAGGGGGCGCTCGACATCATCGACGCGCACGACCGCACCCTCGAGCGCATCGCCGAGTTGAAGAAGGATCCGCCGATCACCGTGGGAGGACTGTACCGCAATCCGCACCTCGTGCGCATCGTCAACGCCATCCTCAACCGTCAGCGCGAAAACGGCTCGCCCCTCGGCGTGCGCTACGACAACAGCCGCCAGCGCCCCTTCGTCGAGCTGGTGGAGAACGGCACGCTCGACGTCGCGTTCACCATGATGGAGCACGGCGCCGAGCCGCCGGAGGGCCTCGCGGCGCTGCACCTGTTCGACGACCCGCTCGTGGCCATCATGATGAAGGACCATCCCCTCGCCGACCGCGCGTCCCTGCAGGTGGGCGACCTCGACAAGCAGAAGCTGCTCTCGCCCGACGGGGTGTACGCCATCGCCGGGGCGAAGATCGCGCGCAAGCTGTTCGCCAGCAAGGGCGCTCAGCCCATCTACCGGCCCGTGTTCCTGCAGTCGGTGCAGGACTTCCCCACGCTCGACATCGCCGACAACCTGCTGGTGGTGGAGCGCTCGCTGCAACAGCAGCAGCCCCTCACCGACGACCATCGCGTGCTGCCGTTCGACGACGAGGACGCGTGCTTCCCGTTCTACGCGGTGTATCGGCAGGAGCCGCGCAGCCAGGCGATCGCGCGGTTCGTCGAGGAGCTGGAGGAAGAGGCCCGCCGGTTCCGCGAGGGTCGGTGACGGGGAGCCCGCACGGTCGGAAACCCTGACTGCGGTACAGGATCGCGCTGCGGAGGAGCGCAGAGGAGTAGATTTTCCCTATCAGGATAATTTTGTGTCGATTCGCTGGCAATATCCCAATGGGGAAAATTTCGACAGACTCAGCTGCTATATTCCCAATAGGGAAAATTCGCATGAAAGGAGGTGCCATGGCCTTCGACCAAGGAAGCGTCGTGTACGACCCGGAGGAGCTCGGGCGCGCCATCCGCGCGCGCCGGAAGAAGCTCGGCTACACGCAGGGCCAGGTGGCCGCGTTCAACCGGTGCAGCGTGCGCTTCGTGAGCGAGCTGGAACGCGGGAAGAGCGGCGCGGGCATCGGCCAGGTGCTCCGCATCATGAACAGCATCGGACTCGACCTCGCCGCGATCGAAAGGGGCTAGCATGGACGCCCTCGAAGTCTTCCGCTTCTTCAACGGCGAATTCGAGAAAACCGGCGCCCTTGAACGCGAGGGACGGGAGACGACGTTCGCGTACGATCCGCAGTACCTGGCAAGCGCGCATCCCGATCCCCTGTCGTTCTCGCTCCCCCTGCGAAGCGAGCCTTTCCTGCCGCACGAGCACGAAGGGTTCTTCGAGGGCATCGTCCCCGAGGGCCACACGCGCCAAGAGCTCTCCCACCGCCTGGGCGTGTCGCCCTCCGACTGGCTCAGCATGCTCGCACGGCTCAATTGCGAATGCGTCGGCGCGCTCATGTTCCGCACGCCCGACGCGTGTCCGGAGGACTTCGCACCTGCGTACGAGCCCTTCGCTTTCGAGCGCTTCGAGGAGCTTCTCGCCGCCCCGGCTTACGCCGCCACGTTGGAGATGGAGCTGACCAGGCTGTCGCTTGCCGGAGCGCAGGCGAAGATAGGGCTGTGCCATGCAGGGGACAACCCTCGCGACAACTGGCTCGCGCCGCTCGGCACCGCCCCGTCGACCCACATCGTCAAGATCCCTGACGAGCGGCATCCGCATCTCGCCGTCAACGAGCACCTGTGCATGGAGGCGGCGCGCGCTTGCGGCCTGAGCGCCGCGGAGACCTTCGTCATTCCCGGGAAGAGGCCCCTTCTCGCCGTGCGGCGATTCGACCGTGCGGTCGCCGACGACGCGAGCGCGCCCATCCGCCTGCATCAAGAGGACTTCTGCCAGGCCGCCGGATTCCCCTCGTACGGCAAGTACGAGCTCGAGTTCACCGACAACTACGCCGCGATCGCCAACCGCGTTTTGAACCGCTGCTCGTCTGACCTCATCCGCGACAAGACGGAGTTCGCGCGCCAGATTGCGTTCGACTACCTCATCGGCAACTGCGACAACCATCTGAAGAACTACTCGCTGCTCTACTCGCCCGACTGGAAGAGGCGCGCCCTGGCGCCGGCGTACGATCTCGTGTCCACCACCGTTTTGGGATACTCGCGGGTCATGGGCATCTCGATCGGCGACACTCGCGAGCTCGACGAGATCACGCGCGAGGACTGGCGGCTGTTCGCCGGCGACCTGGAGATGCCCGAAGGGATCGTCTTCGACGCGCTCGCCGGCCTGAGCGACGCCATCCCCGAGGCCCTCAGGTCGAAGGCGGCAGAGGAGCCCGCCCCGCACGCCCATGAGGTGGCCGAGGCCATCATCGAAGACATGCGCCCGCGGACGACCTCCCTCTAGCACAGATACGTGAGGCATTCGTGCTTGAAGTGCTGTTTATGCCGCATGCTGAAAAAAAGTTGAGCAATGGACGAATCTGCGGGACAGAACGCACCCTTGCGGGCGCTCCCACAAGGGTGCGAAGGGAAACCCCAGGTCGAAGTGCTACCGCATCGCCATCAATCCGTCCATTGCGCGTATTTTTCTGGCAGAGGGCCCCGAAACCGTGCTCGTGGCCCCTGCGGGCCAGTGTCCCAAATGGGGACAGTCCCCATTTGGGACACTTCTCGCGCCTCTACCGCTCGTACACTTGGTCGCAGCCGAGGAGGTCCTTCATGGAATGCCAGATCTGGTGGGGGTTGCCCGGAGGGTTCTTCATGGGCTTCATCTCGTAGCGCTCGACGGCACCGGACAGGAGGTCGACCGCGAACACCTCCTCGGACAGCTCGAGCGCGCCCTCGGGGCAGATGTCGGTGCAGCAGCGGCACTTCACGCAGTCGGCCGGCGCGTGCTGCACGCCGAACGTGCCGTCGTCGTCCTTGAACTTCGAGATGGCCCCGGTCGGGCAGAACGTCGCGCACATCTGGCACGAGCTGCACTTCTCGGGATCGATGATCACGTGGCCCCACAGCCTGGTGTCGATCATCACGTCCTCGGGCTCGCCGAGCGCGGCCAGGCCGTCCAGCAGCCGCTCGCGCCGGTCGGGCACGAAATGCGGAAGCGTGCCGTCGGCCATCACCTTCACGTACTTGGGCTCGGGCGCGTCCTCCACCCCCAGCGCGTCCTTCACGGCGTAGTCGGCGGTGACCGCCGCGGCCGTCTTGGCCTCGTCCTTCACGCTGGCGAAGAACCCGCGGCGGCTCGCGTCGTAACCCTTCCCCTCCGCAGCGAGGCGCGCCACGGACGGGAACTTCTTGGCCAGGTCCACGCGCATGCCGCTCTTCCACGTCTCGAGCAGCGTGTTGGCCGTGTCGCGCACCAGCTCGGCCATGCGGAAGCCGGTGCTGTGCTCGCATTCCTCGCATTTGGCCTGCACGAGGCTCACGTGCTTCACGCCTGCCACGGCCAGCGTGACCAGCAGGCTCTCCTCCACGCGCCCGAGGCACGTGACGCCCACCACCTTATCAGGGTCGAACAGGCCTTCGGCCGCCGCCAAAATCTGCTCGCACGCGACGATCACCTCGCCGTCGGCTGCCTTCGCCGCAGCCAAACACGAGTGCAGGAGCTCGGCGTCGTTCGGCCGGTGCGCCTCGAGCGCGCAGGTGGGGCACACGGTGGCGCAGGTGCCGCAGCCGATGCACCTCTCGGGTGCGATGATCAGCTCGTTGTCGTCGTAGGAGATGCAGCCGGACGTGCAGACCTCGGCGCATTTCATGCACGTCGCGTTGCGGTTGCGCACGACGGCGCAGCGGTTCTGGTGGACCGTGATGTCGGCGCTCTGCAGTTGTTCGAGCAGACCGAAGAAATTCGTCATGTTCGCCATGACTTCACCCTCTTTCTCGTCTACCCCCTTGCAACGCACCAGTATAGCCGTTTTCGCGCGGCGCGCGCCAGGACTCCCCTACTTCTTCTTAGGCTTCGGCTTCGGCGCCCAATCGCGCAGGCCCGGCACCGCGCCGCCGGCCACCTCCCACAGATACAGGCTGGCCACGGTGCCGTACGGCGAGTAGCGGCGGCGGTACTTCGCGAACAGCTCGGGCGTGATGCGGCGATGGTGGTGCAGCATGCGCAGGCCGCGCTGGATGGCCAGGTCGCCGTAGCTCATGATGTCGGGGCGCTGCAGCGAGAACGTCATGAGCATCTCGGCCGTCCACACGCCGATGCCGGGCAGCGCCGAAAGCTCTCGGCGCACCTCGTCGTCGGGCAGCTGGGCGATGCCGTCCAGGTCGAGCTCGCCCGAAAGCACGCGCGCGGCCGCGCCCTTGATGTAGCCCACCTTGCGAAACGACAGGCCGAACGCCTGCAGCTCGCCGTCGGAGAGCGCGTCAATGCGCTCGGGCGTCACGTCGCCGAGCGCGTCCACGACGCGCCGCCAGATGGTGGCCTGCGCCTTCGTCGAAATCTGCTGCCCCACGATGGAGTTCACGAGCGCGGCGAACAGGTCCGGGTGCACCTCGCGACGGATAGGCCCCACCGCCGCGATGACCTCGGCCATCCGCGGATCGCGCGCGGCCAGCCAGGACGTCTCCTCGCCCCCGTACTCGAAATAGCGCACCTCGCGGACCATCCGGCCTCCTCCTTTCGCGCCGACGCATCGCTGCCAGTATAGCCGGAAGCGCCCCGGTTGGCACCGCGCGGGGATCCTTCGACTCCGCTCACTTCGTTCGCTTCGCTCAGGATGACGGGGGGGGGTGCTGGCACCCTCCGCTCAGGATGACAATGCACAAAATTGACGTCTGTGCGAGCTGTTAGACTTAGTAAACTCGTTCACGGCGAGAAGCGAAAACGCACGACTAGGCCTTTTCCGCGCGCCGATGCACCTGCAACACGGTTAGTTTCAGCTAACAGCTCGCACAGGCGCAATTTCTGTGCACCGCCGCCCTGCCGCCCCCAACAACGCCGAACGGCCCGGGCGAGGGAGGGCGCCGGGCCGTTCGGAAGGGAAATTCTCGGGGCGGAAGGGAGGGAGGGTTCCCGCCCCGAGCGGGTTGTCGTCGGTCGTCGGTCGCGAGCGCCTAGCGGTCGCGAATCTCGTGGCAGGTGCCGCACTCGAACGTGCCGCGGTGGTGGCACTGGGCGCAGTACTTCATCGCGTCCTTGGGCAGGTCCTTCGAGTGGTTGTTGTGGCAGTCGGTGCAGGTGGCGGGGTTCGCCTCGTGCTTCTCGCCGGCGGGACGCTCGTGCGGGTTCACCGTGGTGCCCTTGTCGTCGGTGAGCGCCGTGGAGTCGGCCGTCTTGGCGGCCACCTCCTCCAGCGTGCCGTGGCACGACTCGCAGGTGGCGGGGTCGACGGTGATCACAGAAGGCTTCGCAGCCGGCTTGTCGCCGAACTTCACATCGGCGTGCGCGGTCGAAAGCGCCTGCTCGTCGGTGTGGCACTGGGCACAGGTCACGCCCTCGGCCTTGTGCGCCGTACCCTGCGGGCAGGCGGCGTCGGTCTCGGACGCGGCCTCGCTCGTGTGGCACATCGCGCAGTCGCTGTCCATCGTCCAGTTGACGGGCTGGCCGTCCATGGCGGACGCGCCGGAGCCGGCGGCGTCCTTCTGCTCCTGGCCCTGGGGCGCGGGCGCGTCGGCAGCCTCTTGCGGCGCGCAGCCGGCGAGCGACCACAGCGCGGCCGTGAGCGCGAGGACGGCGCCGAAGACGGCGAGCACGACGAGGCGCCGATCGGCGGTGCGTGCTTGAGAGGTCATGCGCTTCTCCTATCTGATCTCGGTTGCGGGTGCGGCCCGCTGCGGGGAGGCGGCGGGCCGCGGGGAGGGATCGAGCCGCCGCCCATGGGGAGTCGGGCGGCGGCCGATCGTCAACAAGCGGGCGCGCGCTACTTCTGCGCGGCGTCCCAAGCCTCGAGGCCCGAGGCGTGGCGGGCGCTGATGCGGCCCCACACCTGGTTCTCGGCGTTGTTGCCGCCGGTGATGCCGTAGCTGTGGCTCTGGAAGTTGCCGAAGCAGCCGGCCGCGTACAGGCGCGGGATGGGGTTGCGCTGCGGGTCGAGCACCTGGCCGTGCTCGTTCTTCATCGGGCCGCCCAGCGTGGAGCACGAGCCGGGGTAGATGGAGATGGCGTAGTACGGGCCCTGATCGAGCGGGATCATCGTCTCGGCGGCGCGGTCGAAGCGCTCGTCGCGGCCCTGCTCGCAGAACTTCTGGTACTCCTCGAACGTGGCCTTGAGCGAGGCGGGATCCATCCAGTGGTCGAAGTCCTTGATCTGCTTGGCGAGGTCCTCGATGGTGTCGCCCTTGAGGATCCAGCCCTTCTCGAGCTCGGGCATGTTGTCCTGGCTCCAGCCGTCCCACGCGCGCACCGAATCGGGCAGGTCGGAGGCGAAGTTGCCGCACTCGAAGAAGTCGCCCTGGCTCGTGGACAGCTTGCCGGCGCTGAAGCAGCTCTGGTCGAAGATGCACCAGCTGGGAATGCGGTCGAAGTCGTCGATGGCGTCGTCGAAGTGCAGCAGCGTGTGCCAGCCGTTGTGCGGCGAGCCCATGTTGTTCTCGTTCACGTAGCGCTTGCCCAGGCGGTTCACGTTGAAGTAGCTGAAGCCGGGCATGAAGTACAGGATGGAGAAGTCGTTCTCGGGGTCGCGCGTCCACATGGAGTACATGGAGATGGCCATGTCCATGTGCCACAGCTTCGCCCCCACGTCCTCGACCATCTTGATGCCGTCGCCGGTGTTGTACTGCCAGCCCTCGAACTTGAAGGGGTAGCACTTGAGGTACTCGTTCTTGAGGTCCTCGTTGAACTCGAAGCCGCCGAGCGTGAGGATGACGCCCTTGCGCGCCTTGACCGTCTTCTCCTCGGAGCCGATCATCGTGTACGCGCCGACGATCTCCTTGGTCTCGGGGTTCTGGATGAGGCGCTCGTCATGGCAGTCGAAGATGACCTGCACGCCCAGCTCCTCGCGCTTGGAGTCCAGCTCGTGGAACGACAGCATGCCGAAGCCGTCCACCGAGGACAGCTTGCAGGAGCCCTCGTAGGCGTTGTCGTCGAGGAAGTGGTACTCGGGGATGGCGCCGGCCAGGGCCACCTCGGACACCTCGTAGGTCATGCCGTACTTGTCGGCGTACTCGGTGTTGCGGGCGCACTCCTCCACCCACGCGTCGATCATGGGCTCGGGGGTCTTTCCGTGCGTGAAGGCCTTGATGTACTTCTTGAAGCGGTCCTTCTCCTTCTCTTCGACGATGGTCCACTCGCCGTTGTTGATGGAGCTGTTCCCGCCGCCGCGCTCGGGGGCCTTCTCCAGCACGATGACCTGCTGGCCGCACTCGTCGGCGCCGATGAGCGACGCCCACATGCCCGCGCCGCCGTAGCCGATGACGAGCAGGTCGCACTCGTAGTCCCAGCTCGCCGGCATCCAGTCGGTGTTGGCCGCGCCCGAGGTGCCGCCCGATGCGCAGCCGGCCAGCGCGGCGGAGCCCGCCACGGCGGCCGCGGCGACGCCCGCGCCCTTCAGGAACGAACGGCGGGAGACTCCGCCTTCCATGCCTTTGCTCATAGTGTTCCTTCCTCCTTCTCCGATGAACGAGCCGCCGCCCGCAGGCGCGGCCCCTGCCTCTCTCCCGGCAGGGATGCCCCTCCTTGGAAGCATCCGTCCGTGCACCGAGCACCCTACGCCGCGGCGCGGGGGCGCGCATCTGACGGCCGGTCGGATTTCGCCGCATTCGTCTGACGATCGATAGGATTTTCCTGGTCGTATGCGTATCGGATCGTCCATCCGATACGCTCCGCGCGCGAAATCGCCTATCATACGCACGAGATACATCGCCGCTCGGGAGAGGCGCGCAGACGCGCCTGCGGCGCAGACGACGGGGAGAGATGCACATGCCTTACCGCACCGCAAGCGAGGAGGAACCCAGGGCCGCCCAGGAGGGCGCGGACGCGGGCCGCCCGCGCGACACGCTCATACTCGACTTCCTGCTCATCGTCATAGGGTTCGGCCTCTGCCGGACGTGGATCATCTTCTGCCTGGGCGCGCCGCTCGTGGCGGGCGCCACCGCGTCGCTCAACTGGATGTACCTCGCGTTCGGGGCCATCACGGCGCTCGCCGTGTCGTTCGTGGTGAACCGCAACGGATCGCGCAGCGCCAAGGCGCGGGTGGCGCTGTTTCGGCTCACGCCCGTCGCCCTGCTGGCGAGCGGCGTCCTCATCCCCCTCGCCATCTGGCTGGACAGCGAGCCCCTCATAGCCGTCGGCTTCGCGGCGGGCGGCGTGGGAGCCGGTCCCTTGCAGGTGCTCTGGGGCGACCGCTTCGCGCGCCACTCCACCGTGTTCGCCGCGCTCGCCTCGCCGGCGGCCGCCATCGTCACGGCTCTCGTGGCGGGGCTCGCCACCGACAACACGAGCTTCATCGGGTTCGCCATCATCCCGCTGCTGTCGTTCGCGCTGCTGCTGTTCGAGGCCAACCGCACGGGTCTCACGTGGAAGGATCTGCAGAGGATGCCCGCCGCGGACGCCGGCGCGGCGGCGTCGCCCGGCGAGGAGGCCTGCGGAGACGGCGAGAAGCGCACCGCCGTGGTGGGCCTCGGCGTGGGCAAGCTCATGTTCTCCATCATGACGTTCTCGTTTCTGTGCCGCCTCTTCGATGTGGTGCCCGCCGACGACGACCCCTTCGCCTTCTTCGGCGGCAGCGCCATCTTCTCGCTCATCGTGGTGGGCGTGGCGTTTCTGCTCATCGTGGCCCGGCTGCGCGACCGCTTCAACGCCACGCTCACCTACCGTCTGTCGCTGCCCCTGATGGTGGCGGGGTTCGTGGCCATCGCGCTGTTCTTCGACACGCACGCGGCCGTGTCGCTTCTGCTCATCAACGTGGGATACGAGTTCTTCGACATCCTCACCTGGGTGCTGTTCGTGGACGTGGCGCGGCGGCGGGGCGAGCACGCGCTGCACATCTTCGGGCTGGGCGTGGCGTTCATGTTCGCCGGCATGGCGCTGGGCAACCTCGCGGGCGGGGTGATCGACTCGCTCGTGGCCAGCGGCGACGTGCAGATCACGGTGGTGGCCATGCTGGCGACGCTGTGCCTGGTGGTGGTGGCGTTCATGGTGCTGCCCGAAGGCGTGGTGGCGCAGCTGTCGGATTCGGTGCGCACGGGCCGCAAGGAGCGCGAGGCCGAGGCACGGCTCGACGAGCCCGCCTCCGAGGCCGGCGTCGGGCGGCTCGAGCGGCACTGCGCGTGCGTGGCCGAGGACTACGGCCTGACGCCGCGCGAGAGCGAGGTCATCGTGCTCTTGGCGTACGGCCGCACGCTCTCCATCATCGCCCGCGACCTGCAGATAGCCAAGGGCACCGCCCGCACGCACATCGAGAACATCTACCGCAAGCTCGACGTCCACAAGCAGCAAGAGCTCATCGACCTCGTGGAAAGCTACGAAGCCTAACGGCAGGGCGCCCCTTTGTCACTCCCCAACCTTACGCTTCGACCGGCTCTTCCTTGCGTTCGGCGCGGGCGCGCTCGATCTCCTCGAGGGCCTCTTTGGGCGACTTCGGGCGCGGCGTCTCGTGCGAGACGGCCTCGGCCAGGGCCTCCTCGTCCGCGCCCTCGATGCGGACGCTCTTGATCGCGTCGCCTACGGACAGGCGGTCGATCACGTCCAACCCCTCCACCGTCTGGCCGAACACGGTGAACTTGTCGTCGAACTCGGGCTGCTCGGCCAGCGAGAAGTAGAACTGGCAGCTGCCGGAGTTCGGCTCCGACTTGTGCGCCAGGCAGAGGCTCCCGCGCACATGGCGGTTGCCCGGGTTGGCCTCCCACTCGTCGACGATGGTGTAGCGCGCGTCGCCCGTGCCGGGATGGATGCCGCGGATGACGCCGCGCGCGGCGGCCTCCACCTGCGCCGGCCCGAGCGTGCGCGTGGTCGGGCACCCGCCCACCACGAGCGAGCCGGGCTTGCGGGCATGGAACTTCAGGTTGTCGTAGAACCCGCGCGCGGCGAGCTCGACGAAGTTGCCCACGGTGACGGGCGCGTCCTTGCCCATGAGGCGCACGCGGACGGCGCCGCGCGACGTCTCGATGACGGCGACCTCGCGGCCGTTGGGCACGTAGCGCGGCGTGTAGGCGGGCAGGGTGATGCGGGGCATGGCAGATCCTCCTCAGACGGGTCGTTTTGCGCCCATCATAGCTCCCGCTTGCCGACACGCCATCCGACGCAGCGTCGTATTTTGAAGAAACGCGAGGTCAGCCGGGTACTGCTTGCGGTATCATCAGAGCAGCCGCGAATCGAAAGGAACCCTGCCATGCCCAACGTCGTCGTCGCCTGCTTCAGCCCCACGCGCTCCACGAGGCGCCTTGCGGAAACCGTGGGAGGCGCGGTTGCCGCAGAGCTCGGCGCGGCGACCGCGACCGTGGACTTCACGCTGCCCGCCGCACGTCCCACGTGCGTGGAGTGCGGCACCGGCGACGTGCTCGTGTTCGGGTTCCCCGTGTACGCGGGGCGCGTTCCCGTGCTCGTGGCGAACGAGGTCGCCCGCTGGGAGGGCGACGGCGCGACGGCCGTCATCGCAGGCGTGTACGGCAACCGCGACTTCGACGACGCGCTCGTGGAAGCGGCCGACCTCCTGGCCGCGCAGGGCTTCCGCGTGGCGGCGGCCGGCGCGTTCGTGGCCGAGCATTCGTCGACCCGCAAGGTGGCGACGGGCCGCCCGGATACAGACGACCTCGCCGTCGCCGAGCGCTTCGGACGCAAGGCCGCCGCGCGTATCGCGAGCGGGGCCGCCGCCACGCCCGCCATCAGGGGAAACCGACCCTACAAGGAGCATCCCGCCGCCATGGACATCCGCCCGCAGACCACCGACGCGTGCACGGCCTGCGGCGCGTGCATCGCGCGCTGCCCGATGGGCGTCATCCATGCCGACGACCCCGCGGTTGTGGACGCGGGCTGCATCCGCTGCAACGCGTGCGTCAAGAGCTGCCCCGAAGACGCCAAGTTCTTCGACGACGACTTCTCGAACATGATCCGCGCGAGGCTGGAGGGCCACTTCACCGCCCGCCGGGAGCCGGAGCTGTTCCTGTAGGCGCGCCCGCGCTAGTCGAGCAGCGCCTCGCCGAGCACCGAGTCGTAGCGCACCGACGTGCCGTCGGCGTAGGCCACGTTCCAGATGCGGTAGTCCAGGCTGTCGGGAACGTCCTCGTCGGCGAGCGCGCAGGCGTCGCTCGCGGGGTCGGACGCGCGGCGCGCGGGGTCGTCCGGCAGCGGGCGGGGGCGCTCCTCGCTGCCGACCACCCGCTGGTCGGGCACATCGGTGCGCACGGACTCCACGATGCCGCTCGGCCGGGCGTCGCGCTCCTCGGATGCGGCGTCGGTCGGGTCGTCGCCGCGGCGCAGCGCCGCCTCGGCCTCGGCGATGGCCTCGTCCAGCTCGCGGCGCGAGGGGCCGTCCTGCTCCATGGCCGCGCCGGCCCAGGCGTTCTGCTCGTCGGGGTCGGCCGCCGCGGCGCCGCTCGCGGGCTCGTCGTCCATGCCGGCCGCCAGTTCCGCGGCCTCCACGATGTCAGAAGCCGACGACGACCCGCGCTCCTTCTCGCCCACCGCGGCGATCCTGCGCTCCCGCTCCTCGCCGGAGACGTCCTGGCCGGCATCGGCGCGCTGCGCGGCGATGCTCACGCAGGCGGGGATGCGGATTGCCGCGATGGGGTCGCCGCCGAACGCGTTCGACGCCAGCAGCGTGCGGGCGCGCGCCACGAACCCGGCCGCCTCGGGCGGGATGGCGGAGTCCTTCATGCGGATGGCGATGACCGGCCCCGCGCCGAACTTCACCTCGGCCCAGGTGAACGGCACCATCTGCTGGCCTCCCCTCGCGCGCGCGTCGTTCTCGCGGGCCACGATCGCGCTCGTCTCGGCGAACTCCTCGTCCAGCCAGGTGGCGAGCGCGTCGCGCCACAGCGGATCGAGCTCGCCCTCGCCCGTGACCACGTCGTCGCCCACGTCGAAGCGCAGCACGTTCGCCCGCTGCGAGCCTTTGCTCGCGCGCACCACCTCGGTGGGCGCGATGGCCGTGAAGCGGCGCGCCATCTCGAGGCTGCCGCCTTCTTCGTAGCTGCGCTCGTCGAGGACCAGGTGCAGTTGGACGGGAGGATGGATGGACGCGGGCATGGCGGTTCCTTTCGACGCGAGCCGAGCCTGCATGCGCCCGGCGGAATGTTCATGTCCGGGCATTGTCCCTCCCGGAAACGGCAACGCCCGCGGCCGGGCGCGGGCGTTGCGAAAGCGTTTCGGCGCGGAAACCGGGCCTATGCGAGGAACCTCCCGGCTGCGGAGTCGAACTCGCGCACGGCACCGTCGGCGAGCTCGACGCCCCACACCGCGTAGTCCACGTCGCACGCTGGCGGCGCGGGCGCGGCCTCGGGCTCGGGCTCTTCCACCGCGAGCAGCGCGTCGCCGCCGAACTCGAGCTCCGCCCATGCGTAAGCCAGGCCGTCCATGCCCTGGTCGGCGCACACCTTGTTGCTGGCCACGATGGTGTCGGACACCAACATCGTAACTACCTTCCTTCATCACCTCTTCTTGCCCATGCTCTCGGCTTTGCGGTATTTGAGCACCTTTTGTCCGATGCTCTTCGAGAAGGCGTCAAGGTTGTTCAGCTCGTCGACGATCCGCTTGAACGAATCCTCGACATCCATGACGGCGCCGCTCACGGCCGCGTCGCGCGTGGACAGCGAAGCGGCCTTGACGCGACTGCTCGTGCCGTCCAACAAACCGCGCATCTCGTCGATATACGTGTGCAGCTTATTGTCGAAGTGCTCGAGCGCATCGAGATCAACGAACGTCTCCATAAGGGATCCCCTTTCCTGTTATTTCGTCTCAAGCCAATCCGCGTAGTTGCGAAGAAGGTTGGCAGCCTCCACTCCGAGAGGCAGCGAGCCTTTTAATTCCTTCAAGATGACCTGAAACGACGATCCCATATGCGCGGCATCGGTGTCTCGGAACTCCCCGGAAAGGGCTAGCCAATCCTTCGCGATGTCATTCGTTCGGTCGATCACATATTCGTAAGTTCCTTCGAGCAACCGCGCGACCTCCTTCAAAGTGCCCGGGTCGGCCTCGATTATCCGCTCTCCCATATGCCTCTCCTTTCTACCAATCGGTTGCGTACGGCTTGAACAGCACCGCGTTCTCAGCCCTATCCGCGTACACCATTTTGAACTCCCGCTCGTCTGCAGGTATCGAGTGGGCTTTCGATCCCATGCCTAAGTCGTACGAATCGCGCCTACTGCATTTGCCTGCGAAGCGATGCGCGAAGAGGGTGTCGAAATCATCGCCCTTCACGTCGATCCCCGAGAACACCGAACGGATAGAAGGGATGGAATCGGCGATCCAGCACACATGGACCCGACGTGCTCCACCTTGCTGAAGAACGCGGAGCATCGGTTCGCGCGCATCGTACAGATGAGCTGCTCCTTCGGCATCCATCGCCTCCCGATGAGCGCCCTCGTCTCCAATTAGAGACGCCGTGCTCGCCAGCAGGGCGTCGAGCTCGGCCCGACCGCCACTGCGCGGAGCAGTCGCTTCGCTTCGAGAGGGCAGCTGCTCGAACGCCTCGGACATCTCGTCAAAGCCCTGCAGCACGATCATGACGTTCTCAAGGTCGCCTTGCGCGAAATACTCGCACACCTCGGACGGTGACGGCAGTATGCGAAGAGGCATCAACCGCGCCATCTCGTTCCAACGGGCGTCCCACCCCTCGGCCTCGGCGAGCGCGGGATCGCAGATGACCGCCCCCGCAGTGCCATGCCGCCGGAACATCCCAACGAGGAGCAGCGACGCAACATCGAAGGCGAGCCCATCGCCTGCATCGAGGATGAACGCGTTCTCCTTTTTGCGGCTTCTCAGCTCGATCCCGAACTCCGGATCGGAGAAGTTGGGAACCTCCCCCACCGGCAGCGCGACCCTTCCCCTGGAATCCGCCTCGTGCGGAAGCATCGCCCGCTCGTTCGCATCGAAACACCGGCAGGAGCGAGATCCATGGTCGCCGAAGAGCGCCTGCTGCCGCGCAGCCGACGCGGCGATCTCATCCTCGCCCACAAAACGGCAGGAGCACCTCACGTTGACGCCGCGCACCTTCGCGTACGCCTCCCCCACCGCCAGCGTTTCTTGCGCAACGTCCGAATAGGCGCCGAGCATGTCGGCGACCTCAGACGGCTCGCTCCACTTGAACAGCACCCTGCCCGCCATCTGCTTGCGTGCGGCGTCAGTGAGCCCGCTCATGCCGCTGAGGGTTTGATCGGCTATGAGGATATGCATGCCGTAAGCACGGGACTCACGCAAAATCTGCTCGAAGCTTGTTCGCGTGTCGCCCTCATCGTTCAGCATCAGATCGGCTTGCCGATGGAACTCATCGATAACCACGAGCAGCCGGGGCAGCCGCGCCTCCGGGACGACCTTGCTGTTGTAGGAGCCGATGCCGCGCGTCCCTTCCGCGAGGATCAGCTCCTGGCGTCGCATGAACTCCGTCATCAGAAGCCCGACGAATCCCTCGACGAAATCAGCCGAGCCGTCGAGGCCGATGAACGAGATATGAGGGAAGCGGTACTGGGGGTCGCGGTACAGGCCGAACTCCGTCTTTTTGTAATCCACCAGCCACACCGTAAGCTCTTCGGGGGAATAGCGCGAACAGGCGCTCTCCACCACGTTGTGCAGGAACACGGATTTACCCGCTCCCGGCGCGCCCGTGACGATGGCATGAGCGTAATCGACGCCAAACTCCAGACATGCCTCACGCCCCGCATCAGTCGTTCCGAACGGGATCACGATGCCCTGGGAGCCGTCCGTGCCTTTCTCCTGAACAGCATCCTCCTCAAACGCCCGACCGCGCCAAAGAGCAGGGGCTTCGTCGATGAAACGACGGGGGATCGCAGTCTCGTCGAGCAGGCGAACGGGGAACCGGCCTTCCGCGACATCAATCGACAAAGCGCCGGCCGCGTCGCTCAGCACCGCGCAGTGCTCCTTGACGGCACGCAGCGACGAAGCCTTTCCCTCGTCATCGCAGGGGATGTCATCGACAAGCGCGATCACTTGCATGCCGAGCGCATCGGCGTTGCCGATGATGGCATCGAGAATATCCAGCTCCGACCTACCGTAATACCTGCTATCGAGGTCTTGCGCCACTACGACGGTGTAGGGCACGTGATCGCTCTCGAGCAGCGCATTATGGCGGGAGACGCTGCCCTCGCCGGCCACCGCCATGCCAACCGTCCCCATAAGCTCGTCGAGCTTATGGAAGAGCCTTCGCGCGTCATCCCCGCTCGTGGCAACGTTCACAAGCACCTCGTCATCCGCATCGGGGCGCGTCCAGGGCGCCAAATTGCCGAGCGAGCGCCCTTTGCTGACAGGATCGAACCAAAAAACACGGACGCCGTTCGGCGGCATGCGCCTCACGAGGGTCGCCAGATAGGCACGGATTCCGCCGAGCACCTCCGCACGCCGCTCCTTCGCCTCGATCCAGCAGTGCAGGGGATTTTCCAAAGGAAAGGAATAGGGAACGAAAAGCGAGCGGGAGCCGTCGGCAACCTCGACCCAGCAGAGGGCGATCTCCTCGGGAAAGGCGTCGGGCGGCATCCCGTCGCCGCGCCACGATTCCTTGAGGCACCCGAGGCCATGCGCGGCCTCTTCGGCGTCTTCGACGCACGCCTCGAATGCAGCGTCCGCAGATTCCTCGCCGGAAGCGCCCGACATGATTCTCGAACGGGAGAAAGCGTACGTCTCGTCGAGGTGCCTGCGCCGCATCTCGAACGGCAACGCGTCGAACGTCGGCTCCGGCCCACACGGCGAATCCTCGATCTTCCGTCTCTCCTCCGCCAGTTCGCGCCGCAGTTCGCTCACGAGATCCTCTTCTCGTAACAGAGAGAGTTTTTCCGCCAACAAGCCGCGCTCAAGGGCGATCATCCCCTTCAACCGCGCGCAGGCGTCTTTTCTAGAGGGCGAAGAGGTCCCGCCGAGCAGACGGCGCGCGCCGGCGAATAGCGACTTATCGGCCATGATCGCGAGCAGCGACTCGGCCTCATCCTCAGAGAACCCGGAACCTCCTTCCAAAGATTCAGGAGCGCATGCCGGCACCGCCTCAAGATCGGCGGGGATGCGCGCCTCAAATCCATCGAGCAGGTTGCGAAGCGCTTCAAGTTGCCGCGACTCCTCCCGCACTGCGCGCTCTGCTTCCCGAATCCTGCCTTGATAGCTTCGCTCCAGCCGGTTGAGCCTCGCCTTCACCTCGGCCCGGGACTCGGCCTGCCGAGCCACCACGTCCGAACGCGCGGCAGCTTCCTCCCCGTCAATGCGCTCGAGCTCGCTTCGATAGTCCCGATCCAAATCGACGAGCGCTGCGGCCCGCATGCGCGTAGCCTCCTCGTTTTGCGAGAGGCGATCCAACACCCTGCCCAAGGCCGAACCGACATCCATAAGCTCCTCCTACAGAGCGCCGAACCCGGCGAGCGAATCCGCGAGGTACCGGGCCCCGAACACCAAAACGACCATTTTCGCGATCTTCGCCGACACGGCGCCGGCAAGGTAGAACGCAAGCGGCTTGCCCATACGGCCGCACACCACGCCCACTCCGTCGGACAGGTTCCCCGACAGAAACGACGCGGCAAACGATACGAGGGCCAGACGCGCCGGGGACAGCGAGCGAAGGAAATCCGCATGCTTGACATCCACCACCTTGGCGCTCGATCGACCGGCGAAGTAGCTGATGACCTCCCCCAAACCAGCCCCCAGCCCCGCCGCGAGGGCCGTCAGGAGCGGATCGAACAAAAACGAAGCCTGAACCGCGACGATCCCGGAGGGGGACAGGCCGAACACGCCGGCGTTCAAGGCGAAGCACACAAGCCCCACTGCTACATATCCCGCATTCGCATACGAGGCGATGGCGTCGCGATACACGAACATGAGGACGGAAAGTGCCGCTATCGCCGCAAGCGACACCGCGCCTGCCAGGCGGCGCTTTGCGCGCAAGGACAACCGGGGCGATTCTTCTTCAGCCCTTATCTCCATCCGTTGGCCTCCGCATAGGCTACTAAAACATCCAGGTTGTGGCGCTCCACGTCGGTGAACGAGATATCCTCGGCAGTGATAGAGGAGTCGGGCACATACCACTCCTGCAATGCGAAGTAGCTGTCGATATCCGCATCGCCGAATACGAGCCCGTAGCGCGCGTACAGCTCGTTGATGGCGAGCGTGCAGGTCCATTCATCGAGCCCCTGCACGTCCTCGTCTGCCAGCTCCACGCTGTCGGACGGCAGGATGTAACCCATATCCTGCGCCTCGACCGGCTCCTCGTCTTCAACGACGGGCTCGTCGGAACTCGAGGCGCCCATGCGGTTCCATGCGCCCGCCCATTCCAGCGAGGCCATCTCGAATTCATCGGAAGCATGCGGGAACACTATCTTCCCCGGCGCGAGCGGATAGAGGAACCAGAAAAGCAAGGCGGCCACAGCGGCAGCCGCAAATGGCACAATTCTCCTCGCAAACAGCGATGAGCTGCTTGTCGAGCCTTCGTTCGCCATGTCATCAACCTCCTACGAGTTCAACAACCCAAAGAGAACCCCTATGCCCACAATCAATCCAAAAACCGCGATGATAATCGCGATGACCATAGACACCAACAAGAATAAGAGCGCAAGGGCAAGCATGACCGCCAACGGGGAAACCGCCGCCACTGCCCAGAACCAGTTGGTGAACGCCCCCTCCCAATCCTTCGTCGCATAGGCGCCGAAGCAAAAACCTGCGACGGTTGCGATGAGGGACACGAAGAGCACCACGCCGGAATCGATCGAAAGATTCACGAGAGCGTACAGCGGCACGATGCCGGCGAATAGCGTCAGAGCCGACGCGCATGCCGCCGTCGCATACCAGACGAATCGATAGCTTGTTGAAGAGTACGGGTTGGCGATCCGCTCTACCGTCGTTTCATCTGCGGCAGCGCGCGAGACGAGGCTCTGCGAGCAGCGGCTCTGCGAGCTTTCCATGTCGCGAAGCTCGTTCGCGTACGAAGATGCATCCGCCTTCATCTCGTCGACGCATGAGCGCACCTCCTCTATCGTGCCCGTCCACGAGCGCTTCATTCTGCGGACCAGGTTGAGTGATCGGCATCGCTGCAGGGACGCCACAGCGTCGAACGCGAAAAACGCGAAGGCCGCGCTTCCCGTGACCTTGACGAATCCCGTCGCCGCACCAGTTGCGTCGCCGGGAGTCAACGACGAGAACACCGTCCAGACAGCCGTCTCAAGGACGCCGGCATACGCCGTCAACCCAAGGAGCAGCGCGACCGCCATAGCCACGTCGACCAGGGCGCGAAACACCGACGAACTCACGGAGCCGCCGGCCTGATCGCATTTCTCGACGGTTTGCCTCATGCGCTGCTCGATGGCCGGCAGAAAGGCGTCCGACTCGCGCGCCTCGTCGGTGAGCATGATGACGTCCGGCCAGCCCGCGGCGGGCAGATCGTCAACCGAGGCCCGCAAGAGCGCGCGGACGAAACCGCGCGGAACTTGCTGGCCATAGAAGCTCGCACAGAAGAGCGCGTCCTGCTCCAGGGGTATGATGGGCTTATTCGATACGATGCCGAAACGACAGGGAATCGGCGACTCGTCCATCGAAGACCTGATCGTGTCGGCGTGGTGTCGGGCCGTCGTTCCCTTTTGGTTGATGATGCTCAGGGAGTCATCTTCTGCCACAGCGCTTTCGACGATTCCAAAAAGCGCCGCAGAAGCCACGCCGCCCTCATCGACCTCCCCGTCTATTTCGTAGAGATCGACGTGCGACGCTACCCACAGCCACGGCGCCTGAGGACCGTAGTTCGCACTGAACGATCGCACGAGGGATGCGTCGGATACCTGCCCCTCGAAAAATGCCAGCAGCTGCGACGCGAGTTCGAGCGTATCCAAGCCGTCGCACGCCTTGCGCACGTCGAGCAGTCTGCCGACGTCGGAGAACGGCGCGCACGCCGCAAGGCAATCGTCGAACAGCTGGTTCGAGGAGATCGCCTCGTAGAAACGATAGGGGCTTTCCAAGAGGAAACTCACGAGCCCGTCGGCGTCTTCGTAGCCGGCATAGCGCGAGGGGCCTCCTCCGGCGAACAGGTGCTGGAACAGGCTGCGGGCGAAGGCTCGATGATCGTACGCGGCTGCGGCGATCAAGCCCAGCTCTTTGCCCATTTCCTGAGATTCCCCATCGTCTTCCTGCTTGAGCGTCCACGGGAGGAAGCCATTGGCCAACAGCTCGTCATACTCCCCAAGCTCGGAGCATTCGCGCTGCTCGAACATCGCGCGCAAAGCCGCGAGCGAGACGTCGTGCCCGCGCCATACCATTGCGCGTCGCGATCCCGAAATGAGGTAGATGGCACGCGAGAGGCCCAGGTCGGGATCCTTGATGGTGTCGCGATCCTGCTCGACGATCTCGTGCAGCCTACTGGACACGTCATAGTTGTCGATTTTCTTGAAGTACTCTTCGAGCCCGTGGGAATATAGATGCCTCTTCGCTTGGTCCCACTTGCCCGCCAATGCGTCAGCGAGGGTGGCGTCGTCGAAGCATTCAGTCCCTTCGAATACGTACGAAGGACGCTTGGGCGCGCTGTTGAGCACAGGGTCGACGAAGCTGAAGCCGCCAGGGTCTTTCAGCCAAGCCTGCACGTCGTCGTAGCCGAGACGGGTTGGCGCGTATTCCATCGTCAGACCATAGATCAAATCGCCGAGCGAAGCGTCCTCGGACGACTTGGGGTCGAACTTCACCGGGCGCATTCCTGCGTCGACTTCCGCAAGGTTATCAGCCTCAATGAGCTCTTTGTGCGGGTGCACATTGTCGTTGTACATAGTCCAGATCGTGTAACCGAACGAATACCAGTCGTTGCTCGGCAGGATGGAGCGATTGCGGGGAGAAAAACCTGGGGTCATGCGAGCGGTTGCCGTGTTCCCGACACGCTCGTCTTCGCCCATCAGGGTCGAAATCCCGAAGTCGCCCAAAACCACAACCCCGTCGAGCTCGAATACGTTCGAAGGTTTGACGTCGCGGTGAACGATGCGGTTCTCGTGCAGCAGATGAAGAGCCTCGGCTATCTCAGGTATCACCCGCTCTTTCAAAAACGATGGCGGATGGACCTCGTCGCCAAGGCAGCGGCAAATCGGCATGATGACAACATCGCACGAAACCGGATCAGAGCGACCGAGAAACGAAGCCGAGACGTCCCCATGCGACAGGACGGGCATGAGATGAGAGGATCGGAAACCTCCCCGCACCGATTGCGACTGCTCTCTAAGAAAGGCAAGCACGGCAAGATAGCTCTTCCGATGCCGAATTTTCACCGCCTTCGGGATGACCTTCGCGGCGTACTCGTTGCCCTCGTCATCACGAGCGCGCACAACAACTGCCTGGCCTCCGCCTCCCAGCTCATCGGCGCCATCGAGCACGAAGCGGCGACCTTCGTCATCGATGAATTCTATCTCCTCGGGAACCAGCACGAGGTCTTTGTCGGTTTTTGCATGCAGATCCGTCCCCCCGAAGTCAGCCTCGGTGCCTCCTGCGCCGCGCATCGCCACGGTTTCATTAGCCATAAGATCACTCGCCTCCCGCATCCCCATCGCACACCTGCACGAGCACGACCGAGATGTTGTCGGTCGAGCCGTTGTGCTTGGCGAGGTTCACCAACGTTCGCGCCGTTGCCGGCAAAGGGGCGTTTTGCGCCAAAACGAACTCGATCCGCCCCGAGTCGGCCCCCTCGGTCAGTCCGTCCGAGCAGATGAGGAACAAATCGCCCTCCAGGCATACGCTCGGAGTGCCAGACACCTCGACAATGCCGGACTCTTCGTCCATCCCCAGTGCCCTCGTGATCACATGAGCGTCAGGAGCCGACTGCGCGACCAATTCGTCCGATGCGCCCGCATCGACAAGCCGCTGGATAATCGTGTGGTCGTGCGAGAGCTGAACGAGCAGTCCGTTGCGGTAACGGTACACGCGGGAGTCTCCGGCGTTGAACACGACGGCCGAGCCTTCGCATGTGAAGTATATGCCGGCAACGGTCGATGCCGGAGGCGGCTGCAAGCCGAGTGAGGCTCGGTACGCGCAGATCGTCTTATGAGCATCATCGAGGCCCGAACGCAGAAGGCCCTCGATCTCCCCGTCAGGGCGGCACCCTTGGGCCAAGGACTCCTCGCAAAGGTCTGCGAACACAGCGGATGCGATGCCCGCCGCCTCGCATCCGCGGCCACCCGCGCTCACGCCGTCGAACACCGCGACGCCGAACGGCGCGTCCCACGACGAGGCATACAGGCCTGCGGACAACACGAGGGAATCGATGGCAACGCGGTCCTCGTTGACCAGCTTCACCGCCCCCCGGTCGGTCACCCCCACCACCCTAAACATGGTCGCCTCCTTCGCGTCGGAACCGTATCGAGCCGTCTGCCACCTCGGGGGTCACCTCGTCTCCACATCGACAGCGCTCATCGAACAGGAAGTCGGAAAGGACGTTCAAGTACTCCGTTTCGATGAGGTTTCCGATGCCGCGCCCGCCCTTCTCCTTGATCTCCGGCAAAAGAGAGCGGCGCACGAAGTGGGCGACCGTCGCCGGGTCGATGTTCACGATGATGCCGTTCTGCTTTTCGATGTTGCGATTCACCGCCTCGATCTTCAGCTCGACGATCGCCGCCGCCGACTTGTCATCGATGAAGTTGAACACGACCACGTTGTTGCCCACGCGTCCCAGGAACTCAGGTTTGAAATGGGCATCCATGGATTCCTTCACCTTGGCGCACATGGCGTCATACGGCTCATCGGGATCGATGAGGGCCACATGATCGACGACATGCCGACCTGAGGGGTCGAACACCTCCTGCGAGAATCCGATGTTGCTCGTGAAGAAGATCACCGTCTCCGAGAAGTAAACCGTGTTGCCCTGGCCGTCGGTCATCCTCCCGTCCTCGAGGATTTGGAGGAACTTGTCCATGATGCTGGGATTGGCCTTCTCGATCTCGTCGAAGAGCAGCACGGAGAACGGGTTGGCCTTAACCGCGTTGGTGAGCTGGCCTCCCTGCGCGTACCCCACGTACCCGGGAGGTGCGCCGAACAGCTTTTGATCGGAGTTGTCGCCTTGATATTCCGACATGTCCAAACGGATGCAGCTTCGCTCATCGCCGAACAAAAGCTCGGTCACCGCTTTGACTATCTCCGTTTTGCCGGTGCCGGTAGGACCGCTGAGAAACAGGATACCCTTGGGTTTGCTCGACGAGGAATGCGTGGCCCCGCTCAAGCCGAGCGAGGAACGCTTGAGGATCGAGATAACAGCGCTAACGGCTTGATCCTGTCCTTTCACCCTGCGTTTAATGACGCCCTCGGGATCGCGTTCAAGTTTGTCTGCGATCATCCGCCACTTGTTCTCGCGCACTCCGAACTTGTACACGTCGACGAGCCCGCATAACTCCGCGTCGGGAGCGCTGCTTCTTCCGTGCATCCGCCTCAGCTCGTCGAGCTCGCGAATGCTCATGCCGTCGGTGACGTCCACGAACCGTTCGGCTACGGTCTTCCCGTTCGAGTCGACCGACGTATCGGTGATCTCGAACGCGTGTTGCACATAGAGGTCTCTCGCCTCGCGATCGGGCGAGGGAACCACAATGGCGCGCAGGTTGGGATTCGTCGCGATGAACCATTCGGGAAGGTCGCGCAAGTTATTCGCGAGAAGGATGAGCGTGTTGCGGCTTTCGCCTATGCGCAGCGCGTCGGTCACCGCCATGAGCATGTTGGAAAAGAACGCCGTCTCCTCCTCGTCGAGATTCGTCGGCGAAGAGAGCAGTCGGGAGGCCATGTCCACGACGATGGCGACGGGCTGCGCGGGCATCGGCTCCTCGCCCTCAGCGGGCTCAATCGCGAGGTTGCGCGTCAACAACGCCTTTATCAGCTGCGAGTCGTGGACGAGCGCACTCTCCTTCGGCTGCGCCCCTTCTCCCGCGCCCGCCGAGAACGCGTTCACGCGCTCGTCTTCGATCCGTATTTGCGCAGCTGCCCGCTCGGCGGCGGCGAGGTAGCGCTCAAGCCGGTTGTCGTGGAAAGGGTCGGAGAAACGACTGAAGGGGTTGTAGCACACCATCTGATAGCGGCCACCCGCCTCATAGTCGGCGAACAGCATCTTCGCAAGTTGCCGCATGTCGAAAAACCGCGCGCTCGATGGCGTCAACTCCTCTGCCGCCTCCTCGCAAACGGGATAAAGATCATCGATGTTCTTCTCGAGCACGAATAAGCTTTTGATGCCTTTGAAGTTCAGCAGCTCTCGCTCCCATGATGGCAGTTGCATCGCTCAAACCGTCCCTTCTTAGTCGCGCGCGCCGTGGATACCCACGGAGATCGCCCTTCCCCCGTACACGAAGTTCTGCACTGCCCGGCCCTGTTCAAGGCAGCGCTCGTACTCGCCGGCAAGTTCCTCGTTGAACATCATCACGCGCTGGTTGGTGGATCCGCGCAGCGCGCAGCTGCCGTCGTTGAGCTTTTCGACGTATCGTCCGTCCACGAGCGCGTCCATCAACCCGCAGAGGCGTCCCATCCGCTCGACCCCCAAGCTCTCCTGCGCCTCCTCGTACGTGTACCCCGTGTACACGAGGATGTCGCGGAACGCCGGTCGCACGATCCCGAGGAAACGCAGGAGCTCGTCCGGCTGCTCCAGCGGATCGCCGCCGGTCAACGTCAGCCGATCCACGCCCTGCGCACGGGCGGTGCGCACGACGCAATCGGCGAATCCTTCCACCTCCACCTCGTGCTCCGGCCGATGCGCCCAAAGCTCGGGATTCGCGCAACCAGGGCATCGCTTGGAGCAGCCGCTCGTCCACATCACCAGCCGGCGTCCCGGGCCAAGCGTTTCCACAGGGCAGAGCAAGCGATCAACGAACATCGTCGACAACCCGTCTGTCGCGCTTCCCGTAACACGGTTTGACCTGTGCGATCTTGCGCTTGTCGAACGCGTCGGCGCAGCGAGGACATTCGGAGAGATGTGCGGCCTCGCCTGCCACTTGGAAGCTCCAACCGCATCCGCCCGGCGGGCAATCGATGAACCAACCTTCGATTTGGCCGTCGTCCCTGATCGCTTGGGGCTCCTCCGCAGAAGCAGGAAGCGACTCTTCCCGCGCGGCTTCGGGGGAAACCTCCGAGACGCCTTCCTCCCCTTCGGCCCCGCTCTTCAATGAGACGCGGAACGTCATGTCGGCCATGCGCACTGTTTCGCCGCCGTAGAGGGGATGCGGCACCCCCTCGACCAGCTCCGCGCTTTCGCCATTCTTGTACACATACGTCGAATTGACGGTGTTCATCGGAGTGATCGACCAACCGGCTTGTTCCTTCCGCACTTCAAGATGCAAGCGTGAGACTTTAGGGCTGAACAGATCGTTTTTGTAATCACCCTCCCTGCCGAGAAATCCGCCGCTGCCCCCGATCTCTATCTCGGTTCTCGTGCGTACCTCCTCAAGCACGAGGAGGTCGCCCGCGCTCTGCGAGGCGCGCCCATCGACGAACGACTCCGCGTCGACGCTTCTTGGGGAGTCGGGCAGCGGTGTCGGAGATGCATCATGCGCGCGCTCCCCGGCTTGGGAAGTTCCCGCAGCGCAGGCGGGGCAAACGTCAAACGCATCTTCGTTTGCCATTCCGCAGTTCGAGCAGATCCACATATCAGCTCATCTCCCTCTCGACGAGCACCTCATCGGCGCGGCTCTTCTTCTTGCGGCTTTGCAACTCATCGGCTTCCTGCATACGCGCGCGCCCGACCGACGTGAACACGACGGAGCATTCCTCGGAAGGCGGCATGTCCGACTTCTTGGCTAGGCAGATGCCGTAAGCCTTCAGGTCGTCGGCAAACTCCGCGAACACATTGCAGAAACGACGCTGCTCGTCGACGAGGCGCAACCGATCGTAAGCCGAAGCCGCCTGCGCTCGTTCCACCTGAACCCCGTCCTCGTCGTCGAGAACCGCCCCGCTGATGGAAGCCGTCTCCATCATCACCATGCCGGACGGCGAGACGTATGCATGGATCCCGACGTCGCTTTCGGTGTTCGCATACAGCACATGGCCTGGAATGGCCTGCTCAGACAAGCAAACCGCGCGCTTCACCCCGTAGCCGTGCTTTTCCATGACCCGGTCGAGAGCGTCGGCGAAATACGCGTCGTTCGCCAGCTCTCGATAGCGCTTGGCAAGATCCGCCTCCAACCGCTGAACCTCGGCAATGCCCTTGAAACTCTGCAGCGGAGGCAGCTCCGCGAAACCGACCGAGAGCTCGCGGCACCTTCTTTGGAGCAGCCGGCATTCCGTGTAAACGTCGCCCATGTCGTCAGCCGCGCGCGCAGCGCCGCGGGCGATCGTGCGGCACACTGCAGCAGCGTTTTCCAAAGCCACAATGCGATCATGATCGAGTTGATACTCTTCCAACGCGGCGCGAAGATCGCGCGCCGAAGCGAGGAGCGTCGCCCTTTGCTGAGCGACGAGCGCCTCGTCCATGGACAGCGCGGAGATGGTGGAGAACAGATTGCGAACCTCGTCGAGCACTTCAAACGGAGATGCGCTCGCCATCTGCGCAGCCCTCGGCGCGCTGGCGCTCTTGGCAGACGACGTTTCGGCGCGGAGCCTCTCGGCGCGCTCGATGGCCTCCCCGAAATCGAAGCGCTTGACCGACGCGTTTGCACTGAATTTCTCTGCAAAGGAATCGAGCCTGTCGAGCCGGGCGAGCGCTTCGGCATCGCGGCCCACACGGCCCTCGATGTCCTTCAAGCTTGCGGCAAGCTTCGTTATCGCCTGATCGCATGAGGCTTCGAGCCGCCTATTGAAGGCCTGGGCCTCTGCAAGCTGCGCAGGGTAGCCGCGAGTGGCGGTTTCAACAAGGCGGTTCTCGCATTCTGCTACAAGCTTCCTGCAATCCTCCGAAGCCAGCTGTCCGAACTTTCCCGCATCCGCGCATTGCGCGTTCAGCTTCGCCGCCCGCTTGCGAACCTCGCGCAGCGCTTCCTTGAGGATGGATGCGTTCCTCTCCCTTTCCGCTTGCAGCCGTTGCGCCATGATCTGCTCGAGCGTCAGCTCTCCCGACTTCGGACCGCTCATCGTTCACCTCGATCGTCCATGATTCCAAACCAGTACCACGAGCTTCCGGCGAGCACGATGCGATCCCCCGCTTGCAGGTCGCACGAGCATCCCGAACCCTCGGCTAAGCTGTCGTAGGCGACGCGGTTATCCTTCCCGCGGACGACCCGGGTGCCGTGCTTCGAACCCAGGTCTTCCAGCCGCCAGCATCTTTCATCGCGCACGATACGGCAGTGCTGCCGAGAGGCGGAGGGATCGCCCTCGATGACATCGCTGTCGGTGTAGCGCCCGATGAAGAACGGCTGCATCGAATCGACCAACCACCAGTCGGCAACGACACCCGGGGCGTTCGCGTCGTACTTGACAAGGCACGCCCGATCTTCGGAGGGCATTGACGCTTTCGCAGCATCGGGTATCTCGTCCGGCGTGGCCTCCGCAAGCCTCCGGGCAAGCTCCTCGTCAAGATGCCCGAACGTCAGCAGATGGAAGTAGGAGGAGACGAGCATGTTCAAGCGCTCTTCAGCGTCGCCTTGCCCAATAGCGCAGACTGAAAACAAGAGCTGCATCTCGTTGTTGATGCGCGCGAGGTTGAGATCTGTTCTCCCAGCCCTCCATTCGTTTGCGAAGCCACAGCTGACGTCTTTCCAGGTCGGATATGAAATCTCACGGATCGCGTTTCCTGGATCGATTCCTGCCTTTTCCAAATCACGGCAAAGGGACTGGGCTCCTTCTGCGAACACCTGGGAGTTCTTCACGCAGCTCTCCTTGAAATCATCGACGTATCGCAGCGAGTGGATCAACCTTGACAGCATGGTCGCCGTGCGCTTCCTAATGGAAGGGTTGGCATGGTTGATGTAATGGCCCTTCAAGCCGACATACGAATACAGCACCTTATGGTTGATGCACCCATGGGAAAGCGCTCTTATTCGCTCGGCGAAGCAGAACAGGGCCGTGCGCCACCCTTCACAGCCAACCGCATAGTTGAGAGCCGCTTTCTCTGACTGCTTCGCCATCGCTACCCCCTCTCCCGCCTCTCGTTCTCTGCTCTTGGAAGTCATGCATCTAGAGTATGCGCAAACTCGCGCGCAAGCTGTTGCGCAACACTTCCGGATCGATCCATGGCTCCAAACAAGCCGCCGACTCAGCCGACGATGCCGGAGTAGGCGGCGCGGGCTCGCAAGTGCGCCGCGAGCATAGAATGCTCGAGTCTCTATAACGGTTCGCCATGCGTTTCAGGATGGCGACCACCTCGTCGCAACGCGGACGCGAGCAGGGATCACGCGCGAGGCATGCAAGCAAAAGAGCGTGAACGTCCGGAGGAAGGCGCTCTTCGATCCGAATAATCGAAGAGCGCCTGAACCAGGATATCCAATGCGATCGACCGGCTATCAGTCCCGCCGGAAAAGGATAGGGCCATGCCCCCGTCAGCATCTCGTGCGCCACAACGCCGAACGAGTAAACGTCGGCAGAATCGCCTCCGCAAGCCCAGCCCTCCTCCTCCGCCGCAACGATCTCCGGAGCCGAGTAACCGTATGTTCCGCAAGGGGGCGCCCCTTCATCGCCCTGGAAGAACAGCGTGTCGAAATCGACGAGGGATATCCGCTTGGTCCCGCCGGTCGACACGATGATATTCGAGGGCTTGATGTCGCCATGGACGAGTTTTCGCCCGCGCTCCGTCATGAGGCTCAGGCCGTTGATCGCCTCGGCGAGCGCGAGCGCAAGCTCAAGCGCATCGACAAGAAGGCTTTCGCGCTTTTCGCACGCAGCAGTCGCCATGTGGCGGTCGAGAGACATGCCGCGCACCCACGGAGTCGCAATCCATAAGAAGGCTGTTCCTTTTCCCGATTCTGCATGTCCCATCCCGAACGATACGAGGTCCGGCAGCGGACGCGGAACCGCGAGAGCTCCCGAACAGCCGTCTTCGCACCGTGACAATCGTTTCAAAACATCGAATTGCCGGAGTATCGCTTTTTCGCTGCCTCTCGTCACCTTCACGCAGTGTGCCGCCGCATCAGCGCGTTTTGCAGCTGGCGCGGCGATGCGGAACACTGAGGAACGCAAACTGCGCGATACGAGGACGAAGCCCTTCTGCGATGGATCTCGCAGACCCCTGGGCGGGAGATGAGTCAAAGCCATTTTTCCTCCCGGTTCTCGGGGCCGATACCAGCGCACCCGGCAAAAACCGCTCAGAAGGAGAAAGCGAGGCGCGCATCGAGGGTATTGTGCAACACCTCTGCACGGAGCGGCAGACGTTCGTCACGACCGATCGCATTCCTGTCAAAACTGACTAACGGCACGTAAATCTAAGCGGCGTCGCCAGCACGCTGCGCCTCTTCGCATTACAATAAGAGGATACTTTGTGGGCAGCAGTGCGCAGGGAAAAGGGGCGCATGAAAGAACACGCTGGCGAAATCCCGCCAGCCGCATCCTCCGACATTTTCTTTTACTGCCTACCCAAATGGCGAAAGAAGGCTTCGCGGGTCGCCTTGCGCCTCTTTTGGCTGATGGGAACAATCTCGCCGGAACGCAGGACAAAGCAATCTTTGCGCGACTCCACAACGCGGTCCATGTTGACGAGAAAGCTCTTATGGCACTGGACGAACGAACCAGGCAGCTGCTCAACCAAATCGCCGAGCGTCGAATACGTTTCCAAAACCTCGCCACCCAGATGGATGCGCACTTTGCGTCGGTCGCTTTCGACAAAATCGATGGCATGGGGACGCACAAGCTTCACCATGCCACCCGAACGGATGGCGAGCGTTAAGGCGCGAAGTTCATTCAATTTGGCAAGCGCTTTGTCAATCGCATCATCGAAATCGTCTTTGCTCACGGGCTTCGCCAGGAAGTACACATGCTCGGTTCGGTACACGCGTGTGCAGAATTCCAGATGGCCCGTCACATAGACTACCTGCGTCCCGCTTCCCGCAGGAAAGAGGCTTTGGACTACTTCGATGCCATTGGGTTCATGGGGGCCCAAATCGATGTCGATAAGCAAAATGTCAATCGGATCATCCGCGCTGCGCGCTTCCAAGCTTGCAGCATCGGCGACATAATCGACGCGCAACTCAGAGGCGCAAGGATGCGACTCTGCCAATTTTTGGAGAACCTCCCTATGGTCGGGATTATCCTCGACAATGAGCAAGCGATACATGACAACATTCCAACTCTCGAGAGCTTTTCACTACGATGCGCTTTTGATGCTGCCCAAGTATAATTGATCATCTGCCGCAGAATCCACCCGAAGCAACACCGTTGTAGTGAACACGCCGGCTGCCTGGGCGGTTTCAAGTTTGCCATCGTGGCGATCGGCGAGGGACTGAAGGATGCTGAGACCCCAACCGTGCCGAGGCAGAGCGGCTCCCCTTCTGCGCGGCGCACGATGGGCAACCGATTCAGACGTCACGCAGCTGTTCTTCATGTGAACCACCAAATACCCCGTGTTTTCGCGCGCGCTCAGCTCCACGAACCGCTCTCCCTCGGGCACCTTGACGCAGGCGTTGATGGCGTTGTCCAGCATATTCGAGAACACCGCGCACAACTCCACGCTGGAAAGCCCTATATCGTCGGCAACCGCCAGGTTGAGCGTCAGGCGGATATCATTTTTGTCGCATTCGGCGGCCTTCATCGAAACGAGCGCGTCCACCACGCGATGCTCGCACGTGCGCTTGCATGTTGCGTCCATAAGACCCACTGCCCTCATCAGCCCGCGCGATGCCTGCTCGGCTTCGCGTTGATCCAGCAGCTTTTCCACAGCCGACAGTTCGCGGGCAACGTCCTCGCGTACGCGGCAGGCCTCCTCGATGTCTGCAGACAGCCGCCGCAGGTAATCCTCCTGCGCGTGCAGCTGCTCTTCGAGAAGACGTACGCGCTCGCGCGACAGCTCGCGCTCCTCCGACTCCCCCAGCATCTTGAACAAAACCAGATCAACCGGACCGCACAGAATGCTCACGGCTACGATCAGGACGAACATCCAAAGGGGCAGATCGTACGCAATCGCGTAGTAGAGCAGAAACGCCGCAATGCACAGCTGGCTGAAGGGAAACAGCAGGTTGATGAGCAGGCGCGCAGGGGCGATGCCGCGGAGCCTGCGCGCGAGCATCACCATGAACGCGCACATCAGCAGAAGCGCGCCTATCGCTATGGCGTTTCTCATGACCGAACAACCTCCTCGCCTGCGCTGGAACCGGCAAGCATCTCGCTCACCCGGCCGAGGTGCTCATACGCCTCGTGAAACCTTCCCCGATTCGACAACGCGAGCACCACCTGCACCTGATTCCCCACATCATGGCGCATCTTCAACGTGCGCTCGATGTCTTCAACCAACTCTCCGCATTGCGCGAGGTAGCCGTCGAGCTGCTCTTCAAGCAATGTCGCGCGCTCATCGTCGCGGCGTTTCTGAGTGTAGCGGCTCATCGCCGCGAACAACAGCGCATCAGCCGCGAAGCCCATCAAAGACAGTGCTACGCCCACCGCATAATACCGCAGGGAATTCTCGATATAGCCCATCGGCAAAATGATCATGATGCTTGCCAACACGAGCTGAATGACGGAGAAAAGGGCCGGTAGGCGCGCAGACTTCTCCCTCTCGTGCCTTTTGGGGGGAAAGCGACGCACAAGCCGGTAAAGCACGGTGAGCAGCAGAGCCACGAGCACGAAATGGAGTGCGTGGGTCACGGCAAACGCGCCCAGGTTGGCGCGCACCGCGTTGTAATCACCCACCGGCGTGCCCGTCACGGTTATCCAGAGCGCTCCGCCCGGCAGATCGGCGAAGAACAGCACGAAGTGGGCCAGCGCCACGATAAGGATCCGGCGAGCCAGGCCGCCCTCGGACAAAACGATGGGAACGAGAGCGGGGGCAATCGCCGCCACCAGCCGAAACTCGACGCTCGTGATTGAGCGCGTGCCGGCTATGAACAACACGAAAGCCATTTCCAGCACCCAGTACAAAACCGGTCTGCGAATATCAAGCATCTTGGTGAGCGCATACGCGAACAGCGTCTGAACAGGAAGGACTCCGACAATATCGAGAAGAACGTCGGGCATTAGGAACGATACCCCGCTTCACCGGATTGAGGCTGCTTCGCAAGCGAAGCGCCGAACGCCGCTACATGCTCGCGAGCACGTACGAGGTCGCCGCGCTCGGCAAGCGCCAGGGCAGCATGAGCTTGATTGCGCACGTCATGACGCATCTTCGCTGTGCGCTCGGCCTCTTCGACGAACGTATCGCATTGCGCCAAACACTCGTCGAGATGTTGCTGCAGCAAGGCGGCGCGCTGATCTTCGCGGCGCTTGCGAGCGAATCGACCCGCCGACGTCATCAACGCAAAGTCGGCGGCAAGGCAGAGCAGCGAAAGCACGGCAGTGCCGAAATAGAGCACGTCTGACCCCTGGCGCAGGTACACGCCGCACGCAAGCGCCAGGGCCAGCATGAGCGCCTGCGCGACGGGGAACCATACGAAGTTCTGCAGCCCTTGCGCCTGATCGCTGTCAAAACGCTTGAGCGTGGCATCTATGGCCGCGAACAGGACCGCTAAGATGATCAGGTGCATGACGTGGGTAAACGTATAAGCGCCAAGATTGCTCCAGGCCGAGCTGAACTCTATTGCCTCAAGGCCGGTCATAAGATACCACGAGCTGATGGAAACAAGCTCCGCAACGATGATGCACACGTTCACCAAGGCCACGACCAGCAGCCTGCGCAAGACCCCATCGGTTGCCACGGCGAACGGAATCACCCCGGAGCCCATGATGAGGAAGAGGAGCCGGACGGTGGCGCCGATCTCGTTGCGCGCCGCGAGAACAAACAGCATGAACGGGGCGAGCAGGATGAGGAACAGCACGTTCGAGCGCATGTGCAGCAGCCGTATCCAAGCATACGTGATAAGGATATCGGACGCGAACGTGCCGATGACGCCCGCCACCGCGCTCAAGTCCATTGCCGCACCCCCTTCCCCTCGCACGTTCGCCCCATGCGTTCATGCAAACGGTACCATAGCTTGCGCGTCAGGCGTGCGAAGTCCGGCGCAGAGGTCGCGCACTTCGGAGAAAACGTAGGCTGCGAGGCGTGCGCCTATCCGCGTGCCTCAAGATCATCGGCAATCGCGTCGCTCCAGTCTTCGGACAGCACCTGCTGCTCGCGCAGGTTGCAGGTGGCCTGCGCGACGGCCCCGAACATCACCGCGGATCCCTCGCCGTCGGCCACGTAGCGCGCCGCCCGCGCGGCCGGGATGCCTATCCTCCCCGCCTCCTTCGCCGCGTCGATGTTCGCGCCGAGGAACAAAAACTCCCACCCTTGCTCCTCGCGCTCGCTTATCAGGCGCTTGACATCATCGTACGAGTAGCGGCGGCTCGCGTTCTCCATGCCGTCGGTGGTGATGACGAAGATGGTCTTGTCCGGCTTGAACCCGTCGGGCAGGTAGCGCTGCACCATGGCGATGTGCTTGATGGAGCCGCCCACCGCATCGAGCAGGGCCGTCGAGCCGCGCACGGAGTAGTCGTCGCTCGTGAGCGGCCGCACCTGCTGCAGGTCTGCCCGGTCGTGCAGCACGAGCGTCTCGTGGTCGAACAGCACCGTGGAGAGAACCGCCTGCCCGGGCTGCTGGCGATGCTGCTCAAGCACTGCGTTGAAGCCGCCGATAGTATCCGTTTCCAGGCCGGCCATCGACCCGCTGCGATCTAGCAGGAACACGAGCTCAGTCGTTGCGTGCCCGGTTGTCGTTTCGTTGGCGTTCATGTTCGCTCCTTCTCTTTGGCTTGAGGGAGCCCCGCGCATCGGAGCCCCGCCGACAAAGCCACTATAGAAGGGAACACGCGCCATAAGGTCGCCTCGTAGGCGACAATCGCGCGCTGAGCCTTACGAGCCCAGTAGCATCTGGTCGAAGGCGAACAGCGTCTCGTTGATGACGAACAGGTCGTACTCCTGCCGCCGGATGAAATACTCCACGATCACGTCAAACTTACTCGCGTGCGAGAGCGCGAATCCGGCCTTCTCGAGCAGGCCCTTCGTCTCTTCGAGCGAGAGCCGCAGCGCCACGGCGAACGCGAGCGCCGTGGGCTTGCTGGGGCGGTACGCCTTGTCGCTGCGGATCTTCGAGAACAGCTTGCGGCTGACGTTCGCGCGCTTGTACGCCTCCACGTCGGTCATGCTGCGCTCATCGATGAGGCGCAGCAAACACTCAGAGAACGACTCATCCAGGTTGTCCACGAGCTGGGAGAGGTCTTCTGCCTGCGAGGCGGTCGCGCTTCGAGCGGCGACTCTCGGGGCAGCAGGCTGCACGCGCCGGCTGCGGAGTTCAGTATCCTCGAAGCTGAATCCTGCAGCGAGTTCATCGCTCAGGACCGCCGTCCCCAGGTAGTCATACGCCTTCTCATAGGTGTCGTCGATGTACTGCCGCACCGACGCGAACAGCGACTCCCCGATGTCGAACGACGCGCGGTCGAACACCACGAGGTAGATGTCGACGTCATGGTCGGCCAGGAAGCTCGCGAACGCCTCGAGCGCGATGGCCAGCGCCGCCGGCTTGGGGAAGCCGAATGCACCGGTGGAGATGAGCGGGAACGCCACCGACTCGACGCCAAGCTCCTCAGCACGGGCGAGAGCTGCGTCGTAGCATTGCCGAAGCAGCGCCGCCTCGCCTTCATCCCCGCCGCGCCAGATGGGCCCCACCGCGTGGATGATGTAGCGGGCGGGCAGCGCGAACCCCGGCGTGACCACCGCCCCGCCCACCGGGCAGACGCCGATGGCGCGACATGCGCGCGCAAGCTCCTCATGCCCGGCGCCGTGGAACAGCGAGCCGCACACGCCCCCGCCCGCCAGCAGCTGGGCGTTCGCGGCGTTCACTACCGCGTCCACCCGCATATGCGCTATATCGTCGCGAACGATCCGAAACGGCATGACGTCGACCCCTTTCCTTCCACGAAAACGATGACGCAAAGAACGAGAACAGTATACCAGCGGCTGCAAAGCCTTTTCGAAGCTGCGACTCGGTCTGTCAGTGGCGGTGTTTCAAGTTATAATCGAAAGTCGAAAAGCCGGACGGGAAAGGAGAACCTGCTATGAAACGCGAGGATATTCGCCGCTTGGCGCACGAGCTCCTGGCATCCCGTCATGTTGAAAGCGACTTCATCGAATACAAGAAATCAGCTGAGTTCAAGGGCGGCATCCTCAAAACGATGTGCGCTTTCGCCAACAATTACATGAACAGGGAAATCGGGCTTCTGTTCATCGGTGTCGAAGAAGAGGACGCGCAGGACGGACGGAAGGCCGTGCCCGTTCTGCCCATAGCCGGCATCGACGAGGCGAATCTGGAAACGACCGAGAACACGCTGAAGTCGCTTGTCGCCTGCGTCGTGCCCAAACCCATCGTGCATTTCATCGTAGACGAATTCGACGACCGCTCGTATCTCATCGTGGCCATCGAGCCAGGCTCCGCAGGCCCATACGAGACGAAAGAGGTCGCTTCGAAAAAGCACGGCATCAAACCGGGGCGCTACATCCGCGTGTCCCGCGACACCGTGCCGCCGAACCACACGCAGGAATTCCACTTGTTGAAGAAGTTCGCCGACTACCATTTCAGCTCGGAGCTCAACGAACGCGCCACGCTCGACGACCTCAACTACGAGTACATGCGCGAGTACCTGGTGCAGACTGGAGCACGCGAAGACGTCCGCACGCTCTCCAAGCTCGAGATGGCGAAAAGCATGGGACTTGTATCCGAAAGCGACTTCGGAGGCCTGCGCGTCAAGAATTTCGCGGTCCTCATGTTCGCCAACAGGCCCCGAGATTTTATCAAGGGCGCTTACGTCGAGGTTATCAGCGACATCATGGACGATACCGACCGCATGTCGGCGGAAACGTTCGAAGGGCCCATCTGGGTGCAGGCGCAATTCGTAGGGACGTACTTCAAAAACGTCATCGAGCGATCGTTCACCGTTCGCACGCCGGGAATCGACCAGCATCGCATCGTCTACAACTACCCTGCTCAGGCCTTCGAGGAACTTGCGACCAATATGATCCTGCACCGGCAGTACGATGACGAGAACTACGGCGGCATTTACGTGTACGCGGACAAGATCGTGTTCGTCAATCACAACCGCCCCATACCGCCCGTCACCATAGAAGCCATGAACAACGACGTCGAGTTTCCCAAGCGCGTGTACGAGAATCCCGAAATCAAGGAGATGTTCCACGCCCTCCATCTCATCGAGAGCTACGGCTCGGGCATTCGTCGCGCGAAGAGCGCCCTCGAGGAGAACGGCTCGCCCGCGCTACGCTTCGAACCCGACAACGACACCGACGAGCTCACCATGGTCACCATGTTCATAAACCCGGAGTTCGCTGCGATGGAAGCTGCGGTAGATCGGGCACTCACGGGCAAAGGGACGAACGGGAGTGACGGTGTAAATGAAAAAACTACCCAGAAAACTACCCAGAAAACTACCCAGAAAGTAAAGCTCACTGCAAAGGATCAGGAAACGCTCGCAGAGTTCGAGCAAAATCCGCACCAAACCATCGAGCAAGCGGCTCGCACGCTGGGCATAAGCGTCGATGCTGCGAAAAAACGCGTTGGGAAGCTGCAGCGGATTGGAATGCTCGAGCACGTCGGGCCGAACAAAGGCGGCCATTGGAGAATCGTTTAGTCAGAAAAGGCGGGAGCCCCGCATCACCTTGGTGCGGGGCTCCGGACGTAAATTACTTCCACTCCCTCCGCATGACCTCCCACTTTGCGTCGCGGGCGGCTTCGACGGCGGCTATCTCGTCGTCCGAAAGCGCGCGGAAGCGGCCTTGGCGACGCAGGTAGGCTTCGACGCTGGCGAACTCCTTGGGGTCGCGGTTGAGCTTGAACGAGCCGCCCTCGTATTCAGCGAGGTACCAGAGTCCCGTGTCCACGATATCCTTGGCGATGTCTGCCGTCTCGTCCACGCCGCAGCCCCAGCCGGTTGGGCACGGGGCGATCACGTGGATGTAGCGCGTGCCCTTGATGTCGCGCGCCCGCTCCACCTTGCGGATGAAGTCGTTCAGGTAGCCCACGCTCGCCGTGGCGGCGTAGGGGATGCCGTGCGCGGCCACGATCTCGAACAGGTTCTTCTTCTGCGTGAGGCAGCCGTGCACGTTGCTGCCGGCCGGCGTGGTGGTGGTCTTGGCGCCGAACGGGGTGAGCGAGCTCTTCTGGATGCCCGTGTTCATGTACGCCTCGTTGTCGTAGCAGATGTAGAGCACGTCGTCGTTGCGGTCGATGGCACCCGAGAGCGCCTGCAGCCCGATGTCGGCCGTGCCGCCGTCGCCGGCGAAGCCCACCACCGTACAGTCGTCGGGCAACTTGTGTTGCGCGCGCAGGCCGGCCTCGATGCCGGTGAGCACGCTGGCCGTGGCGGCGAAGGGCGTGATCATGGCGTTGTTCGCAAAGGCGAGCTGCGGGAAGTTGAACCCGACGGCGCTCATGCAGCCCGCGGGCAGCGCGGCCACGGCGTTCGGCCCCAGCACCTTGAGCGCCGCGCGCACGGCAAGCGACCCGCCGCAGCCCGCGCACGCCTTGTGCCCGAAGAACAGCTCGTCGTCGGTCATGTTCTTGGCGGTGACGGCCATGGCTATCGGCCTCCTTCCGAGACGGCGTCCGCCGGCGAATCGATTCCCAGGAAGCTTACGTGCGGCAGGTCGAGCGTGCCCTCGGCCGCCTGCGCGAGCGCGCGGAACATACCCTCCACCTGGGCCTCGGAGATGTCATCGCCGCCCAGGCCGCCAATGAAGTTGTACGACGGCACGCGCGCCCCCGCCTGCTGCAGCGCCGAGTTCACGTTGGTGTACACCGTGCCCTCCGCGCCGAACGAGACGTCCTTCTCCAGCACGCCCACGGCCTTCGCGGCCGCGAGCGCAGTGGCCACGAGCACGCTCGGCATCGGGCGCAGGTAGCGGATGCGCAGCATGCCGGCGCGCACTCCCTGGGCGCGGAGCTTCTCCACCACGCCGCGCACGAGCCCCGCCACCGACCCGAGCGTCACCAGCACCACGTCGGCATCGTCGCAGTTCACGCACTCGATCATGCCAGTGTAGCGTCGCCCGAACACTTCGGCGAAGCGCGCCTCCACCTCCTTGATGGCGCGCGGCGCGGCCTCCTGCATGTCGCGATGCTCCCAGTACTTGAAGTAGCGATCGTAGTCCGGCCCCGCCGAGAAGCCGATGCTCACCGGGTTCTCGAAGTCGAAGCGGTTGCCCGCGCCGTCGTAGGGCGGCAGGAACGCGTCGGCCTCATCGGGTGTGGGGACGTCCACCGTCTCGTAGGTGTGCGTGAGCGCGAAGCCGTCCAGGTTCACCATCACCGGCGTGCGCACGGCCGGATCCTCGGCCACGGCGTAGGCCATGAGGGCCAGGTCGAGCGCCTCCTGGTTGTTCTCGGCGTACACCTGGATCCAGCCGTGGTCCAGAAGCGACAGCGAGTCGCGCTGGTCGCCGTAGATGTTCCACGGCAGGGCGGTGGCGCGGTTCGCGTTCATCATGACGATGGGGAACCGCCCGCCCGACGCGTAGGTCAGGCACTCGGCCATGTACAGCAGGCCCTGGCTCGACGTGGCTGTGAACGTGCGCGCGCCCGTGGCCGACGCGCCGATGGCGCACGAGAGCGCCGAATGCTCGGACTCCACGTGCACGTACTCGGCGGCCAGACTTCCGTCCTCCACCATCTCGCTCAGGCGCTCCACCACCACCGTCTGCGGCGTGATGGGATACGCGGAAATGACCTGCGGGCGCGCCAGCCGCACGCCCTCGGCGAGGGCCTCGTCGCCGGAAAGGAACCGCTTCATCGGGCATCCGCCTCGCTTTCGGGGATCATCGTGATGGCGCCGAACCTGCACGCCTTCGCGCACACGCCGCAGCCCTTGCAGAAGTCGTAGTCGATGGCCACCGGAGCGCCGCCGGGCGCGGGGTCGGCCACCTTGAAGACGGTGCCGTCAGGACAGTAGAGGTAGCATTGCAGGCAGCCCGTGCAGGCGGCCGGATCGATCACGGGGCGGATGTTGCGCCAGCCCGCGTTCTTCACCGTGAGGTAGCCGCCCTCGAAGCACGTGGAATGCGCGAACTCGGCGGGATCGAGCGCGCCGGAGCGAAGCGTGGGGATGAGGGATGCCGGGCGCTGGGGCACCGTCGTCGCGGCGCTTTCGGCTGACGCCGCAGGGGATCCTTCGACTCGCTGCGCTCGCCCAGGATGACAAGGGGTGGCTGCTCCGTCGCTGCGCTCAGGATGACAAACGGCGCACGCCTTCTGCACGATATCGATGTTCTTCGCGTGCAGCTTCGCGGGCATGTACTGGCGGATGGCCTCCTCCACGTCGGCCAGCTCCACCCTCTCGCAGAGCGCCGCCAGCGCGCCGAGGAACACCGTGTTGGGGATGGGCCGGCCGAGAACCGCGCTCGAGATGCCGTCGGCATCGAGCGCCACGATGCACGCATCGTCGAACGCACGCGTGCTGTTCACCAGAACCAGGCCGCCAGGCTTGAGTTCGCGCTCCCAGCCGTCGCCGAGCAGCGTGTCATCCAAGTACACCACGTAGTCGGCCTGCGCGATGGCACTGCGGTCGCCGATGGACGCATCGTCCATCTTCGTAAACGCCCTGATGGGCGCGCCGCGACGCTCGGGTCCGAACGCCGGGAACGCGAGCGCGTGCCGCCCATCCTCCATCGATGCCGCCGCGCCCAGAAGCCGCGCCGCCGTGAACGCGCCCTGCCCGCCCCGGCCGTGCCATAAAACTTCGATCATGAGCTTCTCCCACCGCCCTCGATTACATCGTCTGCAAGTATAGCGCTCCGGCCGAGGATCGCGCCTCGAACCCCGCCGCACAGCCGCCAACTCCCCGCCGGCGGCACGCGGCCCCGGCTCTTCGCCCGATGCGCCTTTGCCGCGCAATTGGCGGCGTTTGATGCTGGTGTGGATATCGGGAATCGCGCGGTTGATGAACTATAATTCCGAACTATGAAACGTCTGGGGAAGGATCCGAGCACTGCCGTCGCGCATCACGCGCGCGAGACTCGCGCGCGCCTCAACGCGGCCGACGACGACTCGCAGCCCGCGAACGAGCGCGGCTCCCACGCGTCGGCAACCCCTTCCGACACCACCCCCTTCCTCGGCGCCAACTCGCGTGCCCGCCAAAACGAGGCTCCCAAGATGCCGCGCAAGCCCAACTTCGTCACGCGCTCGGTGAACCACTGGTGCAACCGCCTGCTCGGCGCCGTGTCCGACCGCTCGCTCGCCGAGCAGGAGGCGCAGTACGCCGCGCACCGCACCACGCGCGACTACGTGTGGAACTCCATCGGCATCGGCGCGTGGGGCATGGTGTTCCCCATCCTCACCGTGGTGGTCACGCAGCTCGTTGGCGTGGAGCAGGCCGGCATGTTCTCCATGGCGTTCGTCACGGGCATGCTGCTCATGTTCCTGGCCAACTACGGCGTGCGCACCTACCAGGTGTCCGACCTCGACGAACGGCACTCGTTCTCCGACTACCAGCTGAACCGGTGGATCACCTGCGCCATCATGGTGGCCGTCGGCGTGGCGTACTGCTCGATCCGCGGGTACGCCAGCGACATGTTCACCATCAGCCTAGGCGTGTACGTGTACAAGATGGTGGACGGCCTGGCCGACGTGTACGAAGGCCGCCTGCAGCAGGTGGACAAGCTCTACCTCGCAGGCGTCTCGCAGGCATTCCGCTCGGTGGTGGTGCTCATCGCGTTCTCGCTCGCACTGCTCATCACGCGCAACCTGCCCGTGGCCTGCATCGTCATGGCCGCGGCGGCGGCGGTCACCTTCGTGGTGCTCACATTCCCGCTCGCGCTGTTCGAGACGCCGAAGTCGCGCCGCGTGAGCCCCGCCAGCGTGGGCCGGCTGTTCAAGAGCTGCTTCCCGCTGTTCCTGGCGCTGTTCCTGTACGCGCTCATCGACAACATGCCGAAGTTCGTGATGGAGGGCGTGCTCAGCTACGACAACCAGCTGTACTTCAATGCGCTGTACTTCCCCGCGCAGGGCATCCTGCTCACCATCGGGCTCATCTACAAGCCCCTGCTCGTGCGCATGGCCGAGGCGTGGGGCGACCCCGGCAAACGGAAGAAGTTCGACCTGATCATCGTGGCCATCATGCTCGTGGTGGTAGCGTACACAGGCGTGACGGCCCTCGTCATGGGGTGGATCGGCATCCCCGTCATGAGCTTCCTCTACGGCCTGGACTTCGAGCAGTTCCGCGGCCTTTTGTTCATCATGATCGCCGCGGGCGGCGTGACGGCGGGCATCGACTTTCTGTACCAGGTCATCACCGTGCTGCGCCGGCAGCAGGCCGTGACGAAGCTCTACATCATCACGTTCGGGTTCTCGCTGTTCGTGCCCATCCTGCTGGTGAACTTCACCGGGCTGCCGGGCGCGGTGATCGGCTACCTCATCGTCATGTGCATCCTGTTCGTGCTGCTGGTGAGCGAGTACATCGGCATCCGCCTGGGCTTTTCCAAGGAGGCGAAGGACGAGGCCGCGACCGATCGCCCCGCCGTCTCGCCCACGCGCGCAGCCGCCCACGAGAAAGCCCGCGTCCGCGCCATCGCCCAGGAGCTTGAGGCGGAAGGCGAAACGGCCCGCTACCGCTCCCCCGCCCGCGCCGCCGCGCACGCCAAGGCCCGCGCCCGCGCCGAGCAGCCCCTCGGCAAGCACGCCGCGCCCGACGAGGACGACCCGCTAGCGGAGTAGGCTATCGGATTCCAGGAGGAACCTGCGGATATCCCGGTGGATGATGCCGTTTCTGCTGCGATCGACTTTATCCATCGACAGCACGTATTTGGGGAAATCGCTTCGCAGCTCCTCCAGAGGCCGAAACTCGCGCTCCACCGTCGAATCGCTTGCCAGCAGATAGCATACTTGAAGGTACAGCTTGCGCGAGCCCTTCGATGCGACGAAGTCGATTTCCCTTGGTGAGGCGCCCGGCAACGGGGAGGAATCTCCAACACTCGCGGAATCCAAAAAAGGCTTGTCGCCCACGGTGACGCTCCATCCATAGCGAAGCAGCTCCAAGAAAACGATGTTCTCAAGCACCTGATCGATGTTGCGGTCGTTGCTTCCGTACACCGCCTCGCGCAATCCCTGATCGACTAGGTAGTACTTCTCTTGGCTTTTGAACACCTTCTTGCTCATAACGTCGACGCGAGGTGCTCGGTACAGCAAGTTCGCATGGCACGCCACCTGCACGTACTTCAGCACCGACCCGATGGAGATAGAGATGCCCTCGCCCTCCAGCATGCGCTCGATACTCCGACCGCTGAAGGTGTGGCCTATGTTCGCCATCAAAAACGGAAGCAGTTCCCCCAAAAGCGGCGCGTCTTTGATGTTCTCGCGCTCCACCATATCCTTCAGCACGACGGTGTCGTAGATTCCCAAGAGGTACTCGCGACTGGGTCCGGGCTCGTAATCGAGATACGAGAGAAATGGGAATCCGCCCAAGATACGGAACACATCGAAGGCCTCGTCCACCCCCTCTTCCATACCGCTATCGGCACGCAGGCGCACGAACTCCGAGAACGAGAACGGGAACACCTTGAACTCCACGTATCGCCCGCTCAGGTAAGTGGCGAATTCGCTCGAAAGAAAGCGGGCGTTCGATCCCGTAAGGTAGATGTCCAACCCGAACTCCGTTTGCAGCCCGGGAACAAGCTGCTCCCAGGTTTCGACTTCCTGGATCTCGTCAAGGAAAAGGAAGCCTTGCCTGCCGTTGAGCCCATCCGCCCACTGGCTCACGTGCGCGTAAAGCACCTCGGGATCCTTGAAGTGCCGATTCGAATACTTCTCCAAGTTGATATCAAGCATACGCGCTTGGGAGATGCCCTGCGCTTGCAGCTCTGCGCGCACAAGCTCGAGGATCGTCGACTTTCCCGCGCGGCGCACGCCTGTGACCACCTTGATGATGGGCTTGCCGATGAACGGGCGAATCCTATCGAGATAGAGCGGTCGTTCGATCATGAGGGCTCCTTTGTTCATTGTAGTTGACAAACTATGCCAAAAGGCAAATTTTGTCAACTACAATGAACAAAGCCCCCTTGCAACTTGCGAATTGCAGGTTACAAGGGGGCTGCGATCTGTTGGTTCCGCAGTCTTAGAACCGCGCGTACTTCACGAGGTTCTTCTTGAGGGTTTCCACGAAGCGCTGGGCGACGTCGCCGAGCGCTTCGCCCTTGCGGGCCACGTAGCCGAGGCGCAGCTTCACATCGGTGTCGAGCGGCACGGTGTTGAGGCCCGCGCCGTCGGAGATGCCCACGAGGATGCCGCTCGTCACCGTGTAGCCGTTGAGCGCCACGATGAGCTCGGAGAGCGAGGCGCGGTCGGTGCACGCGATGGACTTCGCGCGCGGCACGCCGGCGAGCGCCTCCTCGGCGAAGGCCACGGGCGAGTCCTCGTCCTGCTCGAAGTAGAGGTACGGGAAGTCCTCCATGTCCTCGAGCGAGAGGCTGGCGGCGTTCACCATGGGGTGGCTCTTGGGCAGCGCGACGCGCGGGGCCGACTCGATGAGCTCCACGAACTCCAGGCCCGCCGCGTCGAGCGCCTCGTTCAGCTCGTCGGCCGTGGCCGAGGTCTCGAACAGCACGCCCAGCTCGCTCTTCCCGCTGGCGACGTCGTCGATGACGCCACGTGTGGTGCGGTCGCGCAGGGCGTAGGCGTACGCGTCGCCGCCGAGCGCGAGCACCACGTGGGCGAACGTCTGCACGTTGAACAGGTAGTGCTGGCCGGAGACGGCGAAAGTGGTTTCAGCAGTGGTCATAGGTTGCTTCCTTCCCTAGCGAGTCTGGCAGCCGCGCTCGTCGATGAAGCGGCTGGCCTTGTGCTCGGACGACGTGCCTAGCTTGCCTGCATCATACACGATCACCTTGGCCGGACGCACGCCGGTGTGCGCCTTGAGCGCGGCTTCGGCGCGCTTCGCCACCTCGTCGTAGGGCTCGTCGCTGCCGAGCGCGCGCTCCACCGACACCTCGTACTTGCAGGTGAAGTCCTTCTCGTACACGCGGATGGAGTATTCGCCGGTGAGGCCGTCCAGCCCGCGCACCACGTACTCGATGTCGCTCGGGAACACGTTGACGGCGCCGACGATGAACATCTCGTCCTTGCGCCCGGTCACGTGGATGCGCGCCAGCGTGCGGCCGCATTCGCAGGTGTCGGTGCTCACGTAGCCGATGTCGCCCGTGCGGAAGCGGATCATCGGACGCGCCTTCTTCATGAGCGTCGTGTACACCAGCTCGCCCGTCTCGCCCGGAGCCAGCACCTCGCCGGTGGTCGGATCCACCGTCTCAACGAGGATCTGGTCCTCCACGATGTGCAGGCCGTCGTGCGCCTCGCACGCGGCCGCGCACGCGCCGTAGATGTCGGACAGGCCGTAGAAGTCCACCACCTTCGCGCCCCACAGGTTCTCGATGCTCTCGCGCGTGGACTTGATGGAGCCGCCCGCCTCGCCGGCCACGATGATGGTGTGGATGTTGAAATCCGTCTTCGGGTCGAAGCCCTTCTCCTTGGCGATCTCGCCGAGGTGCCACGCATAGCTGGGAGACGTCCAGATGACCGTGGGCTGGTACTGCTTGAGCACGAACAGCAGGCGGTCGGACGGCACCGCGCCCACCCAGATGGCGAGCGCGCCCAGACGCTGCGCGCCGATGACGTCGGGGCCGCCCACGTACAGCGCGAAGTTCAGGCCGTGCACGTAGCGGTCGTTCGGGCGCATGCCGGCCTGCCAGAACAGGCGCGCCTCGGTGTCCTGCCACAGGTCGAAGTCCTCTTGCGTGAAGGGGCTCACCGTGGGCACACCCGTCGAGCCGGAAGAGGTGGCCATGAAGATGACCTCCTCCTCGGGCACGGAGCACATCTCGCCGAAGAAGCTGCCCACGTGCTGGGTCTCGCGCTCGGTCTTCTTGTCGCAGAACGGGAACTTCGCGATGTCGGCGAGCGTTTGGATGTCGGCGGGCGTCACGCCGGCCTCGTCGAACGCACGCTTGTAGTACACCGTGTTCTCGTACGCGTACGCCGCCATGGCCTTCAGGCGCTCGAGCTGCAGGGCCTCGAGCTGGGGCCGCGGCATGCACTCGATCTCCGGATCGTAGTATTTCTGATCGTAGGGGATGTCCTTCGCCATGGGTCGCTCCTTGGTCGTCGTGCGTTCTCGTCGCCGCCTGCGCGCGAACTCGCCCTGCCGAGTTGAGCGAGGCTTGAATGTTTCACGTGAAACATTCGTTCGCTACCAGGGGTTTTCGCGCGAAAAGCAGCGTATTGCATGAAACCACGAACGGGCGGCGAATACAACCTTTCAGGTCATTCGATGTTTTGATGGTTTGCTATCGATTCAGCCGATAGCTGGGTAAAATGACGGAAAGAACGTCGAACGCGGAAGGAGCCGCCCATGACCCTCCAGCAGTTGCGCTACCTCATCGCCATCGCCGAGTACGGCTCCATCAACGCGGCGGCGCAGAACCTGTACGCCTCGCAGTCGAACCTGTCCACCGCCATCAAGGAACTGGAGCAGGAGCTGGGCATCACCGTGTTCACGCGCAGCAACCGCGGCGTGACGCTCACGAACGACGGCACCGAGCTTCTGGGCTACGCGCGCCAGGTGATCGAGCAGGCCGACATGCTGGAGGCGCGCTACGCCGACAAGGGCTCGGCCCACCTGCGCCTGGCCGTGTCCACGCAGCACTACGCGTTCAGCGTCCAGGCGTTCGTGAACGTGGTGGAGGCGTGCGATGCGCGCGAGTACGAGTTCATCCTGCGCGAGAGCACCACGGCCGAGATCATCGACGACGTGCGCACGTTCCGCAGCGAGGTGGGCATCCTCTACACCGACGGCTTCAACCGCCGCGTGCTGGAGAAGGCGTTCGCCGACGCCGACGTGGCGTACTTCCCCCTGTTCGACGCGCGCGTGCACGTGTTCGTGGGCGAGCACCACCCGCTGGCCGGGCGCGCGCTGCTGTCGCCCGAGGACCTCGAGGACTTCCCGCGCTACTCCTTCGAGCAGGGCACGGCGAACTCGTTCTACTACTCCGAGGAGCCCCTGAGCCACCTGCCGCACGCGCGCAACATCCGCATCTCCGACCGCGGCACGCTCACCAACCTGCTGACCAGCTACAACGGCTACACCCTGTCCACTGGCGTGCTGTCGGCCGAGATGCACTCGGGCATCGCCAGCATCCCGCTCGACGTGGACGAGACCATGCAGGTGGGCTACATCATGCACAACGAGCGCCGCCCGAGCCCGCTTCTGCTGCGCTACATCGACGAGCTCCACGCCATCATCGCCGCGCACCCCACCGTGAGCGTGCACGAGGGGTGACTCTTTAGAAGGAGCAACTTTCCAGCTCGATGACGTCGAGCGCACGGCCCGAATCGGCCGCCATCTCCCTGATGGCGCGCATCTTGACTTCCACCTCGTCGGATGTCCCCCCAACCCTAACAAGAGGAGTCATGCAGGACGATTGGCTGTCAATGTCGTTGATGACGAGGGTGCGCCCCCTGTCAGCAACCACCTGACTGGCGCTGCCGGCCATTTCCAACGTGAAATCAGCAAGCGAATCGCCATCGAACACCGTCGCGCCGGTCAGCGAGGCCACTGCTTCGTAGAAGGGGTCGAAGCGGGGGCACTCAACCACAACGGCGTCAAACGTGCCCCTTAGCTTATTGAGCGCGAGCGTAGAGTGCACCTCGCGCGTTATTCGAGGTGCCATGACGAAAAGACCTCGGCCGCCCTTCATCACTTCCTCCAAGAACGGAACCAAGTTCGCTATGCTGTCGAACGTAATGTCAAAGAGGGCCACGTGCGGATTAAGCATTTCCGCAGTCGGCCCCTCAGACAGCATGTAAGGAGCTGCCACTCCCTTGTCCGCTATCACGGTGGGAACTTTCGTCGAGGAAATCGAGAATGAGCAAGAGTCAGGCACGGTCAGAATCACTCCTTGATCCGCCGCGTCGAGCATCGCCATCTTGACGAGCGCTATCTCGTCGTAGCTCAAAATCTCGTCGAACGAGCGTTCCTGCAAGCCGAGATCATCATTGTCCATGTTCGTCATCCTTTGCATCCGCAACTCACCGTTATGCGAGTATATGTTCGCGAATGTCGTCGTGACTATTGCCCAACACAAAAAGGGAGGCTTCCTTTCTCACGCACCGCGCCGCGTCAAAACCAGGACACGGCACCCCAGTCGAAGTCGCCGGAGAACTCCCCGATCCTCAGCATGCGCCCGCGCCCTTCCAGCGGAGGTCGGCGGCGTACTCGTAGGAGATGACGCCGCCCAGCTCCGTCTCGCTCCACCCGCGCTCCTCGTGGGAATACGCCGACAAGGCCGATGAGCTGGCGAAACCGTTGGCGAACACGACCACCGCATCGAGCAGGCTCGTCTCCTCGAGCGAGAACGCCGCGAGGTCCGGCTCCCGGCCGGCAACGAGCACCTGGCCGTCACCCTGCTCGCGCAGCGAGAGCGCGCTGCCGTCCACGAGGGCGGCCAGCAGCAGCTCGAACTGATCGGGCACGGGCCCGAAGTCGGCCTTCGCGTAGCGCAGCCCGGTCACCCCCGCCCCGAGGTCGCGGAAGGCGGCGAAATCGAGGTAGAACAGCGCCTTGTTCAGCTTCGTGCGATACAGGTCGCGCACGTGGCCGGCCAGGTACACGATGGCCTCGCGTACCCGGTCGGGGTCGAACCGGCGCAGGCCCGTCTCCTCCGTCTCCTCCCGCGGGATGCTTCCCAGCACGTCCATCCGCACGACCGCGTACTCCACCCGGCTTCCTCGACACCCCTCCACGATACGCAGCGCCCGCGCACGCTCCTCGTCGGTGAGCTTGCGCGCGCCCTGTTCCAGGCATTTTCTCAAAAAGCGCGGATCCCGCGCATCGGCGAGCAGCTGGGCGTGGGAGTCCGTCGGGAGGTATCCGCGCTCGTATCGTTGAAGACTCGCGACGCCTATGCCGAGGATTCCGGAGAACACGCGTTGCGAGAACCCGTAGCGCTTGCGCAAGGCCACGATCTCTTCCGGCTGCATGATGCCCACCTTCTCGCGGTACGCGCGATACAGCTTGTCGAACCCCTCATCGACAAGCGGTGCCCACCCGATCGAGTTGCCGCACTTCGGGCAGATCAGATGGTCGATATCGACTTCTACCGTCACCCCGCGCACGTCTTCGGCGTGACGCCTTGTCTCATACCGGGCGTCGACCTCCTCCCAGCACTCCTCGCACAGTAGCCTCTTCACCGGCTCCATGATCAACCCGCCTTCTTATAAGGATATGCAAGCGGTCGCTCCGCCTCATGAAAAGAAACGCACACCGCTCGCACGTCGCCATTCGCGAGGAACACGGCCAGCTTGATGTACACCTCGTATTCCTCGAGGTACCTGCCGAACACCCACAAGTCGCGAGGGCGGCCTTTGTCGTCCCGCAAGGGACCGCTCGAATAGTCGGCCACTTCCAACCTTCGAACAACCTGATACACGTCGATGTCTCGATAGTCGATGCGCTTGAGAAAGGCGCGCGTCTTGCTGCCGGGATCGCTCGAGCCTGCCACGCGAAAGCACTCCCAGCGCGTACTTCGCACCAGTGCCAGCACTGCCTCGATCTTCCAACGTTCGGCCACTCTCCCCATGAGCAATCCCCCATCGCATCATTTGATGTGACGAGTATAGCACGCAACGCTCAAAAGCGCATCATTTGATGTGAAAACTACAGCAGTACCGCAAGCGCCGCGCAGGCGGCGAGGCCCATCACGAGCGCGAGCATGTTCCCCCGCCCGATGCGCCGCTCGGCGAGCGAGGTGCGCTCCGCGTCGGGATCGCCGTAGCAGCGGGCGTCCATGGCCACGGCGAGCGAGTCGGCGCGCCGGAACAGGCCCACGAACAGGGGGATGAGCACCGTCTGCCACGCGCGCAGGCGCGCCCACAGGCCCCCTTCGGAAAACGCCGCGCCGCGCGCCCATTGCGCGTCGTGCACGCGGCCGAACTCCTCGGCCGTCACGGGGATGAAGCGCAGCGCGAGCGAGAACACCATGGCCACGTCGTCCACCGGCACGCGCAGCCGCCGCAGCGGGCGCATGAACGCGGCGAGCGCGTCGGTGAGCGCGGTGGAGGTGGTGGTGTAGGTGACCACGAGGCTCGCCACTACCAGAAGCACGATGCGCGCCGCGAAGAAGCACCCGCGCGCGAGCCCGGCCGGCACCAGGCCGAACGTGCCCACGAGCGCAATCGGCGGCACGCCCGCCAAAACGCCTGCCGACACGTCGCCCAAACCGCCCGGAACGCCCGCCGACGCCGCATGCGCCACGTCGAACGAGAACCCGTTGAACACGATGGTGAACGCCACCAGTACGTACACAGGCGCGATCAAGCCGAAAAAGCGTCGCGGCGCGATGCCCGATGCCGCCACCGCAGCCGCGAACGCGAGCGCGCAAAGCCCCAGCCCCGTCCAGGTGCGCACGAGGAACAGCGTGACCGAGTAGGCTACGAGCAGCACGAGCTTCACGCGCGCATCGCACGTGTGAAGGGGCGAGGAACCGGGAATGTATGAGCTGACGTTGATGCGCATGCAGGCAGTATGCCACATCGGCCGCTCGCGTGCGCCGCGCATGGTGACAATTCCGCGCGATCAGCGCTCGCTGGGCCCATGGTCCATGACGGCAAGAAGCCCCGCAGCTGCTCGCTGCGGGGCTTCTCAAAAGGCGTCAGGCGCGCTCGTCGCTTAGCGGCCCTCGCGGACGTTCTCGACGCCCTGCTTCACGTTGTCCTTCGCGTCGGCCGCAGCCTCCTTGATGGCCTCGCCGGCCTTGCCGAGCGAGTCCTTGATGCCGTCCATGATGCCGCCGGACTTCTCGTCCCTGTTGGCCTCGTGCTGCTGGGCGCGCATGGCGGCCTTCGGATCGCCCGTGCGCTGGGCCACCTCATGCTCGCGCTTCGCGGCCTCGTCCTCGGCCTTGCGCTCGTTCATACCGGCCTTGGCCTGGTGGAAGGCATCCTTGAGGTTGTTCTTCACGTCGTGGGCCATATCCTTCGCGCCGTTCTTCATGTCGACGGACGCATCGCCGGTCTTGTATGCTCGATCAACCATGGTCGTGCTCCTTTCGGGTTCGATTCGGAATCGCCCCCATTCTAGGGAAGGGGCGCGCCCCGTCGGATGCCGTGCGGTAACGGGGCCGCTACGGTTGCATGCGATCCTCGACGTCCTCTTCGATCGCCTCGGTTTGCACCTCGGCCTGGTCGAAGTCGAACGCCGCGCTCGCGGCCTCGACCGAGCGCCGCTCGTCGCCCTCTTCGTCGAAGTCCTCGACCGAAGCCTCGGCCTCCTGCTTGACCTCCTCCTCGATGCGGCGCAGATCGTCGGCGGCCATGCGAGCCTCGTCCGTCTCGGCCTGCGGGTCGTCCAGAACGGTCTCCTGCTCCAATATCTCGATCTCAGCCATAGCGGGCTCCTTTCGTCATCGCGGCGCGCGGCGCCGCTCACCTTGTTCGGAACCTCATTCTAAGGACGCACGCGCCCGAGCACGACCACCGCGCCTCTACGGGTGCGCAACGCCTAGGCGACGCAGGGGCACCCGGCTCAGCGGCGCTCGCCGAACAGCTCGCCAAGCGTTTTCCTCACGTGTTCGATGAGGATGGGCGTCTCCCGCCGCACGTCCTCGACCGCCTCCTGCGAGTGGTGCCGCACCTCGTCGGGGATGCGCTCCACGTGCGTCGCCACGTCGGCCGCCGCCTGGGGCAGATGCCGCCGCACGTCGTCCGTCATATCCTGCGCATGGCGCAGCACCTCCGCCGCATGCGGATCCTTCGCGCCGTAGTGCGCGCCTTCGTCTGTCGCTTCCTTCGCCTGTTCTGCCATAGGGGCCTCTTTCCGCCGAACGATCCTTGAGGCCCTTATGGTAGAACGCGCGGCCCGCCCGTGCGCAAACGCCCCGGCAACGCCCCGCCCACGAAACGCCTCACCCCCCCCCGGACGCACGAAGGCCGCGCTTGGGGCGCGGCCTTCGGTGATGGTGCAGCAGGTCGGACGAAGAAGTCTACTCGGCCTTCTTCTCCTCCTTGGCCTCCTCGGCAGGGGCCTCAGCAGGGGCCTCTTCCTTGACCTCGGCAGGGGCCTCGGTCTCGACAGCCTCGACCTTGGCTTCCTCGGCCTTGGCCTCGACGGCCTCCTCCTTCGGAGCCTCCTCGGCGGCAGCCTCGACCTTCTTCGGAGCGGCCTTCTTCGCCTTCTTGGGCGCGGCCTTAGGCTCCTCCTTCTTCTTCACGGGCTCGGTCACGAGCTCCATGATGACCATGGGGGCGTTGTCGCCCTTGCGGTTGCCCAGCTTCATGATGCGGGTGTAGCCGCCCTGGCGATCGGCGAACATGCCCTGCTCGACCTTCTCGAAGATCTCGCGCACGAGTTCCTTGTCGCCGAGGGCCGCGATGGCCAGACGGCGGGCGTGCAGGTCGCCGCGCTTCGCCCACGTGATGATCTTGTCGACGTCAGGACGGATCTCCTTGGCGCGCGACTCGACCGTCTTGATGCGGTCGTTGAGGAGCAGGGCGTTCACCAGGCTCTTCTTCATGGCCTTGGTGTGGCTGAAGTCGGTGCCCAGCTTGCGGCCCTTGTAGTTGTGTCGCATGATTCGTACTCTCCTATAGCTTCAAATTGAGGTCCATGGAAATGAGCTTGTCCTTCACTTCCTCGATGGACTTCGCACCAAAGTTCCTAATGTTCAGCAGGTCGTTCTCGGAGAACTCGACGAGCTGGCGGACGGAGTGGATACCGGCGCGCTTCAGGCAGTTGTACGAGCGGACGGACAGGTCCAAATCCTCGATCTGCTTGTCCAGCTCGGCATTGGACTCCTGTCCCTCCGGCGCGAAGATGGACGGGATCTCGCCCTCCTCCTCGTCGATGACGTCGGACAGGCTGAGGAACGCCCCCATGTACTGGTTGATGATGTTGGACGCGCGGCACACGGCCTCGGTGGGCGTGATGCTGCCGTCGGTCTCAACCTCCAGCACGAGCTTGTCGTAGTCGGTGCGCTGACCCACGCGGGTGTCGGTAACGTTGAGCGTGCAGCGGCGTACCGGCGAGAACAGCGAGTCCACATGGATGACCCCGATGGGATCCTCCGTGCGCTTGTTGCGCTCGGCCGACACGTAGCCGCGGCCCACGCCGATGCGCACCGTCATGTCCAGCTGGCCGCCGTCGGCGACCGTCGCAATGACATGCTCAGGGTTGACCAGCGTGAACTCGGTCGGGATGTCCAGATCCGCGCCCGTGACCGTGCAGGGACCCTCGGCCGACACATGGGCCGTGGCCTCTTCGATGTCGTCGTTGAGCGCGGAGAACACGAGGCCCTTCACGTTCAAGACGATGTCGGTGATATCCTCGATGACGCCCTCGGCCGTGGTGAACTCATGCTGCACGCCCTCGATCTGGATGGCGGTGGCTTTCGCTCCATCCAGCGACGAGAGCAGCACGCGGCGCATGCAGTTGCCCAGCGTGTAGCCGTAGCCGCGCTCAAGCGGCTCGACGATGAAACGCGCGACCGTCTCGTTGACTTCTTCCGTTGTTACCGTAGGCCTCATGAACTCTGTCATGTGGGGTAAGCCTCCTTAACTTCGCCGCGATTACTTCGAGTAGAGCTCGACGATGAGCTGCTCGCGAATGTCCAGATCGATTTGATCGCGCTGCGGAAGCGAAAGAACACTACCCTGAAGTTTCTCAATGTCAACCTCGAGCCACGCCGGCACCTGAACGCGCTCGTTGGAGATGAGGGCGCTCTTGATGACCAGCAGGTCCTTGGCCTTGGGGGCCACGGCGACGAGGTCGCCGGCCTTCACGCGGAACGACGGGATGTCCACACGGCGGCCGTTCACGGTGATGTGGCCGTGACGCACCTGCTGACGGGCCTCGGCGCGCGACTTCGCGAAGCCGAGGCGGTACACGACGTTGTCCAGACGGCTCTCGAGGATGCGCAGCAGGTTCTCGCCCGTCACGCCCTTCTGGCGGTTCGCCATGTCGTAGTAGTGGCGGAACTGCTTCTCAAGCACGCCGTAGATGCGCTTGGTCTTCTGCTTCTCGCGCAGCTGGTTGCGATATTCGCTTTCCTTCACGCGCTTCTTGCCGGCTTCGCCCGGCGCGTAGTTGCGGCGCTCGATCGCGCACTTGTCGGTGTAGCAGCGGTCGCCCTTCAGGAAGAGCTTGGCCCCCTCACGACGGCACAAACGGCAGTCCGCTCCAGTATAACGAGCCATAATACTTCGATCCTTTCAGTTACACGCGACGACGCTTGCGCGGACGGCAACCGTTGTGCGGGATGGGTGTGCAATCCTGGATGCTGGCAATCTCGAGGCCGGCGGCCTGGAGCGAGCGGATGGCCGTCTCGCGGCCCGAGCCGGGGCCCTTCACGAACACGGAGACCTTGCGCAGACCGTGCTCCATCGCCGTCTTGGCAGCGGCCTCGGCGGCCATCTGCGCCGCGAACGGCGTGGACTTGCGGGAGCCCTTGAACCCGACCGTGCCGGCGGACTGCCAGGAGATCACATTACCCTGGGGATCGGTGATGCTCACGATGGTGTTGTTGAACGTAGACTTGATATGCGCAGCGCCGACGGCGATGTTCTTACGCTCGGAACGCTTGATGCGCGTGCGCACGTTTTTCTTAGCTGCCACTTTGAGCTACCTCACTTCTTCTTTCCGCCGATTTGCTTACGAGGACCCTTGCGCGTGCGCGCGTTCGTGTGCGTGCGCTGGCCGCGAACGGGCAGGCCGCGACGATGGCGCAGCCCTCGATAGCAACCGATCTCCATGAGGCGCTTGACGTTCTGCGAAACCTCGCGGTGCAGGTCGCCCTCCACCTTGATGTTCGCCTGGATGTAGTCGCGCAGCTTCGTGAGGTCATCCTCCGTGAGGTCCTTGACGCGGACGTCCGGATCGACGCCGGTGTCGGCGAGGATCTTCTTGGAGGTGGTCAGGCCGATGCCGTAGATGTAGGTCAAGCCGACTTCAATGCGCTTGTCGCGAGGAAGGTCGACACCAACAAGACGTGCCATAGGTTATATCTCCTCTTTCTTCCTAGCCCTGACGCTGCTTGTGGCGGGGGTTCTCGCAGATGACGAGCACCTTGCCATGGCGTCGGATGATTTTGCACTTGTCGCACATTTTCTTGACCGAAGGACGTACCTTCATATCATTTTCCTTTCGGTTATGCGTATCAGTTCTATATTCCACGCCCAGCCGCAGGCGAGAGTTTTCGTGCCCATGTTCCTTGCTGATGCCAAACGACGAATTCGCATGCGGTACCCTGCATTCGCGCTCACGCGCAGTGCTCGCACACAAAATGCGCACAGGCGCTTCATGCCCTGTGCAGATCCCCCACCCTATTTGAAGCGGTACGTGATGCGCCCGCGGTTCAAATCGTAGACGGACAGCTCGACGGTCACCTTGTCGCCCGGCAGGATCTTGATGTAGTGCATGCGCATCTTGCCGGAAATGTGGGCCAATATCTTGTGCCCGTTTTCGAGCTCCACCCTAAACATAGCGTTCGGCAGGGCCTCGAGGACGGTCCCCTCGAGCTCGATCACATCTTCTTTGGTCAAAAGTGCTCCTTCAAGCAAAGTCGTCGTTAAGCAGCAACCATAGATGATACCAAAGAGTTCGGATTATGTGCAAGAAAAATAAACGGGCGCAGAATACCAACAAACCTGCTGGTTCGAGAATGCCTGCATGCCAGGCGTGCGGTCCGATGCCGCGCAGTCCACGTTGCAGAAGCGGGACCGCCAGGTACTCGCGCGATGCGCAGCCGCCTTGTCGGCTTCGACGGGTTGAGCCTCGCGCGTCGGCGGGGCCCCGTCAGGTGATGTCGTTCTATTCTAGCGGGTTCCCCCGCCGGGTCAAGGGCGATTTTTTCCAGAAGCCGGAAGGTTGCCGTCCTGTTCCTCGAGAAGCGAGGCCAGCTTGCGGTAGGACACGATGGCCACCACGGAGTTCGCGAGGGCCTTGAACACGTTGAACGGCAGCAGGGCCGGCAGCACCAAGGCGGCCACCTCCTCGTAGGCGGCGCCCATGTACAGCGGCGTCACGACGAAGTTCAGGCAGATGGAGACGGCGGACGACACCACCACGCCGGCGGCGCATCCCAGAACCGCGTGCAGCAGGCTCGGCTTGCGGCGGTACACCGTGCCCACCACGAGAATGAGCGACACGGTGGCCATGATGTTCATGAACGCGCCGAGAGGGTCGGTGATGAGGTGCGGTATCCACGAGGCCACCGCGACGCCCACGCCGATCCACGACCCGTACAGGATGGTGGCCAGAAGCGACACGATGCCCGACGGGTCGTACTTCAGCCACTCGGCCCCGGGCACCACCGGCAGCTCGACGAAGCTGAGCACCATCGCCATCAAGATAAGCAGCACGATGGCGGCGACTTGTTTCGGCGAGCGCTCCCGCCATCCGTATGGCAATCCGTCCATGACCCTCCTTGCTCTTCCCTTCCATTATACGCAAGCGCCGCGCATGCGGAGCGGGCCGGCTCGCGGTTTGCGCGAAAGCCGGCCCGCTTTTCGGACGAGAACCTAAAAGGAGCGCAGTCCCCGCGCTAGGCCGCCTGGGCGGCCACGACGGCGGCGTTCGCGTAGCCGGCCGCATCCACCAGCGTCGCGCCGGACACCGCATCGGGGCCCTGCACCTTCACGTCGGCGATCTTCTGGCCGGCGACGAAGGACTCGATGGCGGCGATGGAGTCGATCCACGGCGTGGTGGCCTGCGCCTTCTCCTTCATCATGGCGCTGTACATGTCGGAGTTCACCGACTTGGACATGAGCGCCTTGCCCTCGGCGTAGCCCTCCGCGAACGCGGCGTCGGAGTTGGGAACCGGCACGAGGTCCGCGGTGTCGGCGCCCGTGAACTGGAACTCGTCGATGCTCGACGCCACCAGCACGTCGCCCTGCACGAGCGAAACGGCCTCGGCGAACGCCTTGTCGCCGTGGGCGGCCGTGAGGGCGGCGCCCAGCTTGAGGTCGGCCCCGTCGCCTGAGTACGTGCCCGTCGTGGCGATGTCGGTGCTCTCGGCCACCTGCGCGACCAGCTTGAGGTAGTTCGGCGCATCCACGAGCGTGGCGCCGGACACGGCGTCGATGCCGGCCTTCGTCAGCTCGGAGGCCTTCTTGCCGACGCAGAACGCCTCGATCGCGGCCATCGACTCGCCCCACGCCTTGGTGGCCTGCGCCTTCTCCTTCATCATCGCGGAGTAGGCCTCGTCGTTGCCCGCCTTGGAGACGAGCATCTTGCCCTCGGCATACCCTTCGCCGAAGCCGGCGTCGGAGTTCGGAACGCCTGCGATGCCCGCCGAGTCGGCGGCCATGAACTGGTAGTCGTCCACGCTGGCGGCGAGGATGGTGCCGTCGTCGGCCGTGGCAACGACGGCGCGCGTGAAGCACTTGTCCCCGTGCGCCGCGCCGTATCCGCGATGCAGCGTGACCGTGCCCGTCGCGTCGGCCGCGTCGCCCGCAGCTGCGGGCGCGCTGGTTTCCGCAGCGGCGTTGCCGCCCGCGCACGAGCTGAGCATGCCGACGCCCGCGGTGCCGAGCGCGACGACGATGCTTCCCTTGAGAAAATCACGACGCGAGAATTGAAGTTCCATGAATAGCCTCCCTTTGGCCTTATCGGACAACGGGGCCACCATAGATGCTCTCGCGGGGCGAATCTATCGTCAAAAGGTGGGAAATCGCAGTTCAGCCGGGCGCTTTCGTTCTGGACGAAAAGGGGGAGAAGCCTAAACGCCCTCCTCAGGGGCCTCATCGCCGCCCGCGCCGTCCAGCAGCTTGAACAATTCCTCGCGGGAGGACACGTCCAGCTTGCGGTAGATGTTCTTGCGATGGCTGCGCACCGTGGATTCGGCCACCGTCAGCTCCTCGGCCACGTAGCCCGAGGTGTGCCCGCGGCCCAGCATGACGAGTATCTCAGCCTCGCGCGCCGTGAGGTGCCGTTCCCGCGAAAGCTCGGCGCAGCGGCGCACGTAGCCCTCCTGCGCGTCGAGGGCGCTCGACTCCACGGCCTCGATGCCTTCGAGCATGACGCGCCACAGCCGCGAGCTGGGCGTGATCATGAGCACCGCCGCCAGCACCACGAACAGCACGATGAGCACCTGGTACTGGTAGGGCGCCAGCGCGCCCGCGTTCACGTTCGCGCCCGAGAGCAGGCATACGAGGCAGCCGACGATGATCATGATGCCGCCGGCCGGCAGGGCCAGCGAGCGCATGCGGCCCGCCATGGCCACGAGCATAGCCGACATGACGAGCGCGTAGATGGCGCAGAACGCGAACGCGCCCACCGCCATCACCCCATGCTGCAGCGACGGCTCGACGAACGCGGTGGCCGCGAACACGAGGAACGCCACGATGGGCAGGAAGAAGCGGTAGGAGAAGTTGATGAGCGCCTGGTCGGACTTCACGCGGACGAGGGGCACCATCGCCGCCACGGCCAGCGCGCCGGCCAGGCCCAGCGGGGCGAGGTCCCATTCCATCTCCCGCGACAGGCCGTAGTCGGCCACGAACAGCAGCAGCGTCGAGAAGGGCATCACGGCGAAGAACAGCGCGCGGGCGAGCGGCGTCTTGAAGTCGCCGGTGCCCTCCACCACCGATACGTCCAGATGGCCGAACACATCCCACCAGTTCACGCCCGCTTGGATCGAGCGTTCCACCTCGCCCTCGGAGCGGAAGAACAGCCGCGCGCACCCCGCGACCGAGAGCAGGGCGGCCGCGCTCAGCACGAAGCGGGCCACCGCGGGCCCCGCAAGGGACAGCAGCATGGTGCTGGCGAACAGGACGCAGCCGGCCAGCCACACCACGACGAGCGCCCGCTTGAACTCGAGCACGTGCAGCCTGCTCACCCACACGAGGCACATGATAGCGGCGCCGAACCCCATCATGAGCCCGCTCGCGGCTTCGACGATGGATCCGTCGAGCACGCCGAGGCTCCAGAGGTCGAGCAGGACGGAGCCCGCGGCGTACCCCGCAAGCGCCAGCAGCATGATGGTGCGGCTCACCCGGGCATGGGCCGTCTTGAGCAGGCAGATGAACAGGAACGCGAGCGCCGTGAACATGGCGGAGAGCGAAAGCGCGCTCGCGAACGGCACCGACGGCAAAAACGACCACGCGTCGGCGGCCGACACGGTCATGCCGCGCCACAGGTCGAGCACGGGCAGGAACAGCGGCACGCTCATGCAGAACGCGAAGAAGGCGAGCGTGTCCAAGGCGTCGAACCCCTGGATGATGCCTGGTTTTCCGAATCGCGCCACAGGGCCTCCTTCCGCCGCTCGCGTGCGGCATCCGGCGTCCCCCGCCATCTGCCGCGACGCCCTACCGCTGCGCGCGAAAGAAAGTATACTGGTTCGGTATCAATAATGCGAAGGCACGGAGGCAGACGGCATGGTTTCTCGGGATTTTTTCCGCTTCAACACAACCAACACGCTCAGCGCGGATGTCGACGACGAGCGCGTCTTAGACGCGGCCGTGGCGTGGTGCGACCGCTGCGAGCTTCTGCTCTCACGCGTCGACCCGGCAAGCGAGCTGTTCCGGCTCAACCATGCCGAGGGGCGCCCCACCGAGGTGGATCCCGAGCTGGCGGCGTTCATCGAGGTGGCGCTTGCGTACTGCCGCGAGGCGGGCGGCCTTTTCGACGTGACCATGGGCAGCGTGACGAGGCTGTGGGACTTCAAGCGGCAGATCGTCCCCGACGCCGCCGACGTAGCCGAGGCGCTGCGCCATGTGGACTACCGCAACGTGGTCGTGGAGGGCTCGACGGTGACGCTGCGCGACCCGCAGGCCTGCGTCGATTTGGGAGGCATCGCGAAGGGCTACATCGCCGACGGGCTGCTCGCGCTCTTGCGCGACCACGGCGTGGAGCGCGCGCTCGTGAACCTCGGCGGCAACGTGGCCGTGATGGGCGGCCGGCCCGACGGCGATCCCTGGCGGGTGGGCATCCGCAAGCCCTTCCCCTCGAGCGCGCTGCCGCTGCTGGACTCGTTCGCCACCGTGGCCCTGCGCGACGGCTCGGTGGTGACGAGCGGCGTGTACGAGCGCGCCTTCGAGCGGGACGGCGCGCTCTACCACCACATCCTCGACCCGCGCACCGGCCGCCCGGCGGAAACCGACCTGCTGAGCGCTACAGTGGTGTCGCGGGCCTCGCTCGATGCCGACGGGTTCACCACGGCCCTCGTCATCATGGGCGCCGACCGGGCGCTCGCCTTCGCGGAGGAGCATCCGGCGCTCGAAGCCGTGCTGGTGACGACCGAGGGCGACGTGCTGGCCACGTCGGGCATCGGCAAGGACGTGCCCTTCGAGCTGCTGGGGTGAGGGGGCGACCCGTTCGGCGGCGGCTACATCGGGGCGCCTCCGCCGCGCATGCCGCGTTGGACGTCGCCGCCTTGGCCGGCGCCCATGGGGTCGCCGCCCATGCCGAGGCCGCCCATGCCGCCGGATGCCGCCGTTGAGGCGGTGACCTCGGTGGCCGTGCCGCCGCTCACGGAGCCGTCGTCGGTATAGCCGTCGGCGTTCGCGCCGCTCACCTGGCCGCCGACGACGAGGGAGTACGCGCCGCCCTCCTCAAACGCGGGCGAGCTGGCCAGAACCATGCCGAACTCCTTGGCGGCCGTAAGCGAGGCCACTACCTTCCCGTCGCCATCCACCACCGCCACGCTCTGCCCCGCGCTGCCGCTGGCCGTGGCGAAGGCGAAGGGCTGGGTGCCGCTCGTGAAGTTCTGCGCCATGCCGGTGGAGCCCACCATGAGCACCGTGCCGCCGCTCACCGTGGCCGTGAGGTCGTAGTCGAACGCGCCGTCGCCGCCGCTCGTCGGGCCGTTCACCAGCAGCACGCCGCCGGCGACTTCCACGCTGCCGTTGCTGTCGATGCTGTCGCCGCCGGAATCGAGCACCGTGTAGCCGCCGTTGATCTGGATGAGGCAGTTCTCGTCGCCCATGGCGGGCGCGCCGGCCTCGGCGAACGCGTTGTCGGGCATGCCGCCGTTCTGCTGCCGCTCGCCCATGGCAGGAGGCTCGCCGCCTTCGGGCATCGTGCCGCCTTCGGGCATCTCGCCCATGTCGGCAGGGTCGATGCCCTCAGGCGCGGCCGCATCGGTCGCGGTCGTCGCCGTCGCGTCCGTCTCGTCGCCCGTCAGGTCGGCCGCGCTCGCGTTCACCGCGTCGTCGCTGGCCACGATGTGCGTGTCGCCGCCGTTCACGTAGATCTTCTCGGCCTCGTAGCCCTCGTAGCAGCCGGTCACGTCCACGGTGCCGTCGTCGATGACGAGCTTCGTCTCGGCATGGAGCGCGTCGTCGCCGGCCTCGATGGCAAGCGAGCCGCCCGCCACCAGGCCCTCGAGGTCCGAATGCAGCGCGTCGTCGGTCGCCGTGACGTCCAGCTCGCCGCCCGCGATGCGCAGGTACGTCTGCGCCTGAATGCCGTCGTCGCCCGCATCGATGGCGAACGTGCCGCCGTCGATGGACACGAACCCGCGCGTCGCGTCGCCGTCGTTGTTCGACTTGATGCCGTCGCCGCCGGCCGTGAGCGTGAAATCGCCGTCCGCGATCTTCACGCAGTCGCGCCCGCGCAGCGCATCCTCCACCGCATCCACCACGTAGGTGCCGCCCGTTATGACCAGGTCATCCTTCGAGCAGATCGCATGCCGGTAAGCGCCGGTCACCGTCAGCGCGCCCGACCCGTTGAGCGTGAGGTCGTCCCGCGAGAACAGCGTGGCGTACGGCTCGTCCGAACCATCTTCCAACACGTACTCCGCGCCGTCGGTGAGCGTATTCGTCGTCCCGTCCGCCAACGTGACGAAACACTTGTCCGCCTGCCTCACATACACAGCCGGCCCGTCCTCGTTATGAATCGTCGCACCAGCAAGCACCACCTGCACCTTGTCGGTGTCGGCCGCCTCCACCACCAACTGCCCATCGTCAAGCGTCCCGCTGACAACGTAGGTGCCCTCGGCCACGATGGTCACCGTAGACCCCTCGACCGAAGCCCCCTCCCCCTCCACAGAAGCCGAAGCCCCACTCAACACGATATGCGTAGCAGACGCGTCATCGTAGGATGCATCCTTGTCCCGATTCGAATACTCCAAATCAAGCACTGAAGCATCGAACGCAGCCGCCACCTCCTCAAAAGAAGCCGCTTCAGTCGAGGCAGAAGAGGAAGACGAGACAATAACGTCCGACCCAGCAGTTTCAGAAACCCCAGAACCCGAACACCCCCCAAGCGCCCCGGAGAGCAAGAGGCACGAAGCAACGATGGCGATGCCACGACCTGCGGCGTAGGGCGACGCCCACCAAGCGAGTTCCGCAGCGAAGCGAGGACTGTTTGAGCGACTGGGCGTCGCCCTACGCCGCCCACGGCAACAGCTCAACAAGGTAGTTTTCATCACAACACATCCTTACTAGCCGCCGCCCGCCCCAGCACCACTTTGAGGTTCCCATTCAAGCAGCGCACTTCGTCGATCATCCGCTTCTCGGTCCCCGGCGCCTTCATCCGCACGGCATACTCCAGCAGAAACAGGCTGCCCATGTTGGTGGTCTGCACCTGCATCAGCTCGTGCTCGTCAGTGTAGCGCGCCAGCACGCCGTCGAACACGCCGTCGTATTCCAGGTCCTCGGGGATGGTGATCTTGAGCGTCTTCTCCGGCTCCTTCTGCTTGCCGAACGGCGTGAGCACGTACACCACGTTCACGATGGCCACGATGACCGTGAACAGCACCGCAAGCGCGATGAACCCCATGCCCGTGGCAAGCCCGATGGCCATGGCCAGAAACACGTTGCCGATGTCCTTCGCGCTGCCGGGGATGGAGCGGAAGCGCACGAGGTTGAACACGCCCATCACCGCGATGCCCGCGCCGAGGTTGCCGTTCACCAGCGTGATGACCATCTGCACGATGAGCGGCAGCAGCGCGAGCGTCACCACGAAGTTCTTCGAGTACGTGTGGCGGAACATGTAGATGGCCGCCACGGCCGCGCCCAGCACGATGGACGCCGCGCAGCACAGCAGGAAGTCGACGGTGGACACGCCCGCCACGAGCGAGTCGGTCGATCCGAATATCGAGGTCAGGGCCGCATCAAGCACAACGGCCTCCCTTCTTCGCAGGATGGATGGGAATGGCGCGGGCCGGTGCCGGCGCGCTGGCCGGGGCGCTCATGCACGCACGGTACGCCTCGCCGTACTTGGAGAACGACGTCGGGTAGATGCGGCTCGCGTCGAGGGCGCGCACAAGCCACAGCGGGAAGGGACCCGAGGCCTTGATCTCCATGACGGCCTCGCCCGCGCGCAAAAGCGGGGACGCGGGAGAGCCCGGCGCGAACAGGTCGCGGTAGGCGATGCGCTCGTCAAACGTGATGCGCAGGTCGCACGGCACGTCGGCGGGCGGCTGAGCCGAGAGCGCATCGAGCACGGGCGCGTAGGCCACGCGCTCGCAGCGGATGAGCATGGACGACACGAGCGGCGCGTGGCGGGCCATGCACTGGTCGATCTCGGCTGCGATCTGCCGGCTGCGCGGAGCGAGCGACTCGGCCGCCGCCACCGGGTCGGCCAACGGAAAGCGCGCGCAGGCCTCCTCGTAGGGCACGCCGCCCAGGTAAGCGCGCGCCGCCGCGTAGGAGCACCCCACGCGGCGCTTGTACACGATGCCCTTGAACTTCTTCTTGATCTCGACGAACACGAGGCCGTCGTCCGCGGGCGCGCCGTAGCTGCGCAGACGGAGCTTCTCCTTGTAGAGCGGCTTGTCGAGCGAGCGCTCGATGAGGGCGCGCTCGGGCGTGTCGAGGTAGAGGCTGCGCACGCTCGTGCGGCCGTACTCGTCGGGCGCCAGGCGGTCCGCGAGCGCGCGGCGCACCTCCTCGCCCTGGCGCGCGCTCAAGCGGTACTTGACTTCCTTCCGCTCGAACACGTCGGTGAATGTTGCCATAGTCGGGTCCTTTCCTTCCAGCGTGGCCACCATCCTAGCCGCCCACGCTGAAAGAATGCTGAAAGGCAGATTCGATGCGAGCGTTCCTTCCGAACTGGCAAGAATGTACGGCTGTGGCACGGATCGGGCGGTTTTCGAGCCTCTCGGACGACGCGCGCACGACGTTTGCCCAGGTCGCGAATTTCTCGAACACGCCGCGCGTGCCACAGCCGCAAAAAGTTGACCCAACCGGACGGCGCGGCAGGGAGCGCGACGAAGTCCCTGGTTCTTTCAGGGAGATTTCAGCATTGCGGCTACAATGGAAGCAACACAGCGCGAGAAAGGCAGGCCGAGCATGCAGATTCTCATCGTCGAGGACGACGTGCGGCTGGCGCAGGCCCTCGCGCACATCCTGGAGGAGAACGGCTACGGAACCGACGTCGTCCACGACGGCGCCACGGGGCTGGCCTGGGCCGAAAGCGGGATGTACGACGTGGTCATCCTGGACGTGATGCTGCCGAAGAAGGACGGGTTCGCCGTGGTGGCCGAGCTGCGGCGCGCGAACGTGAGCACGCCGGTGCTGCTGCTCACCGCGCGCGACGCCGTGCCCGACAAGATAACCGGCCTGGACAGCGGCGCGGACGACTACATGACCAAGCCCTTCTCCCCCGCCGAGCTGCTCGCCCACCTGCGCGCGCTCACGCGCCGCCAGGGCGAGGTGCTGTTCGAGAAGCTGTCCGCCGGCGACCTCGAGCTCAACCTGGAAAGCCACGACCTTTCGCGCGGCGCGAAGTCCATCCACCTGAGCTACAAGGAGTTCTGCCTGGCGAAGGTGCTCATGGCCAACGCCGGCCAGGTGGTGTCGAAGGACCTGCTCATCGCGAAGGTGTGGGGCATCGAGTCGAGCGCCGAGGACAACAACGTGGAAGCCTACGTGTCGTTTCTGCGCAAGAAGCTGAAGTTCCTCGGCTCCACCGCGGGCATCGAGACGCTGCGCAAGGCCGGCTACCGCTTCGCCGCCGACGCGGAGGAGGACGCGCCATGCTGAAGATATCTTCCGTCATCCTGAGCGAAGCGACCGAAGGGAGTGTAGTCGAAGGATCCCGCGCGGTGCCAATAGGAGGTCTTTCGGCTGTCGTCACACGGGATCCTTCGACTGCGGTGGCTAGCGCCGCCTCCGCTCAGGATGACAAACGGGCACGCGCCTCGCGCTTCGCTCAGGATGATGACCCGAGGAGGTTGGGAACATGCTGAAGAAGCTGCGCCTCAAGTTCGTCGCGCTCAACATGGCCACGGTGGCCGTGGTGCTGGCCGTGGTGTTCACGGCCATCTGCGTTATCGACTACCAGCAGAGCGTCGCCCGCGTGCAGGAAGCGCTCGACGCGGCCGTGATGCATGCGGGCGAGGCGGCGAACGGGCCGTTCGGCGGGCAGATGCCGTCCGACGAGATGCCCGAAGGCGCGGCCCCACCCGAGATCGGCGGCAAGCGCGGCGGGTCGGATCCCTCCATCCCCGTGGCCGTGTTCTCCGTGGGCGAGGACGGCGCCCTCACGGCGGTGCAGGCGCGCACGACGGCCTCGCTCGCCGACGACGTGCTGGCCCAAGCCGCCGCTCAGCTGGCCGACGCGCCCGAGGGGTTCGACAGCTTGGACGGGTTGGGGCTGTTCTACGAGAAGCGCGTCGCGGGCGGAACGACCTACCTCGCGTTCGCCGACATGAGCGCGGCGAGGGGCTGGCAGGCGCTCGCCCTCACGCTGGCGGGCGTGGGCGTGGCGGCGCTGGCTGCGTTCCTGGTGATCAGCGTGTTCTTCTCGCGCTGGGCGCTGCGGCCGGTGGAGGACGCGTGGACGCGGCAGCGCCGGTTCGTGGCCGACGCGTCGCACGACTTGAAGACGCCGCTCACGGTGATCCTGGCGAACACGTCCATCTTGATGGAGCACCCCGAGCGCAGCGTGGCCAGCCAAAGCCAGTGGGTGGAGAGCACCCAGCACGAGGCCGAGCAGATGCAGGGCCTGGTGGGCGACCTGCTGCTGCTCGCGCAGGCGGACGAGGGCGCGGCGAAGCCGGCGATGGAGCGCCTCGATCTGGCCGACCTCGTGGAGGGCGAGCTCTTGCAGTTCGAGTCCGTGGCGTTCGAGCGCTCCATCGATTTGCACTCCAAGCTCGACGAGGACGTGGCGGTGCGCGGCAACGCGATGCGGCTGCGCAAACTGGTCGGAACGCTCTTGGACAACGCCTGCAAGTACGCCGACGAGGGCGGGCAGGTGGACGTGGAGCTGCATCGGACCGCGCGGCGCGTGGAGCTTGCGGTGCGCAACACCGGCTTCGCCATCGCGCCCGAGGACCTGCCGCACGTGTTCGACCGCTTCTACCGCGCCGACAAGGCCCGCACCCGCGACGAGGGCGGCTACGGCCTGGGCCTGGCCATCGCCCGCGCCATCGCCGAGGAGCACGGCGGCACCCTCACCGCCGCCAGCGACGAGGCAACCGGCACCACGTTCACCCTCGCGCTGCCGGCGTGCGAGTGACGCTAGCGTTCGTGCAGCAGCTCCAGCGTGAAACGGTCGGGGCGCAGTTCGTCGTCCCAGATGTCGAGGGCGAGCACGGCGCGTTCGGGCGGCACGTCGGCGGCGGCCGCGAATGCGGCGGCGAACGCGGCCTCGAAGTCGTCGCGCTCGATGCGCTCGCCGGAGAACGTGCCGCCGGGAAGCTGCAGCAGGCCGTCCGGCGCGGCCCCCTTAGCAGGAGCGGCCGCCTCGAGCACTACGTGCCACGCGCTCCCGCCTTCCGCCGCAGGCAGCCGCGCCATGCCCTGCAGGTACAGCGGCACGAGTCGACGCTCCTTCGCCTGCTCATACAGCTCAGTCGCCGCCTTCGCGTAGCGTTTGGCGTCGAAAGCATCGCCCTTCCAGGGAATAGCGAGCGCCAACCGCGGTTCCAGCGCACGCTCGTACGGCGCGGGCCCCTCGCGCAGGCGCTGTTGCAGGGCGACCTCGCGCTGGTAGCCCTCCACCTGCATCACGATGGCGCGGGCGCGCCGCAGGTTCTCGAGCGCCAGCAGCCGCCCGTGCTCGAGCAGCGCGTCCAAGTCGAGCCGGCCCTCCGCCGTGCGGTAGCGGCGTAGCTCCTTCAGCGGAAGCCCCAGCTCAACGCACGTGATGATCACGTCGAGCTCCGGCATCTGGCCAAGCGCGTAATAACGGTACCCCGTCTGCGCGTCCACGAAGGCCGGTCGCAGCACGCCGATGCGCTCGTAATAGCGCAGCGCCTTGATGCCCACGCCCTTCATGCGCGCCACCTCGCCGATGGAGAGCAGGTTATTTCTCATGATTCTCCTTTGACTCGACCCTTAGGGGATACTTTAAGCTTTCTTTCAGTCGAAGGAAAGGAACAAGATGTCCCCGTACGTGCTGATGGCCGTCGCCATCGTTTCAGAGGTGTTCGGCAGCTCCATGATGAAGCTGTCCGACGGATTTAAAAGGAAGGCCCCCACCCTGGGCATCCTGGCCGGTTATTTGCTAGCGTTCTACCTGATGGCTCAGGCCATGCAGGAGCTGTCGCTCGGGTTCGTGTACGCCGCGTGGACCGGCGTGGGCATCGCGCTCACTGCCATCGTGGGCGCCGTGTTCTGGCGCGAGGGCCTCGGCGCGAAGAAGGCGCTCGGCATTGCTGCCGTCATCGGCGGCGTCGTCCTCTTGAAGATGGGAGCGTGAGCTATGAGAACCCTGAACCCGTATCTGCTGCTGTCGGTGTCCATCGCAGGCGAAGTGTTCGGCACCACGATGATGAAACTCTCCGAAGGATTCACGCATCCCTTGTTCACCGCGCTCACCATTGGAAGCTACATCGTTGCGTTCGGCCTGCTCACGTTCACGCTCAAGCACCTGCCGCTGGGGCTGGCCTACGGCATCTGGGGCGGCGTGGGAACCGTGGGCACAGCCGCCATCGGCATCGCGTTCTTCGGCGACCCGTTCGGCTGGACCACGTGCCTGGGCCTCGCGCTGGTGGTAGGCGGCATCGTGCTGCTCAACCAGGGATCGAAAGAGCCGCCAAAGACGAAGGAAGCGTAGACCTTTTGTCATCCTGCTCTACACGTAGAACAGGATGTCGTTGTAGGTGGGCACGGGCCAATGGTCGTTGTCCACCAGCACCTCGAGGTCGTCCACGGCAGTGCGCAGGCGGTCCATGATGGGGATGATCTCGTGCGCGTAGGTGTTCGCCTTCTCCTGCTCGTCGACGATCTCGAGCGTCTCGTGGTGGCGCTTGCCGAGCGCGCGCAGGTGCGTGTCGATCTCGCGGACGCCCTCCACCAGGCGGCGCAGCAGCTCCTCCTGCTGGTCGACGTTGGCCGTGGGGCACGCGGAGCGGATGGCGTTGATGTTGCCCGCCACCTCGGCCGCGTAGTTGTTGATGGCCGGCAGGAACATGCGGCGCACCATGCGCTTCATCGTGCGCGCCTCGATGTTCAGCAGCTTGTTGTACTTCTCCAGCTTCACCTCGTAGCGGCTGCGCACCTCGGTTTCGGAGAGCACGCCGAACTCCTCGAACAGCGCGATGTTGTCCGGCGCGATGAAGCACGGCAAGGCATCGGCGGTATTCGTCTTATTCGCCAGGCCGCGACGCTCGGCCTCCTGCGTCCACTCCTCCGAGTAGCCGTCGCCGTTGAAGATGATGCGCTGGTGCCTCTTCAGCATCTCGCGGATGTAGTCGATGGCGGCTGCCTCGAACTCCTCGCCCTGCTTGCCTTCCATCGCGTCGGCGAAACCTTTCAAGCTCTTCGCCATGGCGGTGTTGAGGATCATGTTGCAGTCCGACAGGTTCACGGCCGAGCCCGGCATGCGGAACTCGAACTTGTTGCCCGTGAACGCGAACGGCGAGGTGCGGTTGCGGTCGGTGTTGTCCTTGAGGAAGTTCGGCAGCACGGCCACGCCCAGGTCCATGGCCACCTTGTCGGCGCTCGCATACTCGTGGTCGTTCACGAGCGCGTCCACGATGGCGTCCAGCTCGTCGCCCAGGAACACCGAGATGATAGCCGGCGGCGCCTCGTCGGCCCCGAGGCGATGGTCGTTGCCGGCGGAGGCCACCGACATGCGCAGCAGCTCCTGGTAGTCGTCCACCGCCTGGATGACGCCGGTGAGGAACACGAGGAAGCGCAGGTTGTCCATGGGGCTCTCGCCGGGATCGAACAGGTTCTTCTTGCCGGCCGACAGCGACCAGTTGTTGTGCTTGCCCGAGCCGTTGATGCCTGCGAACGGCTTCTCGTGCTGGAGGCACACCAGGCCGTGATGCGACGCCAAGAGGCGCATCTTCTCCATCGTGAGCAGGTTCTCGTCCACGCCGCGGTTCACGTTCGTGAAGATGGGCGCCAGCTCGTGCTGGGCCGGGGCCACCTCGTTGTGCTTCGTGCGCGCGGGCACGCCGAGCGCCCACAGCTCGTCGTCGAGTTCCTTCATGAACTCGTTCACGGTGGGTCGGATGGCACCGAAGTAGTGCTCGTCGAGTTCCTGGCCCTTGCAGGGCGCGTAGCCGAACAGCGTGCGGCCGCACATGATGAGGTCTTGGCGCTGCGCGTAGGCTTTCTCGGAGACGAGGAAGTACTCCTGCTCGGCGCCCAGGGTGGGCACGACTCGCTGATGAGGTTCGCCGAACAGGGCGAGCACGCGATTGGCCTGCTCTTCAACGACGCTCATGGAGCGCAGGAGCGGCGTCTTCTTGTCGAGCGCCTCGCCGGTGTAGCTGCAGAAGGCGGTGGGGATGCACAGCACCTCGTCCTTGATGAACGCGTAGCTCGTGGGGTCCCAGGCCGTGTAGCCGCGGGCCTCGAAGGTGGCGCGCAAGCCGCCGGAGGGGAAGCTGGAGGCGTCGGGCTCGCCCTGGATCAGCTCTTTCCCGGAGAAGCTCATGATGGCGCGGCCGTCGCTCACCGGATCGAGGAAGCTGTCGTGCTTCTCGGATGTGATGCCGGTGAGGGGTTGGAACCAGTGCGTGAAGTGGGTCGCGCCTTTCTCGATGGCCCATTCCTTCATGGCGTGCGCCACGACGTTGGCCACTTCGATCTCGAGGGGCTTGCCCTCCTTCATGGTTTTGATCAGGCTCTTGTACGTCGCAGAGGGCAGCCGCTCCTGCATCGTGTGCTCGTTGAACACCATCGAGCCGTAAATGTCCGAAATCATCGCCATGAGTGCGTGCTCCTCACCTCGTCTGCCGCGCAAAACGTATCACTCGCATACGATAGCATGCCAGGCGGGCGAAACCCCCCGTCATCATGCGGTTATCAAACGAACGGCGAAATGTCGCACGACGCATTTTCGCTCCGAAAACACGCCTCCTGCGCTGAGGCGTGTTTGCGGAGCGAAAATCGGGGCGCGGAGGTACCTCACGCGTGCGGGAGCGTCACCTCCACGCGGCAGCCTTCGCCGGGGCGGCTTGCCAGCGACACGGTGCCGCCGCACAGGACGCGCACGCGGAACGCCACGTTCGCCAGCCCTACGTGGCTGCGCGAGGGGTCGCCGCCGCACGGCACGCCCTCTTCGACATCGGCAAGGTCGACGGGACGGTCGAACCCTGCGCCGTCGTCGGCCACGCTCACGTGGAAGCCCCTTTCGTCGCGCCACGACGACACGACCACGGTGCCGCCCCCGCGCTTCCGGCGCAGTCCGTGCCTGATGGCGTTCTCCACGAGCGGCTGCACCGTGAGCGCGGGGATGAGAAAGTCGCGTTCGCCCTCCTCGACGACCACGGACACGTTGGGGAACCGCAGCCGCTCGATGGCGACGTAGTGCTGCAGGTGGTCGAGCTCCTTCGCGAAGAGGATGGGCTCGTCGTTGGCGAGCGAGTCCATGTTGCCGCGCAGGTAGCCGGCGAAGTCGCCGACGGTGCGCGCGGCGAGGGGCGGGTCGTCCGTGCAGAGGTACTGGATGGTGACCAGCGCGTTGTACAGGAAGTGCGGCTGGATCTGCGAGATGGTGATGGCGATGCGCGACCGCACGAGCTCCTGCTCCACCTGGTGCGCGCGCTCGGCAAGCGCCACCTGCTCGCGCGCGTACAGGAACAGCGCGACGAAGCGCACGCACACCGAGAAGGCGATGCCGGCCGTGAGCGCGAACCCGGTCGAAACGCCCCAGATCAAATACGACAGTCCCTCGGCGAACGCCCCGATGGCCGCCGGAAGCGCAGCGGCGGCGGCTTCCTTCATGAAGCGGTCGCGCCGTGCGAACGCGTCGCGCATGAAGCCGATGGCCACGGCCAGGATGGCTATCTCAAACGGCGCGACGATGAACGTGTTCGCGTCGAACAGCGAGAGCGCCCCGGCAAGGCGCAGGACGACGACTGCTGCCTGAACGGCGACGAGACCGATAAGGACGGCCCGGGCACGACGCCGGAAGCGCCCGCGGGCGCGGCTGACCACGAACCCGACGAGCGCGATGCCCAGCAGGTCCTGCGACAGCAGGCTCACTGCGGCGGTGAACTGCGGGTTCGGGACGAGCAAGGTGATGTAGTCGAAGCAGAAGAATATCCACACGCCGCCCAGCAGCACGAAGCAGGCGAACAGGAGGCTGCCGCGCTCCTTCGGCATGCCGACGAAGCGGCCGGCGCTCGCGATGAGGAGCAGGCAGGCCCCCGCGAACAGCACGGCGACGCCGCACGCGAACATCGGCGAGAACAGCCCGATCATGTCGTGGCGCAGCGAGTCCTCGTCGCCGGCGCACAGCGTGCGGAACGTCAGCTCGTAGTCGCCCCGCGAGCTGTAGAGCGTCGCATGCCGCAGCTCTACCTCCACCTCGTCGTCCGCGTCGATACCGGGCGAGGGGAAGCTCACCCACCCGAGCATGGGCTCTGCGGCGGGTCCGTCGGCGCTGAGCCCGTCGAAGCCGAACACGCTGACGCCGTTCACCCGCACGACGCACGCCGTGCTGCTAAGGCGCAGGTTGACGGGCGTCCCCGCCGGGACCGCCGAGGAGAGGCGTCCCTTCACCGCCACCGACCGGATGCCGATGAGCGGGCCCTCGAACGTCGTGCCGTCTAAGGGGAGCCATGCGCCGCCGTCGACGCGGTAGGAGCCTTGGAAAGCGAGTGGCGTGGTGCCGTCGGCGTCGGCGTCGGCGACGAACGTTCGGTCGCCGGGGCTGGAGAACCACGCGAGGGCGAGCGTCGCGCACACCGCGACGAGCACCGCCGCGAGTGCGAGCGCATGCAGCAGCGACCCGCCGCGCTTCGGCGAGCCGTCGTCGACCCTGTGTCCGTTATCGTCCAGCATTCCCTCCCCCGCGCGCCCACATCCGCCGAGCCCATTCTACTACCGAGTTGCGAGGGAGCGCGCAACTCGTCAACCGCCGCATACCCCGATCTTCGCTCCGAAAACACGCCTCGTGCGCTGAGGCATGTTTTCGGAGCGAAGATGAGCCTGCGAAAGTTGATTGTCGACCGAAACACACGCTTCAGCACCCTGTGGCGTGTGTTTCGGTCGACAATCAGGGGGCGGAATGCGCAGCTACAGCGCGTACTCGTAGAGCACGGCGTCGCGGCCGAGATGGGGATAGAAGTCCTCGTAGACGCCGCAGTTCGCGAAGCCGCACGACTCGTAGAGGCGCTGCGCGCGGACGTTGTCGGTGAAGGTGTCCAGCCGCAGCGCCTTCGCGCCGGCCTCGCGCGCGACCGCGATGCCTCCCTCCACGAGCTGCCGCGCGAATCCGCGCCCGTGGAACTCCGGCAGCGTGGCCAGCACGTGCACCACCAGCGCCTCGTCGGGTGCGGCGTCCACCTGCCAACGCACCCGGTCGTAGCCGGGATCGCCCACGGCGTTCAGCACCATAGCGGCGGCGAAGCGCGGCCCGGCGGCCCCGGCCTCGCCTTCGCCAACCTCCACCACCAGCACCTCGCCCGCCTCGGTCGACGCGCGCAGGAAGGCCCGCGACGGATGCACGTCGTGCTCCCAGCACACGTCGAACTCCGTGCCGCGCATCCCGTCGATCATCTTCGTGTAGAAATCCAGCACCTGCTCGACCTCATCGGCCTGCGCGGGGCGAACTTTCAGCATGCATGCGCTCCTTTCCAAGTGTGACGAAAAGATGATACCGCATACACGCGAAACGAGGCCCCGCAGCACGCAGGGGCCTCCTCGCTGATTCGATAGCAAAAGGCTGCCTAATCGAGGTCGCCAGCAATATAGCGCACCGCATGTCGACCGAACGTTATGTTCCGACCCATGCAGTTGCCCACGAGATACACCGGATAATTGCCGCTGTAGAAGCTGCCCGAACAGGTTCCTGCCGCAAACAGCCCCTCGATGATCTCGTTCGAGTTATCCAGCACCTGCATGTTCTTGTTGATGCGCAACCCATCGAGCGTTGTCAGCAAGCTTCCGCCGAACCACGCGCCATAGTAGGGAGCTTCTCGAATGGCGGAAAGGCGATACGCCTCTTTTCCAAAGTCCTCGTCAACGCCTTGATCGTACAAATGATTATAGCGGTCAACGGCCGCGAGGAACGCCTCCTTGTTCGCGCCTTCGAAACCAAGCTTATCGGCCAGTTCCTCAAGCGTGTCGGCTTTCTGGATGACGCCCATCTCGATTTCCTTCGCATACGCCTCTTCAACGCTCCTGCCGTTGAGCGTGTTTCGCCACACATTGTTGGAACACCCTTGGGTTTGGAACACCTGCACATCTTGCGGAGCGTTCACATCGAACACCTCGCACCACACGCCGCCCGGACGCTGAGCGGCCGCATGGCAGATAGCGTCGTAGTTCGCCGACTCGTTGGTGATGCGCAACCCATGGCGATCCACTTTCAAGAAGGGCATGGACCCTATCCCCAGCTGTTGCAACTGACCTGGGAAGATAGCATCATCGCTCTCATCGACGTATCCGGCATCCACTCCCGGCTCCACGCCTCCGCGGTCGAATATCATGGCCGACGGCTCCACGTCCTTAGCCGCCCCGATCCACATGCCCGCCTTGATGCCCATACCCGTGTTGTTTTGATTGAAGTCCACCGCAGTCACGCATTTGGGAACGATGGGGTTGATCGCCCGAACCATCGTCGGGTTCCCCGCATACCCGCCAGTCGCCAGCACGATGCCCTTCCGAGCATTGACCTGAACGAAGCCCTCGTCTGTCTCGAAAACGGCACCGGAAACCCGTCCGGCGTTGTCGTCCTCCCGAACGAGCTTGACCAGATCGTGCTTGAAAAGGATTTGCTTCCCCGACGCCTCGATGACCTCCTGGAAGCAAGGGTTCTGCGATATGAAGGGCCAGCCGGGAAAGGACGGGTTGCTGTACACGAAGCCATGCTTCTCGAACGGCATATAGTACATCGTGCCGCCTGCACGTCCGTCGCCTCCGTTTTCGGTGTCGACTTCGCAACTGATATCGTACGGGGACATAAGGTCGTAGAGCCATTCAATCATTTCAGCCGACTCGTCGATCCAAACTTTCGACACCGAGGCATCATTCTTGAACGACGCGTACCGGTTGAGCTCGTTGAGCAGACGCCCCTTGTCGATCTGATGATCCTCGGGAGTGAAGCGCGTGTTCACGGCGCCTATGTCCCAATGGTTGTCCGCTATGTGGTCGGACTTCTCGCACAACAGGAAATCCAATCCGAGCTGCGCCGCCGTGGCACCGGCCGCCAACCCGGTGCATCCCGCGCCGACGATTAACACATCGCAGTCGAGCGTCTTCGCGATATCCGAGATTTCGGGGGCATTTCCCAACCACGCGGGAGCACCGCTCGGCTCAACACCGCCCGACCCCGTGTCAGCCTCGGCCTCCTGAACGCGGGGGGCGCACCCGCCGAGCCCCAGCGCCGCCATCGTCCCCGCGGTCGCAGCGCCTGCCAAAAAGCTCCTGCGCGACACCGCTTTCCGTCCTATAGTCTTGTCGAGTCCCATAGCTCCTCCTTGTTTTTGCGACCGGGCGCCTCTATGCCCGGCCATGAACGACAGTGCTATACTACCGACCGAATCGCTCTGCCTTCATCACCCAGCGCAGGGGCTTTTCACCTGGTCAAGCCATCTCACTCACCTAAGGTGACAGAGTCTAGGAGTGCAGTATGACGAGCAGAAGCAGCATTTCCCCTTATGCCAAGGCGTTGCCGGCGCTCTGTTTCCTCGCCCTCTGCTTTTCTTCGTTGTATGGATGGATGGTCAATGCGAGCCTGTTCGCGGAAACGGCGCTCTTCGCGCCTTTCACGCGCGATGCCTCCATGCTCCTTTCGGCGGCTCTGTTCGTCATACTGGCAATCGCCGCCAACAGGCGGCCCGATTTTCTTGACAATCGCCTGATGTCGCTTGTATCCCTTGGATGCCTTGCAAGCTCGGCTATCGTCATTCCCCTCGCTTTTCAGGTACAAAGCCCTGCGTTCACCTTTGCAGGGCTCGCGCTTTTCACGGTGGGCGGGATTTGGCCCCAAGCGACCATGCTCGTCGCCATTGCTTCTCTGCCTGCCCACCAGAAGCGAGCGGTGATCGTTGCCGGTGCAGTGTTGGCCGGCGCCGTCATCCGCTCGATTGCAGATCCGCCGCCCTTCATGCCGAGCCTGGCGCTCCTCGTCATCGGCCAAGCCGCAACGCTCCTGCTCCTTCATCGCGCAACCAGCCCCGCATTCAACCGAATAGCCAGAGGCGCGCCGGCATCCGATCTCCTGATCGCGGATCCCGATGCATTCCTTAAACCGACGCATGCCCTCTTTCCCTGCATCTTGCTGTTCTGCATAGGATCGAGCTATGGCTCCATCTTCTACGAAGGTGCGGACTCCACGTATTTCTGGTTTTGCGTCACGGTTCTAGCCATTGCGTTTTTATGGATCGCCTTCGGCACGAGCAGACTGAGGGAGGATATGCTCTTTTCCGCCTCCGTGTTGCTGGTGTTGGCCGGATTCATGATGGTGCCCTTCTCGGCGCAGCTCAGCTATCCCCTTCCCGGCGCGCTGCTCGCAAGCGGAGGGATCTGCTTCAATATCTTGTTCTGGCTCGTGCTGGCCGCCATCGGCGCACGCAACGTTTACGCCCTCATCCCAACATTCGCCCTCGCGAGCTGCATGAATTATCTGGGGGTGGAAATAGGCGCAACGGCCGGGCATATTTCAGCCGCAGCCATAGGCGATCAGACGGCAGGGGCCATCGCGCTCGTCGCCGGCTTCGTATTCGTCTCGTTTCTGTGGCTGTTCTTTCGCCGATTCAGCTTCAGCGATACCATTCAGGGCGTTGAAATCATGAAGCCCATCGTCGTGAAGACAAGCGAGAGCGTGCAGGAAATCGCTTGCAAGCAGCTGGCAGAGCAACGCGGGCTCACCGACAGGGAGCTCGAGATTTTCACCATGATGGCGAAGGGCCGCAACACCAAGTTCATCCAAGAGCAGCTGGTGATCTCCCCCAATACCGTGAGATCCCACATCAAGCACATCTACCAGAAGCTCGACGTGCACTCGCAGCAAGAGCTCATCGACCTTGTCGAAGCCCAGTAGGGCGCACGCGAGCATCCGCCACGCCCCGTTGAGCGGGAGAACGCTCCAGGCAACGAAAAAGCCCGCCTCCCGGCGAGGGGAAGCGGGCTTGCAGAAAACGTGCTGCTCTCGAGCGATTTCCTAGCGCTTCGAGAACTGCGGGCGCTTGCGGGCCTTCTTCAGGCCGTACTTCTTGCGCTCCACCATGCGGGCGTCGCGCGTGAGGAATCCGGCCTTCTTGAGCTCGGCGCGGTAATCGCCGGCCTCGAGCAGGGCGCGGGAGATGCCGTGGCGCAGCGCGCCGGCCTGGCCCGAGATGCCGCCGCCGTCGATGCGGGCGAGCACGTCGAAGTGACCGGCGGTGTCCGTCACCTTGAACGGGGCGAGCGCGTAGTTCACCAGGGCCTCGCGGCCGAAGTACTGCTGGGCCTCGCGGCCGTTGATGGTCACCTTGCCGGTGCCGGGAACGAGGCGCACGCGGGCGACGGCGTTCTTGCGACGGCCGGTGCCGTAATACAAAGCTTCACCTGCCATGGGTTAACCCTCCATCTTGATCTCGCGGGGCTGCTGAGCCATGTGCGGATGCTCGGCACCCGCGTACACCTTGAGCTTCTTGCCCATGGCGCGACCGAGCGTGTTCTTCGGCAGCATGCCCTTCACGGCATGCTCGATCACGCGCTCCGGATGCTTGGCCATGGCCTCTTCGAAGGTCTCGGACTTCAGCCCGCCGGGGAAACCGCTGTGGCGGTAGTAGCTCTTAGACTGGGCCTTCGTACCCGTCACGCGGATCTTGTCCGCATTGACGATGATCACGAAGTCGCCGGTGTCCACGTGCGGCGTGTACTGCGGCTTGTGCTTGCCCTTGAGAATCTGCGCGGCCTTCACGGCGACGCGGCCCAGAACCTGGTCCGTGGCGTCGATCAAGACCCATTCGCGCTCAACTTCGTTGGGCTTCGCGTAATACGTCTTCACTGTCTTCCTCCAAAAATCTTGTCCTACCCCGCCGTGCGGGGCGGGATTTCCGTCGCTTGACCGTCGGCTCGGCTAGCCGCGCCGACCGCGTTCGCAGCGGATGATCGGTTTCAAAAGTGCAGGTCGATCGGATGCCGGGTTCCTACGCCGACGCGCTGCTCAGGCCTGGACTCCTTCGCGGGCGCTTCCGCTTCTTCACTGCATGCACGGGGCTTTCGAAAGCGAACCTTTGCATTGTAAACGGGTGCTTCGCCAGAAGTCAACGAAAAACCACACGTACGCAGGTCAATTTCATAAACGCGGGCAGACGTGTCGGGGACACGCGGCCTACGAGGCGTCGCGGCCGATGTAAACGACGATCTCGCCTTCGTAGCTGCCTCCGCTGCTCCCGTTGACCACCTCGCCGAAGCCGAGCGTCTCCGCGATGGATTCGGCCGCCGCACGCTCGCCCAGGTCGCCGTACACCACGACCGTGTTGGGGATGTCGCATCCGAACACGCCGCGCACGCGGAAGCCGCGCGACTCAAGCTTATCGAAGAATTCGGAGCCGATCTCCTCGGCGGACGCGTCGCATTGGAGCATGACCTCGTAGCCCCACTTGTCGCTCACCTCGTCGAACGTGACGGGCGAAGTCGCTGCGGGGGCGAGCTCCTGCGGCTGCTCCTGGGCCATGCCGAACGGCAGCGCGACGAAGGCGATCATGTCGCGGTAGTCCACGATGACCGCGACTGCCACAAGGCCGATCACGACGAACACGCGCGCAAGCGCCGTGGAAACCGGACCGTGCCTCATGTTCGCCCCCTTTCGCCGGGATCGCCTCCCCGTCCGTCACAGTATAGTGCGCCCGGCCGCCCGCGTCATCGGGGAAAGCCGCGTGATGCGCGCCAGACCCGCCGAGGGCGTTGACCGCATGCGGCGCGTTGGGTAAGCTGGAAGGCGATCCCCAGCCAGCCGGCACGAGAGAAGGAGCGCGCATGCAGAAGTTCATCGCGGAGGAGTCGTTCTGGGAGCTGTTCCCCGAGGCCGCCATCGGCATCATCGTGGTGCACGGCATGAAGCGGGCCGCCGACGTGCCACCCGAGGACGCCGCCGCCATCGCGCGGCTGCTGCGCGAGGCCAACGCCGCCGCCGATAGGCACCTCACCAGCAACACCATCTCGGAGAACGAGGTGGTGCGCGTGTGGCGCGAGGCATTCCAGAGGTTCAAGACGAAGAAGGGCGCGCGCTGCTCGGTGGAGAACCTGCTCAAGCGCGTGCTGAAGGGCAACCCGGTGGGATCCATCACGCCGTCGGTGGATATCTACAACGCCATCTCGCTGAAATACGCGCTGCCCGTGGGCGGCGAGGATTTGGGTTCGCTCGTGGGCGATTTCCGGCTGGGCATCACGGAAGGCGGCGACGCGTTTTTGCCCATCGGCGAGGACGAGGACGACCCCACGTTGCCGGGCGAGCTGTGTTACCGCGACGACGAGGGCGCGGTGTGCCGCTGCTGGAACTGGCGCGACGGACAGCGCTCGGCCCTCACGGACGACTCGGAGAGCGCCATCCTGGTCATGGAGTGCGTCGATCCCGCGCGCCGCGCCGACCTTGAGATCGCCCTCGACGAGTTCGCCCAGCTCATGGAGCGTTACCTGGGGGCAAAAGTCAGGATGCGCACCGTCATCGACCGCGCGCATCCCGAGATAGTCATCGCCGACTAGCGAAAAATGTCCCAAAAGGGGGTAGGCACCTTTTGGGACATTCGGAGCTTACTCGTCCTTCTTGCCGAACAGGCCGCCCAGCAGGTCGCCGAATTTCGAACCCTCGGCGGTGATGCTGGCGATAACGTCGTGCACTGCGCCCTCCTGCATGAGGCCGGACAGATGCTCGACCACGTCGCCGCCCTTCTCCTGCACCTGGGCGAGCACGCCCTCGGCAACCGCCGCGATGTCGATGTCGCCGATGCCCTCGCCGGTGATCTTCTGGATGGCCGCGCCCGGATCGGCCGTGAACTCCTTCAGCAGCTCAGGAGCCTTCTGGATCTCGCCCGCCACTTTGTCGATAATCGCTTGAATGTCCATCGTCGTCCTTTCGGATCGTCCCTTGACCATGGGCCCAGTATAGCGAGCGTGCCCAAGCGGTGAGAGCCGGTCTGCGCGATGCAACTAAACGTTGACTGCGGCGAGCGCCTGGTCGACGTCGGCGATGAGGTCCTCGGTGGCCTCGATGCCGCACGACAGGCGGATGAGATCGGGCGTGATGCCGGCCGCGGCCAGCTCCTCGTCGTTCATCTGGCGGTGCGTGGCGTTGGCCGGATGCAGCACGCAGGTTCGCGCGTCGGCCACGTGCGTGGCGATCTGCGCGAGCTTGAGGTTGGCCATGAACGTCTCGGCCGCCGCGCGCCCGCCGGCCACGCCGAAGCTCACCACGCCGCTCGTGCCGCCGGGCAGGTACTTCTGCGCCAGCTCGTGCTGCGCGTCGCCGGGCAGGCCGGGGTAGCGCACCCACGCGATCTTCGGATGCGCGGCCAGGTGCTCGGCCAGCGCGAGGCCGTTTCGGTTGTGCTGGGCCATGCGCAGGTGCAGGCTCTCGAGCCCCAGGTTGATGAGGTAGGCGCTCTGCGGCGACTGCGAGCAGCCGAAGTCGCGCATGAGCTGGGCCGTCGCCTTTGTGATGAACGCGCCGCCCAAGCCGAAGCGCTCGGCGTACACCACGCCGTGGTAGCTTTCGTCGGGCTGCGTGAGGCCGGGGAACTTGTCCGCGTGTGCGAACCAGTCGAAGCGGCCGGCGTCCACGATGACCCCGCCCACGCTCGCGCCGTGCCCGTCCATGTACTTGGTGGTGGAGTGCGTGACGATGTCGGCGCCCCATTCGATGGGACGGCAGTTCACCGGCGTGGGGAACGTGTTGTCCACGATGAGCGGCACCCCGTGCGCGTGCGCGGCTTGCGCGAACCGCTCGATGTCGAGCACCGTGAGCGCGGGGTTGGCCACTGTCTCGCCGAAGACGGCCTTCGTGTTGGGGCGGAACGCGGCTTCCAGCTCCTCGTCGGTGCAGTCGGGCGCGACGAACGTGAACTCCACGCCCATGCGCTTCATGGTGACGGCGAACAGGTTGTACGTGCCGCCGTACAGGGCCGAGCTGGCCACCACGTGGTCGCCGCAGCCCGCGATGTTGAACACGGCGAAGAAGTTGGCCGCTTGGCCCGACGACGTGAGCATGGCCGCCGCGCCGCCCTCGAGCTCGGCGATCTTGGCCGCCACGAAGTCGTTCGTGGGGTTGGCGAGACGCGTGTAGAAGTAGCCCGACTCCTCGAGGTCGAAGAGCTTGCCCATGTGCTCGCTCGTGTCGTACTTCCAGGTGGTGGACTGGTAGATGGGGATCTGGCGCGGCTCGCCGTCGCCGGGACGGTAGCCGCCTTGCACGCAGGTGGTTCCGATGGACTCGCTCATGGGGTTGCTCCTTGATGGATCCGGGGGTCGATGCGTCCGGATCATTATAGGGGCGACCGCACCGTGCGCGGTAGTGCCGAGTTTCCGATACTATGTTATCGCATAGAGCGATAATGGAGCTATCGGTATTCCGCGTACTGTCATCCTGAGCGAGCGAGTCGAAGGATCCCGTGCGGCGGTAGCAGTGGCGTTTCCAGCTGGCGCCGCGCGGGATCCTTCGACTGCGGCGGCTTCGCCGCCTCCGCTCAGGATGACAAAGCGCGCAGCCCTTCTACCAGCCCTTGCCCTCGGGGACGATGCTGTCGGGCACGAGCCCGGCTTCCACTTCGCCGATCACGCGGTCGAGGACGTCGAGGGCGCGGTCCAGCTGCTCGCGCTCGATGACGAGCGGAGGCTGGAAGCGCAGCACCGATTCCGCCATGCAGATGACCACGACGCCCTCCTCGAACGCGCGGTACACCACCTTGAGCGCGTCGAGCGCGCATTTCTCGCGCGTGCCCGGGCGCACGATGTCGATGCCTAGGTTCAGCCCGATGCCGTGCACGCCGCCCACGATGGCGTGGCGCGCGGCCATGTCCTCGAAGCGCTCCTTCGCCCAGGCGCCCAGCTCGGCCCCGCGCGCGAGCAGGCCCTCATCCTCGATCACCTTGATGGTGGCGAGCGCCGCCGCGCAGCACACGGGGTTGCCGCTGGTGGTGAAGATGTGCGCCGGAAAGCTCAGGCTGTCCATGATGGCGGCCTTTCCCACGATGGCCGAAAGCGGCAGGCCGCTGGCCAGCGACTTGCCCACCGACATGAGGTCGGGCTCCACGCCGAACTGCTCGATGCCCCACCACTTCCCCGTGCGGCCCATGCCCTGGTTGATCTCGTCCACGGCGAACAGGATGCCGTTCTCGCGGCAGAACGCCGTAAGCGCGTCGACGTAGGCCTGCGGCGGCACGATGATGCCGGCGTCGCCCGCGATGGGCTCCATCACGATGCAGGCGATCTCGTCGGGCGGCAGGTAGGTCTCGCACATCTCGCGCAGCGGGCGCATGAAGAACTCCGCCTGCTCCCGCTCGCTCAGGTGCCCCACGCCCGCGCGCTGCACGTCGGGGTACGGGATGTGGTAGATGCCCGGCAGCATGGGCCCCATCTTGCGACGCATCCCCAGGCTGAGCGCCGACAGGGTCATGGAGCCGTAGGTGGAGCCGTGGTAGGCGCCCTGGAACGACACCACGTAGGGCCGCCCCGTGTAGGCGCGCGCGAACTTGATGATGGCGTCGTTCGCGTCGGAGCCCGACGTGCCGAACACCACCTTCTTCGGCGTGTCGCCCGGCGCGATGGCGGCCAGCTTCTCCACCAGCTCCACCTCGGGCGCATGGTAGAAGTAGGCCGGCGAGCACTGGATGACCTTCTGCGCCTGCTCGCAGATGGCCTCCACCACGGCCGGGTGCGAGTGGCCCACGTTGGCCGACGTGGCCGCCGCCAAAAGGTCGATGTACTCGTTGCCCTCCACATCGTAGAGCAGCGCGCCGCGCGCGTGGTCCACCACCAGGTCGTAATAGGGAATGCGCGCCGTGGGGCCCATGCAGGCCCGGTCGCGCTCCACCAGCTCGTGCGTGCGCGCGGCGGTGCCGTTCGTTTCAGCCATCATCGTCTCCTCGTTCGCCTACCGCTCGATCCCACGCGCCCTGTCGATGCGCCAGCGGATCATCTGCACGACCACCACCACGATGAACAGCGCGCCGAAGTAGCCCACGAACGGGTAGATGATGTTCACCAGCATGCCGAAGGGCAGCTGGCCGCCCATGAAGATGATGGCGCACAGAAGCGCGATGAGGAACTGGTACTTGCGCTTGTCCTTCTTCTCGTCCACGAACTGGTTGGCCACGGTCCACACCATGGGCACGGCTGTGTTGTATATCTCGGCCAGCAAGATAATGGCGAACAGTAGGCCCACGATGGGCGAGATCTGCTGCGCCAAGAACAGCACCGGCACCTCGTAGCCCACGGCCTCGCCGAATACCGACAGCATGGCCAGGTTGAGCAGCAGCGCGCACACGCCGAGCGCCGCGCCGCCCAGCACGCCGCCCAGCACGGCCTCGCGGTGCGAGCGCGCGCCGGTGCCCATCTCCGACATGAACGGCACGCCGGCCAGGATGTTGTACGCCACGTACATGAAGGCGCCCAGCGCGAACCACGACGCGCCCGACCCCACGCCGTACACCACGTTGTCGCCCGCCGCCTCCACGGCCGCGTTGGCCTCGGCCAGGCCGCCGCCGTGCACGGCGAGCGTGTACACCGACAAGATGATGAGGAACGCGATGGTCACCGGCCCGATGGAGCCGAGGATGTCCACGATGCGGCGCAGGCCGAACAGCGCGCTCACCAGCACGATGGCCGCCATGAGGCCGCTGCCGACGATCTGCGGCACGCCGAAATACTGGTTGAGCGTGGCGCCCGCGCCCGACACCATGATGATGCCCACGAGGAAGCAGAACAGGATGGTGAACCACTCCAGGAACGTGCCCAGGTACTTCCCGCAGAAGTAGCGGAACGCCGAGAAGTCGCTCGCCCCCTTGTGCTTGAAGCCGTAGCCCAGAAGCACGCCGCTCATCAGCGCGAACAGCACAATGGCGATGACGCAGCCAATGATGCCGTTCGTGCCGTAGGCGGCGAAGAACTGCATGGCCTCCTGCCCCGAGGCGAATCCCGATCCGATCAACGTGGCGATGACCGCGCCGGCGAACTTGACGACCGTGACCGGCCGCACCGCCGGCGTCTTCTGCTCTGACGCCATAGAACCCTCTTTCTCTTTCGACATGAAATCCCACTCCGAGTTTGCTGTTAGGATTCTAGTACAACATCCGAACATCGCGAAGCACGTGATGAGGAAAACGTCGAGGTCACGGTTTTCAAAGGCAGCAAGCCCTACGTGAAAATCGTCCCGATCGACCCGCCTTCGAACGCCGAGGGCACCGGAGCCGCGTACCTTGACGCGTACTTGGGCGCCGCAGACGAATACCACGACCTGTTCGAGGCGTTGTCCAAGTGAGCGCGCACGACATCCAGCCTATTCCCAAAGAAGTCGCGTGACAATGTCCCTTTGTCACGTCCCTTTGTCACGCCCCCGCCGATAACGCAGTATCGGGAATTCAGATAAGCAGGCAATCGACGCAAAAGGTATCATGGCGGAGACGCTGCAAAACGACCGCGAAGGCGAGGTTCATCGTGCCCATCAGGATTCCCGACTCCCTGCCCGCCACCGAGGTGCTCGAGAGCGAGAACATCTTCGTCATGACCGAGTACCGCGCCATGCATCAGGACATCCGTCCCTTGCGCGTGCTGCTGCTCAACCTCATGCCCACCAAGATCGTCACCGAGACGCAGATCATGCGCAAGCTCTCGAACACGCCGCTGCAGATAGAGGTGAGCCTGCTGCAAACGGCCACGCACGACGCGAAGAACGTGTCCGAACAGCACCTCGAGGCCTTCTACACCACGTTCGACCAGGTGAAAGACCAGCGCTTCGACGGCATGATCATCACCGGCGCGCCCGTTGAGCTGCTCGACTTCGAGGACGTGGACTACTGGGACGAGCTCGCCGCCATCATGGCGTGGTCGGCCACGAACGTGCACTCCACGTTCCACATCTGCTGGGGCGCGCAGGCAGGCATCTACTTCCACTACGGCATCCCCAAATACGAGCTGCCGGAGAAGCTGTTCGGCGTGTTCGAGCACGAGGTGGTGAAGCCCTCCTCGCCGCTCGTGCGCGGGTTCAACGACTTCTTCCTCGCGCCGCACTCGCGCTACACCGAGGTGCACGCGGCCGACATCGAGGCGCATCCGGACCTCGAGCTGATCGCCGTTTCCGACGAGGCGGGCGTCTACCTGGCCAAAAGCACCGACAGCCGCCACTTCTTCGTATTCGGCCACCCCGAGTACGACGCCGGCACCCTCATGGTGGAGTACGAGCGCGACATCGCGAAGGGCCTGGACATGCCCCTGCCGCGCCACTACTTCCCCGGCGACGACCCCGCGCAGCAGCCGCGCGCCACGTGGCGCGCCCACGCGCAGCTGCTGTACACGAACTGGCTGAACTACTACGTGTACCAGACCACGCCCTACGATTTGGCGAAGGTGGGAACCGAGGAGGACGTCGAGCATGGCTGAAAGCGAACGCGAGCCGCGACCGCGCTACCGCGTGCGGCCGGTGACGAAGCCGGTCGCGCCTGCGGGGCCGGCGGCGCCCGTACCTGAGGACGACCCCTTCCTGCGCCCCGAGGCCGAGGACGATGACGGCTACGACCCCTTCAGCGACCGCCCGCCCGCGCCCGAGCCGACGTTCCAGGAAGACCCCTGGCGCTGACGCCTACAGGTCGAACACGTCGTCGATGATGGAGTCCAGCTCGTCGCGCTCGACCGTCCAGGTGCCGCCAACCTGCATCACGTCCACCGAGAACGTCGTCTGAGCAGGCGTCACCTTGTCCAACGAGGAGAGGACGAGCTCGGCGAGCGCGACCTTCGTCGCATCGTCGAGCGGAGCTGCGTTCATGCCGTGGTCGAGCCGGTCGCGGCTCACGTACGCGCCCGTCTGCCCCGCCAGGCCACGAGCCAGCTCCTTGTAGCTTTTGGCCTGAGCTGACACGCGCACCTCTCCTTCGCCGTCGGCGCGCAGGCGCACGTCGTCGTCCGCGAGCGTGTAGCTCATATCTTCCGCAAGCCAGGTTGCGAACTCGACGGGATCCACGTTGATCTCGGTGAGGGTGAAGCCCAGGTCGTCGGCGAACTCCTTGTCGGCCTCGCGCGCGATGGCGTCAAGGGTGGCCTGATCGGGGCTAACAACCTTATCGAGCTCGGCCGCCACCGCCTGCTTGGCTGCGGCCACGTCGGCCGAGGAAGCGTCGTCGGACGTGCCGGGAACCGGGGGCAGCGTATCCGACGAACCGGAATAGGAGCGCACGGGGTCGTGGGCGTACTCGTCGAGGGCGGCGAACGTCAGCGCGCCCAGCATGAGGTATCCCGCGAGCGCCAGCACGCTGAGCGCGATGCCGACGATGCCGCACACCTTGCCGCCGGTCGCCTTGCCGTCGGCGCCGAACGATTTGACGTACTGCGAGGCCAGCACGATGGCCACGATGCCCAGGGCGATGCTGACGATCACCGTGCCCGCGAACACGATGGCGCAGATGCCGCAGATGAGCGAGGCGAGCGCCTTGCCGCTGCCGGGCGCGGGAGGCGCCGTCGGGGGCTGGGGCGCGTAGACGGGGCCGCCGGGATAGGGCTGCTGGCCGTACGGCTGCTGAGGCTGGTAGGCCGGCGCGGGCGGCGCGACGGGCTGCTGGCCGTCCGAGGCCGCAGGCGGGAGGGGCTGTCCTTCAGGAGAGGGCTGGGGGCGGGCGTTCGCGTTGTCGTTCATGGCAACCTCTTCGCTCGGAGTCTGGGATGGCTCTATTATACCTCATCGAGCACAGCCGTTCCTCCGACCGCTCTTGTCAACCTTCTGCGCGAACAGGGATAACGCCTTGTCACCGAACCGTATAGTTACGAGCTGCGGCGGCCCCGTCCCGAGTCGGAGCGGGGCCGCCGCGTCGCGCCACACCAGCTCACAGCAGCAGCACAACATGCTCGCCCGCCTGCCGAACCAATTGTCGACCGAAACACACGGAAAACGGCTCTGTGGCGTGTGTTTCGGTCGACAATGCTCCTGCGACGACCGCATCGCGCAGACAAGGCCGCCGCTTTGGCCGACTACCAGAGGCCGAACATCAGGTCGAGGGTCTCCTCGAGCGAGTCGTCGTCGACCGTCCAGACGTCGCCCGTTCTCTCGAACTCGAGCATGATGAAGGACTCCTCGGCGGCGCCGGCGGCCTTCTCCATGGCGACGGGCATGAACTTCGCCATTGCCGCCTGGCGCTCCGCGTCGTTCGCGAACGAACCTTTTTTCTCCGCGTAGGCTATCAGCTCGTCGTAGAGCGCATCGGTCAGGTTGTACAGCGTGCGGCTGCGCGCCTCGGCGAACGCGGTGCCCGTGCCGTCGGCGTAGCCGAAGACGTCGTCGTCCCCCATCGTGTAGGTCATGCCGTCCACGAGCCATCGCGCGAACTCGACGGGCTCGACGCCGACCTCGGACAGGGTGTAGTCGGTGGTCTTCTCGAACGAGCGGTCCGCCCGCTCGGCCACGCGCGCGAGCAGCGCCTCGTCCGGGGCGGCGATCCCTTCGAGCACCTCCTCGGCGGCGACCCTCACGGCGGCCTCCTCGGCGGCCTCGGGCAGCGCCGGAACCTCTTCGGGGCGTGCGGGGTAATACGGGGCCACGTCGTCGTAGTCGTAGATGGCAACGAGCGTCGCCGCGCCGACGACCAGGTAGAACACGAGGGCGAGCACGCTGAGCGCGATGCCGACGATGCCGCACACCTTGCCGCCGGTCGCCTTGCCGTCCTTGCCGAAGGATCTCACGTACTGCGAGGCCAGCACGATAGCCACGACGCCCAGGACGATACCGACGACCACCGTGCCCGAGAACACGATGGCGCAGACGCCGCACACGAGCGACGCGAGCGCCTTGCCGCCGCCGGGCGCGGCGAGAGCGGGCGCGGCGGCGTAGGACGGCTGCGGCGCATAGCCGCCGCCGTAGGGCGATTGCGGCTGCGGGGCTGGCGCGCCGTACGGGGACGCCGGCTGCTGGAAGGCGGGCTGCGCAGGCATCGCCGACGGCGCGGGAGGCGGCGGGGGCAGAGGCGCGGGAGGCGGCGTCTCGGCAATTACGGGCGCAGGCGCAAGCGCGGGCTCGTCGCGCGGGGCATCTTCAGCGGCGCGCTCCTCGGGCTTGGCGGGCTCGGCTGGTTCAGCTGGCCCAGCCGGCTCGGCGGGTTCGGCGGGTTCGCCCCATGGCTCGCTCGTCTCGTCGCTCATGAACTGCTCCTCGCGATCGCTGATGATGATCGAAAAGTATAGCGCGCCGCTCGGCTTCCGCCCAGGGGGTTATCCCTGCATCCACCGCAAGATGAACGCCTCGGCGTCCAGCTGCTCGAAGGTGCGGATGGCGTGGTCGGCGGCTTCGGCAAGCTGCTCGAAGGTGCCGGAGAGGTCGCAGTCGTAGATGCCCAGCGTGCGGTAGCCGGCCTCGCGCAGCGTGCGCACGGCGTACACGGAATCCTCCACGCCCCACGTGTCATCCAGCGCGGTGCCCATGAGTTCGCGCGCGCGGTCGTACACGGCGGGTTCGCGCTTGGACGCCCCCACGTCGTCCACCGACACGATGGCGTCCAGATACGGCGCGAAGCCGCAACGCTCGAGCCCCGCCTGCAGGTAGGGCTGCGGGCTGGAGGACGCCACGCTCGCATGCGCGCCCAACGCGGCCAGCCCCTGCACGAACGCGAGCGCGCCGGGACGCGCCTCCGCGCGCGTGCGGTAGAACTCCAGCATGAACTCGTCGATCATGCGCACGACGTCGGCTGCGCTCTCCCCCAGCCCGAAACGCTCGTGGAAGAACGCGCCGCATTCGGGGATGGTGAGCGTGGTGATCTCGTCGGTCTCTGCGCGCGACAGCGTGATGCCGGCACGGCGGGCCAGATCGGCCTCGGCTTCGCGCCACACACCCATCGAGTCGAGCAGCGTGCCGTCGCAGTCGAAGATCACGCCCAAGCGGGATGCGTCCATGCAGGTCCTTCCATGCGAGCCGAGGGCTGCTTCAGCCCCGGCGGGTTTGCGAATGGATCCAGCTTATCACGGACGCCCGCGCCGCGAAATGTCCCAAACGGGGACAGTCCCCATTTGGGACACTGCAATGCTACTTTTGCAGGATTTAGCCAGTTTCCAATGCGACTTTTGCAGGATTTCGGCAAAATCCACTTGAACTTTTGCAGAAATAGGAAGAATATGAGCAGATGAAGCCACGGTTTTTAAGGAGTGCCATGCTCAAACGCAAAATAGACGACGCTTTGCTCAATTGGAAGCACACCAAGGGTAAGCAGGGACTGCTCGTCACCGGCGCGCGCCAGGTTGGCAAGACCAGCAGCATCGAGGCGTTCGCCCGCGCGCACTATCAGAACATGGTGAAGATCGACTTCGTCGAGCAGCCCGAGGCCGTCGAACTTATCGGAGGCGCCGCCGACCTCAATGACCTGCTGGTGCGCATAACCGCGCTCGCGTCGAAGCCGCTGCCCAACGGCACCACCCTGCTGTTCTTCGACGAGGTGCAGCGCTGCGGCGACGCCATCACCTGGATGCGCTATCTGGCGAACGACGGGCGCTTCGACGTGGTGTACTCGGGCTCGATGCTGGGCGTCGAGGCGTACGACTATCGGTCGCTGCCGGTGGGAACCCTCGACATCATCGAGATGTTCCCGATGGACTTCCAGGAGTTCTGTTGGGCGATGGGCGTCGACGACACGCTGTGGGAGACGATCGAGGAGCGCTTCCACAGCCGGACAGCCGTGCCCGACTTCCTACATGAGCGGTTCATCGGCCTTTTCGAAAGGTACGTGCTTGTCGGCGGCATGCCCGAGGCGGTGCAAGTATTCTCCTCCACCAGCGACACGCAGGCCATGCGCGCGCGGCAACGCAGCATCATGGACGCCTATCAGGCCGACATCACCCGCTACGTTAAGAACAAAGAGCACGCGCAGCGCATCAAGACCATCTTCAACGCCATCCCCGCGCAGCTGAACAAAGAGAACCGGCGCTTCTACGTCACCGGCATCGACAAGAAGCGGCGCTTCGACGACCTCGCGCCTGACTTCGACTGGCTCGCCAACGCGGGCGTGGCCATTCCGGTGACCCGTGCCACCGAGGCCGCATCCCCCCTGGGCATGAGCGTGGATCGCAGCTACTTCAAGCTGTACCTGTGCGACGTGGGCCTGCTGTTCTCCACGTTCGCAGCCGCCGACGTGCAGGCCATCCTCGCGAACTCCGACCGCATCAACTTCGGAAGCGCGTACGAGAACGCCGTCGCCCAAGAACTGCGCGCCCACGGACACGAGAGCCTGCACTACTTCAACACCAAGAACGTCGGGGAGGTGGACTTCCTCATCGAGGACGGCCGGAGTCCCACCGTGCTGCCTGTGGAGGTGAAGAGCGGCAAGTACAGCAAGAAGCACGCGGCGCTCGACAAGTTGCTAGACGTGAAGAACTACGGGATCGAGCGCGCCTGCGTGCTGCACCGCTACAACGTCGCGAAAGAAGGGCCCGTTACCTACCTGCCCCTTTACATGACTTCCTTCCTGTAAGACAAAATGGCATAAAAGGGGACTGTCCCCTTTTATGCCATTTTCACGCCGTACTGCTGGTAGTAGGCATCGAGCGCGGCTTTCACCTGGTCGTCGATGACCACGCGGCCCTGCACCTCGCGGCCCAGCAGGTACTCCGTCACCTCGGCCATGCTCACGATGGACGCCACGGGGAAGCCGTAGCGCTCCTGCACCTCCTGCTGCGCGGTCACCACGCCGCCCTTGCCCACCTCCATGCGGTTGAGCGACACGATGAGACCGCGCACGTCCACGTCGGCGGCCGCCTTCAGGATGGGGTACGTCTCGTCGATGGACTTGCCGGACGTGGTGACATCCTCCACCATCACCACGCGGTCGCCGTCGCGCAGCTCGCTGCCCAGCAGGTTGCCCGCGTCGGCCCCGTGGTCCTTGACCTCCTTGCGGTTGGAGCAGTAGCGCGCCTCCTTGCCGTAGAGCTCCTGTAGGCCGATGACCGTGATCACCGACAGCGGGATGCCCTTGTACGCGGGACCGAACACCACGTCGAAGTCCAGCCCGAAGTTGTCGTGGATGGCGCGCGCGTAGTACAGGCCCAGGCGGTGCAGCTGCTCGCCCGTTACGTAGGCGCCCGCGTTCATGAAGAAGGGCGACTTGCGGCCGCTCTTCAGCGTGAAATCGCCGAACTTCAGCACGTCGCTTTCGATCATGAACTCGATGAACTCCTGCTTGTACTGCTCCATTGCCGCGCCCTTTCTCCGACGTCTCCTCATGATGTACTCATCATACTAGATGGAGGCGCTCTTGCGAACGCGTTCCTGGTAGCGCTCGCCCCATGCCCACATGGCCTCGATGATGGGGCGCAGGCTCTCGCCCGTCTCCGTGAGCGCATACTCCACGCGCGGCGGCACCTCGGGGTACACCGTGCGCGCCACCAGGCCGCGCTGCTCCATCTCGCGCAGGTTGCTGGTGAGCACCTTCTGCGAGATGGCCCCCACCGACTTCTTCAGCTGGCCGAAGCGCTTCGTGCCGCCCAGCAGGTCGCGCATGATGAGCAGCTTCCACTTGCTGCCGATGAGCTGGGCCGTCGTCTCCACTGGGCAGGCGGGAAGCTGGTCCGGCGCAGGGGGCTCGTCGTTGCGGAACACCGCGGCTGGCTCCTGCATGCTCGATTCCTCCTTGCGTGCGGCTATAGTACCTTTTGGATACCATGCAGAACGGATGGTGCCTACTTTCCTTTCGATAGGCTGCATCATATACTGAGGGAAACGGAAGCGCAACAAGGAAGACGTCATGGATCACCCGAACCGCATCCCTCGCACCGCGCACGCGCCCGACCCCGAGCGCATCGAGGCCGCGCGCGAGCTTATCGCCTCGTGCGACCGCATCCTCGTAGGAGCGGGCGCGGGGCTTTCCACCGCTGCCGGGCTCTCGTATTCCGGCGAGCGCTTCCAGCGCAACTTCCAGCCGTTCATCAGGCGCTACGGCATGACCGACATGTACTCGGCCGGCTTCTACCCCTTCCCCACCGAAGAGGACCGCTGGGCCTACTGGGCGCGCCACGTGTGGGTGAACCGCCACGAGCCGCCCGCGCTGCCGCTGTACGTCCAGCTGCGGGAGGCCCTGCGCGACAAGGACTGCTTCGTCATCACCACCAACGTGGACGCGCAGTTCGAGAAGGCGGGCTTTCCGCGCGAGCGGCTGTTCGCCACGCAGGGCGATTACGGCCTGAACCAATGCGCGCGCGGCTGCCACGACACGCTCTACCCCAACCGCCAGCTGGCGGAGAAGATGCTCGCGAGCGCCGAGGGCGACGGCACGCGCATCCCCTCCCAACTGGTGCCGCGCTGTCCGGTGTGCGGCGGGCGCATGAACGTGCACCTGCGCATCGACGGCTCGTTCGTGGAGAACGCGGACTGGCACGCAGCCGAGGAGCGCTACCGCGCATTCGTCGCGGGCATGCGCGAGCACCCTACGCTGCTGCTGGAGCTGGGCGTAGGCTGGAACACGCCGGTGATCATCCGCATGCCGTTCGACCGCCTGGCCGTGGCGCTGGACGCGCCGCTCGTGCGCATCAACTACGACGACGCCCGCGTGCCGAAGGAAACCGCGCACGCCGTGGCGCTGCAAGGCGACATCGCCGAAATCTGGCCGCTCATCACGCCATGAAGGTGCGTTCAAACTCTTTGATGGGCTGGGGCTTTCCTACCAGGTAGCCTTGGGCGCGAGTGCAGCCGGCCTCGCGCAGGGCCGCGTACTGCTCCTCGTTCTCGATGCCCTCGGCCACCGTCTCGATGCCCAGGTCGCGGCAGAGGTCGGCCAGGCTGCGGATCACCTGCATGGTGCGCTCCTCCACGCCCAGCCCCCACACCAGCGACTTGTCCATCTTCAGCACGTCGAACTCCAGCTGGATGAACAGCGAGAAGTTCGCGTTCTCCACGCCGAAGTCGTCGATGGCCACGCGGAAGCCGCGTTCGCGTAGGCCGTCGGCCACGTAGCGCAGCAGCGCGTCGTCCTCCTCGCGCGCCGACTCCGTGATCTCGATCTCGATGAGGCCCGCGTCCACGCCGTGCTCGGCCACCGTGGAGGCCACGCGCTCCACGAACCGCGCGTCGCCGATGGTGCGCCGCGAGAAGTTCACAGCCAGCGGCACGGGCGCGCGGCCCTCGCGCTGCCAGCGGGCCACGGTGGCGCACGCCCGGCCGAGCGCGAAGAAATCGATGGCGGAGATCTCGCCCATGTCCTCAAGCGCCGGGATGAACGACGACGGCAGCGCCTGCATGCCGCGCACCCGGTCGTGGTAGCGGATGAGCGCCTCGGCCCCCACGAGCGAGCCGTCCTCGCAGGAGGTTTGCGGCATGAGGAAGATGTCCAGCAGACCGGCGCGCGCCGCCTCCTGGGCGCCGCCCGGACGCAGGAGGCTGCTCACGGCGGCGTCGGAGGCCAGGTCGACCCCCAGATCAACCGCGCGGTGCCGCCCGCGCTTCGCGGAGCGCATGCGGTCGCCCGCCGAGTCCAGCAGGCTCACGGTGGTCGTGCAGCGCGCCTTCCACGCGGGGCCGAGCGAGGCGGGCAGCCCTTCGTCCAGGAAGCGCTGCGCGGCGCGCTCGGCCAGGACCGCGAACTCGGCGTAGCCGATCGGCGAGGCGACGGCGCAGAACTCGTCGTCGCCGATGCGGTACACATGATCGCCGAACACCTCGCCCAGGCAGGCCGCTATGCGGCGCAGCACCTCGTCGCCCATAGGCCTGCCCTGCTCGCGGTTGATCACATTCAAGCGGTCGGCATCCACCAGCACAAAGCCGATGTCCTCGAACAGGCCGCGGTCGAAGTCGCGGTGGAAGGCCGCGCGCGAGCGCGCATGCGTCAGCGGATCGTTCCAGGTGAGCTGGTCCACCATGCGCTGGGTGGCCACGCGCTTCATGCTGGCCGACAGGAAGTAGGCGAGCCCCATGAGCGGCGAGCTGATGGAGTCGAGCCCGCCGCGCCCCGGATTGTCGGCGCCGAGGAAGCCCACGAAGCGCCCATCCACCTCCAGCGGCGCGGCCACGAGCGAGCGAATGTCCTGCACTGCGAGCGCCTCGCGCTCCTCGCTGCGATTCCCCTCCAAGCCTCCCACATCGCCGATGATCATGGCGCGCCCGGCCGAGAACGGCTCAAGCCAGGCTTCGATGAAGTCGATCGTCATATGCTGCAGGTTCCGCTTCTGAGACTCCACGCCCGGCGCGCACCATTCGAAGTAGTTCGACAGGGTGCCGCCCGACTCGTCGTCGATGCAGAACACGTAGGTGCGATCGGCTTCCAGGAACCCGCCCAGAATGCGCAGCGTCTCGTCGATGGCGAATTCCAGCGTCCGGTCGCCGTCGAGCACCTTGATGCACTCGAGGGCCATATCACCCGCCTCGGCCAGGAACTTGTACGACTCGCGCTGCCGCTCGCGGTCGGTCACGTCGAAGGCGATCTCGAGCCGCGCCGTTCGGCCGCGCCACTGCACCAGCTTGTCGCGCAGCAGGTAATGGCGGCGCATCCGCTCGTTGGTGTGCTCCCATTCGTAGAACGTGTCGAAGTCGAGAAGGTCGTTCGTACAGAACGGGCAGGGCTCGTCGCGACCCTGCAACACGCGGTAGCACGGCTCCGCGTTTTCCACGGCATCTTCGCCGAACAGGCGCAGGCCGGGCTCGTTGAGGAAGAGCAGCTCGTAGGTGTCCACATCGCAGATGTAGACGAGCTCGGATAAGCCCGAGAGCAGCGAGTTCAGCATTCCCCTCATCCGCGACCCCTCCCGCGAACGCGTTGCGCGCCCGTCGTGCGGATGCGCGCCGATCTAGAGAAACAATACCATGACCCTATGGATTATAGGGCCGAGAACCTCGATACGCCACTCGATGGATCAAAGAAAGATTGAAGCGCGCCTCAGGAGATCCCCTCCCCTGAGGCGCGCCCTGCGCCGCTAGTCCTCCACGCGGATGACGCTGGGCTCGTCGCGCAGGATGTCGTCGAGCTCGGCGATCTCGGCCAGCACGTCGCGGACGCTCTTCTCGCACGCGGTGTGCGTGACGTACACGAGGTCCACCGAGCCGCCGTCCTTCTTGCCGCGCTGCACCACCGAGTACACGCTCACGCTGTGCTTCGCGAACACGCCCGCCATCGCGGCCAGCACGCCGGAGCGGTCGGCCACCTTGAAGCGGATGTAGTATTTGGTCTTGAGATCCTCCATGGGCACGATGGGCAGGTTGTCGGTGCAGGTGCAGCCCACGAGCGGCCCCACGCCCAGCGTGACGTGGCGGGCCACCTCCAGCACGTCGCCCATGACGGCGCTCGCGGCCGGGCCGGAGCCCGCGCCCTCGCCGAAGAACATCGTCTCGCCCACCGCGTCGCCCGTCACGTAGATGGCGTTGTACACGCCGCCCACCGTGGCCAGCTGATGCGAAAGCGGCAGCATGGTGGGGTGCACGCGCACGTCGATGCCCTGCGGCGTGCGATGCGCGAGCGCCAGCAGCTTCACGCAATAGCCCATGTCGCGCGCGGCGTCCAGATCCATGGTGGTGATGTTGCGGATGCCCTCGGTGTGCACGTCGCCGATGGTCACGCGCGAGTTGAACGCGATGGACGCGAGGATGGCGATCTTCGCGGCGGCATCGAAGCCGTCCACGTCGGCCGTCGGGTCGGCCTCGGCGAAGCCCTTCTCCTGCGCCTCCTTGAGGGCGGCGTCGTAGCTCAGGCCGTCTTCAACCATGCGGCTGAGCATGTAGTTGGTGGTGCCGTTCACGATGCCCATGACCGAGCTGATCTCGTTGGCGATGAGCGAGTGCTTCATCGGGTCGATGATGGGGATGCCGCCGCCCACGCTGGCCTCGAACGCGAGCTCCTTGCCGGCCTCGTCGGCAGCCTTCATGACCTCTTCGCCGTAGGTGGCCATGAGCGCCTTGTTGGCCGTGACCACGTTCTTGCCCGCGCGCAGGGCACCGAGCACCACGTCGCGCGCCACGGTGGTTCCGCCGATGAGCTCGATGACGATGTCGATATCCGGGTCGTCCAGGATGTCCTGGTACTCCTGCGTGAAGATGTCCTCCACGCCGTGCTCGATGGCCTGTTCGGGGTTGCGCGAGCACACGCGCACCAGCTCCACGTCGATGCCGTAGTGGCGCTTGAAGTCCTCGCGGTGGTTCTTCAGGATGTCGATGCACCCGCCGCCCACCGTGCCCGTTCCTACGAGCCCAAGTTTAACCGTCATGCTTTCGCTCCCTTTCCTAGATGTCCCGCGCCATCAGGTCTTCGTATGTTTCGCGGCGCGTGGTGACGCGCGCCTCGCCGTCTTTCACGAACACGATCGCCGGCCGCGGCTGGCCGTTGTAGTTGCTCGACATGGTGTGGTTGTACGCGCCCGTGCCGAACACGGCCACGATGTCGCCCAGGTCGGGGCGCTGCATGGGCATGTCGATGACCACCGCGTCGCCGCTTTCGCAGTGCTTGCCGGCGATGGTGACGATCTCAGTGCGCGGCTGGCCCGCCTTGTTGGCGACGACCGGCTCGTAGTCGGCGTGGTAGAGCGCCGTGCGGATGTTGTCGGACATGCCGCCGTCCACCGCCACGTACTTGCGGATATTCGGCAGCGTCTTGATGATACCCACCGTGTACAGCGTCACGCCCGCCGTGGCCACCAAGCTGCGGCCCGGCTCCACGAGCAGCCGCGGCTCGGGCATGCCGTGCGCGGCGCAGGCCGTGCGCACCGCCGCGGTGATGGTTTCGGCGAACTCCTCGATGGAGGCGGGCTGGTCGCCGGCCGTGTAGGCCACGCCCAGGCCGCCGCCCATGTCCAACTCGTCGAGCTCGATGCCGTACTCTTCGCGAATGCGCGCCATGAGATCCACCATGACCTCGACGGCCTCCGGATACGAATGCAGCGCGAATATCTGCGAGCCGATGTGGCAGTGCAGGCCCGCTAGGCGCACGTTCGGCGCGGCGAGGACGTCCTTCACGCAGCGATAAGCGAAGTCCTCGCGCATGGTGAAGCCGAACTTCGAGTCCTCGCAGCCGGTGCGGATGTACTGATGCGTGTCGGCCTCGACGCCCGGCGTGATGCGCATGTAGATGGGCTGCTCGACGCCCAGCTCGCCGGCGATCTCGGAGATGCGGCGCAGCTCGATGCGGCTGTCGATGATGATGCGGCCCACGCCGGCGGAGATGGCCTCGCGCAGCTCCTGCGGCGTCTTGTTGTTGCCGTGCATGAAGATGCGCTCGGCCGGGAAGCCCGTGGCCAGCGCGCACGCCAGCTCGCCGCCGCCCGACACATCGAGGCAGAGGCCCTCCTCGTTCACGATGCGCGCGGCCTCCTTGTTGAGGAACGCCTTGCTTGCGTAGACGACGTCGGCGTTGCCGTAGCGGCTGCGGAACGCCTCGAGGTAGGTCTCCATGCGCGTGCGCATGTCGCACTCGTCCATGACGTAGAGCGCCGTGCCCTGCTCGCGCGCCAGTTCCACCATATCGACGCCGCCGACGAACAGGTGGTCGTCGCGCACCTCGGCCGTGAGGGGGAGCACCGCGCCCAGCTCCATGGTGGTGCGGTTGTCGGGCTGCTTGCTCAAATCGGATGCGGGCAACGACATCGTCCGCCTGCCTTTCTGCATGCTTCGTGCGTATCAGGGGCACCGGCTCTCTCACCCGGTGCGATGCGATCCGCATCATACTACCAGCCCAAGGGGCGCGCCCCGTGTGCGGCACGTGAAATTTCGCAGAATGGATAGGGTGAGCGGGCTGGGGGCGAGCGGAGGTGCCGCCCATCGCCCAGTGCGCGAGAAACCCTCCGGGATTCCCGACCCATGCTGCACGTTTGGGAAAATTCCCCATTTCGTCGGAATCTGGGCTTCAAAAATTCCTCATCGTCGAAAACAGCCACTCAACAATTCCGCATTCCGTAGATTTCCCTGTTCAAACCGCTGTTTTTCCTATATCCCGAGCTTTTCCCTGTGGTTTCGGATAATTCTCCTCTGCTCGGGATAAAAGCGGGTACAATTGACGCCATCGGAACGAGAGCCCGCTGCGGCGGGCGCGAACGCGAGGAGGACCCATGGCCAAGCAGGAACCATCCATCGATCAGTGGCTTGCCGAGGCGAAGCAGGATCCCAAGGCCGCGCAGTGCGGCATGTTCCTCACCCACAACGGCGTGGTGCGCGTCACGCCGAAAAAGCAGGTGCGAGAAGGGGTCGAGGGCCTGGGCGACGTGGCGCAGGTCGAGTTCTCCTACGACGCGGAAGGCGTCGCAGCGGCCGAAGCCGAGGCGCTCTCCTGGCCGGGCGTGTACTACGTGCGCACATGGCTGAACGAGGGCGTGCTCGAGGTGGGCGACTCCATCATGTACGTGCTCATCGGGGCCGATATCCGTCCCAACTGCATCGACGCGCTGCAGAAGCTCGTCGGCAAGATCAAGAACGACCTCGTGGTGGAAAAAGAGATCTACGCGTAACGCCACGCCTCCCCCCCCCCGCGTGCGGCTCGCGAACGGGCCGCACGCGCCCTTCCCTCTTCGCCTCTTTCACACAGGACGTCATCCTGCACGGAAAGACCGATTTCGCTATTCTGGGCACGAACGCCCGATCCGCCTCGTGTACTAGGCAAGGAGGCGATACCCCGCATGCACCCGACGCTCAGGCCCGATGATTTCATGGAGCGCGCCATGAGCGCGTGGGGCGGCGCCGTCTACCGCCTCGCGCTCAGCCAAACCGGCTCGGCGCACGATGCGGAGGATATCTGCCAGGACGTGTTCCTGCGCCTGCTCAAAGACGCCACCGCGTTCGAAGACGACGAGCACCTGAAAGCGTGGCTGCTGCATGTGACCGCCAATCGCTGCCGCGATCTGCATCGTTCGGCCTGGCGACGGCACGCCGAGCTCGTCGAGGCGATGCCCGACACGTGCGCCGCGTTCGATGCGGACGAGGATGCGGGAGCGCGCGCCCTGCGCGAGAGCCGCGTGGGCCGCGCGATGGAGAAGCTCCCGGCCAAGACGCGCCTGATCGTGCACCTGCGCTATTGCGAGGGATACTCGGCCGAGGAGATCGCGCGCATCGTCCGCTGCCTGCCGGCCACCGTCCGCTCGCGCCTGCGCCGAGCGCGCGGGCAGATCAAGGCTCTGTTGGAAGAGGAGGCCTCACGTGAACAGGAATGACGAGCGCGACTACCGAGCCTTGATGGACGGCATCGAGATGCCCGACCGCGTGCGCGCGCACGTGATGCGAGAAGCGCGGCGGCTGCGAGAAGCGGAAGAGGCCGGGCGGCGAAGCGGTAGCCGGCAGACGAGGGCCGTCGCGGCGGGCGCGTGCACCGTCGCGCTCGTCGGCATCCTGGCTTTCGCCGCGACCGCGAACCGCCCTCCCGAGCATGTCGCCGCGCCCCTCGCGAACTCGTTCGCCCTGGTCGCGTATGCCGATGAGTACCCAGGCGCCGCGCCGGGCAATACCGTCGTGCTCGGCATGGACGACTTCGGCTTCGACAGCGCCTGGAAGGTGTGGCACAGCGACCCGGAGATCGACCCGAACAACGCGGACGATGCGCCCGACGAGGGGCGGCGCTACCTCTCGGTGGCGTACGACTTCAACCTGAGCTGCGTCGGCGACAACATCGCCTCGCTCACCTACACGGTGGAAGGCGAGCGCGTGCTGTTCTACACGCACGCCAAGGAAGCGCAGTCCGTCGCCCGCGACGGGGCCGACCCCTACACGGAAGAGCGCGGAACCAGCTTCACCGTGGACTACGAAGACCAGGGTTCGAACCGAGCCGAAACCTGGCGCGCGCTGCGCGTGTCGTTTCCGCTCGAAGGCGAGACCGCCGAGCTCTACGACGAGGTGATCGCGGAGTTCTACAGCGCCGCCCGCGAGTGGGACGTCGAAACGCACGAAAGGCTGAATGCGCTTCTCATCAGGAAGTACGCCGACATGGTATCCCAAGCCAGCCTGGTGCTGACCGCCGCCTACGAGGACGGCTCCACCGAGACGCAAACCTACGTCATCGCCCCGGTGGACGACCTCGAAGCGAAGGTGCGCGCCTACGACGACGCCCTGCGCGCGCAGGCCGACTCGATCGATCCCACGAATCCGCCCGCAGGCCCCGTCGAGGAGATCCCCCGCCCCGCCCTGTTCACGCTCACTCGGATCTCGTAGCGCGGCCTCCGCTAACGGTCCGGCAATCGCCCGGCGGCACTTCCGTACAAGCGGTTACGCCCCTTCCGCCTTTCTTCTAGAGTGTTCCCACTCTATCCGACAGCGCGCCGTTTCCGCGGCGCGCGCACGAAAGAAAGGCGGCACACATGGGAAAGTTCAAGCGCATTAGCATGATCGTGTTCGTCGTTGCTGCCGTGCTGGGCGTCGGCGTGCTCGCTGCGCTGTGGTTCGCCTGGGAGCCCCTGTTCCCGGCGATCGCATGGCTCGTGAGCATGCCGTGGTTCTTCGTCGTCGAGGCCGTGCTGCTGGCCATCACCGCCATCGGCCTGTTGGTCGTGCTCATCCGCGCGATCACGGCTCCCGGCAAGAACTCGCAGCTCGAGCTCGAGCGCGACAACGGCAGCATCGCCATCACGCAGAACGCCATCCAGTCCACCGTCAAGCACGTCGTGGAGAGCCATCACGGCCTGTCCACCGACAACGTCAAAGTGGACATCACGAACAAGCACGACCCGCGCATGACCATCCACGCGAAGATCGACCCCGGCCGCAACGCCGAACTCGGCCAGCTGGGCGCGAAGCTGCAGAACGAGATCGCGGCGACGCTCGAGGCCTTCACCGGCTACCCGGTGGACGGCGTGCGCATCACGTTTTCCGGCGACGCCGACGTCGTGACCCCCGCGTTCACGCAGCAGGCCACCAAGTACAGCGAGGACACGAACCGCCAGCACAAGGTGCAGCCGGTGCCGGCCCACGCCGTGGGCAAGTAAGGAGGCGACCCCATGACCCAGTCAGTTATGCACAGGCAGACGGCCGCTCCCTCCAACCCGAAAGCGGCCAACCCGCGCGCGGGAGCAGCCAAAAGCGGCGGCGACCAGCGCAAGAACGCCTCGGCTTCGTCCCGCCCGGCCGAGACGCCCTCCGACGCCTTCGCCAACGCGGCGTCCGAGACGAAGAACGACCGCGGCGTCTACGCAAGCATGAAGAAGGCGTTCGCGCCCTACGTGGAGAATCACAGCCATGCGGTGCTCTACGGCATCGTCGGCTTCGTCGCGGCGGCGCTCATCCTGCTCGTCGGCTTCTGGCCCACGGTGCTTCTGGCCCTGTTCGCCGCCATCGGCGTGATCATCGGCAAGTACCGCGACGGCGACCGCAAGACCCGCGAGCAGATGAAGAACGTCCTCGACCGATTCAATTAGCGCTTCTCAAACAGAAAGGAACTACCATGACGCAGAGCACCATGAACCCCACCAGCACCAAGAGCACCTACGATCCCTACTCCTCCATGGATTCGCAGGACAAGTCCTACGACCTGAGCGAGCTTGACGACACGAAGTCCGAGCCGGTGTACAAACTGGTCATCAATGAGAACGTCGTCGAGAAGATCTCCTCGCTCGCCGCGCAGAAGATCGACGGCATCATCGACATGAAGGGCAACGTCCTCTCCCGCATCCAGGAGGGCCTCGGCAACGCCGACAAGACCAAGGGCGTGGACGCCGACATCGTCGACGACTCCAATGCCAAGATCGACCTCGACGTCATCCTGGAGTACGGCAAGTCGGCCCCCGATGTGTTCGACGAGATCAAGAAGGTCGTCGGCGAGGACCTCAAGGACATGACCGGCCTCAACGTGGTCGAGATGACCGTGAACGTGGTGGACGTCATGACCCCGGAGGAGTACGCCCAGAAGAACGGCAACAACAACAGCGACGACGGGCAGAACGGCGGCTCCAACTAGCTTTCCGCGAGGCCGCGCGGCGTCGATGCGCGCGAGGAGCCCCGTCCCCCTTCCGCGCACCAGGTGCAAGCCCCTTTCCGCTTTACGTGGAAAGGGGCTTTTTCGCGCGGCGGGCCCCGGCGAGCACTACAATAGGGGCAGGCGCTGCTGAGGGTTTGGAGGATACGCATGAACCTGCTCGATTACCTGGCCACCGAGTTCGCGACGTTCGACGAGAAGCCGTTCAACCCGGTGGACTCGGCCATCCTCTCGCAATTCTGCATGGTGCGCGCCGAGGGCATCGTGCCGGCGCTGCGCGAGCGGAAGTCGTTTCTGGACGTGGGCACGCTGGTGCAGAACCTGCTGTCGCCCGCGCGCGACGAGGTGCGCTTCGTCGACCTTTTGCGCGCCGAGCGCTACGGCGACATGTTCACCGGGCTCGACCCCGCCAACGTGAAGGACAACCTGCTGGCGCTGGCCGCAAGCCCGCGTTTCCGCGACATGCGCGTGCGCGACTACCTGAGCCTGTTCGACACCGAGCGGCAGACGCAGTTCGCCGCCGTGACGTTCGTGTACAAGAAGGACTTCGCCTACGTGGGGTTCCGCGGCACCGACACCTCGTTCACCGGCTGGCGCGAGAACTTCAACATGGTGTACAACGCGCCCGTGCCGGCGCAGGAGCAGGCCGTACGCTACCTTGAGGCCGTCGCGCCGCGGCTGCCGAAGTGCCTGTTCGTGGGCGGGCACTCGAAGGGCGGCAACCTGGCGATGTACGCGGCGCTGCGAGCGAATCCGGCCGTGCAGGATCGCATCGAGCGCGTGTTCACGCACGACGGCCCGGGCTTCAAGGCGGGCATGGTGAGCAGCGAGGAGTACGCCGCCATCCGCGACCGCGTGCACAAGACCGTGCCGCAAGACTCCGTGGTTGGCATGCTGATGGACTCGCCGGCCGACCTCGACCTGCGCGTGGTGCACAGTTCCGAGAAGGGCGTCATGCAGCACAGCGTGTTCAGCTGGGATGTGGACGGCGACGACTTCGCCTACGTCGAGGGCCTCACGGACGGCGCCCGGTTCACCGACGCCGTGGTCACCCAATGGCTGGCCAGGTTCTCCGACGAGGAGGCGGCCGTGGTGGTGGACGCCCTGTTCCAGGCACTCGAAGCGTCCGGCGCGCGGGACGCCACCGAGGTGCTCATGGGCGGGCCGAAGTCCATCGCGCTGTTGGGCGAGGCCGCCAAGAACATCGACGACGACGCGCGCGACGTGCTGACAGGCGCGCTGGGCTCGCTCGCCGAAGTGGCCGCCCGCGAGGCGACCTCGGGCCTGCTGCAATGGATCGCCCCCAAGGCGAAAGGGTAAGCGAGCGGTCGGCGGCAGCGGGGGTGGCGAAGCGGCAGGAATTTGCGGCTGTGGCACGCGCGGCGCGCCCGCGATTTCCGCGACCTGGGGAAACGCTTGCTCATGAGCGCCCGAAACCTCGGAAACCCGCCCGATCCGTGCCACAGCCGCAAATTCTTGCCAGTACGCAGAACCGGCTGACACCGCGCCCCCTCATCGCTTCGTATCGCCCGACGCTGGCTCGCGATGCTTCTGCAAAACGTCGAGCATCTCCTCCTTCGAGTGCACGTCGAGCTTCGCGTACAAACGCTTCGTGTGCCCGCGCACCGTGTTGAGCGAGATGCCCAGCTTGTCGGCGCAAAATTGGAGTGTCCTTCCCTGACATAGCAGGACGACGATCTCCTTTTCGCGCTTCGTCAATCGATACGCGACGGCGGCACGTTCGATACTACGTTCGACCGCCTCGTCAATGGAAGCGGGCGCGGCCTCAAGGTCGATGATGACTTGCGGAACCTCGGCAGCACGAACCTTGCGACCCTCGAGCCGAGACAACGCTATGAGGTACACCACGACGAGGAACACGCCGAGCGACACGAGGATGACCATCGAGTTGTCAAGCTTCCCCATCCACTTCGCCATCAACTCGCCGAATGCCGTGAACACCAGCATGAGGGCCCATCCGAACGCGAACACGACATAGGGAGGCCGCGATGAGCGCTGGGAAAAATCGACGACGCGAATCCACCAGTATGCCAGAATGAAGTAGTTCGCCGTCGCGAACAAGGTGAGCGCCACGCTGTTGAGCGCGCCGTCGCTCACGAGCACCATGAGGAAGCTTGCCGTGGTTACAGCGGTGATGACATACCACATCGACAAAAGATTGAAATCGCTCTTCAAAAGGTACAACTGCACGAGCGGCACCAAAACGATGAGGGCACCCGCCACGCGATACACCACGTGATACATCGACGTCGGAGCAACGGCACCGCCGAAGGGAAGCGCCTGCATGATCCCCCACACGAACGAGTAGATGGCCATGGAGATGATCCATTTGCTATCGCCTTTCCCGAACGACGGCGTGCGCGAAGCGTGCCCCACCTCGAAACGCTGGAGGCCGGCTGCGAACGACCTCTCGAACGCCACGCACCCCATGAGCGGAAACACCAGCAAAGCCGCACCTGTCAGCAGAGGAGGCAGAAACGTCAAGCCGATAACGAGCAGCGGCGCAAGAGAGAGCGACACGCAGATATGGAGCAGCGCCGTGGGAAGGGAGAGGCGCGCGTACACTTCGCCCCACTGAATGTAGAGCCACCCCGCCATCATGCTCCCCACCACGAGCGCCACCAGGCTCGCGTCTCCGAGCACACCCGCCCACACAAGCTCGCCGAGCACGATCATCACGATCGTCGCGCTCACGTTGAGCCCGCGACGGGCCTTCGCGCCCAAGGGCCTCGCCCGGGCGACAAGCACCACGGCCACGGGAAACAGCCCGCGAAACAGCGTGCTGAGCAGAAGATCGAGGCTCCCGTCTCCCAGCACCTGCTGGCCGTAGGGCAGACAGCCAAGCCACACCCGCACTCCCACGATCCCCAGAAACGGGCAAAACCAGGCGGGGGCGTTCTGAGCCCGCCTTCCCGTCGTCAAACCCCCCGTTTTCCCCATGTTCGCACCCTTCCACATCGCCTTAGCCGCAGCGCGCTTCCCATACGCCACGGCATGACGAAACACTAGCATAAGGCGCTTCAACCATAGCTGCGTTCGTCCGCACTCGCAAGGGACATGAAAGATGTGGCCCCGTCGAAGCGCGTATCACGATTCATGTCTCTTGGAATCGGCGCACACGCCCTCGACACTGTGCTTGCAAGCTCGATCAATCGAACGAGACGAGGAAAGGAGGGGAGATGGACAAGGGAAGCAAGCGCAGGAAACTCGTGACGGCGCTGTGCGTCACCGGCGTCGTGATCGTCGGAGCCGGCGCGGGACTCTGGGTGTGGCACGAGCAACCGGGATTCTGCGGATCCGTTTGCCACGACACGATGGGGTCGTACGTGGAGTCGTACGAGGGCGGGGAGATGCTCGCAAGCCAACACGCCCAAGCGGACGTCGTATGCCTGGATTGCCACGAAGCCGAGCTCCACACCCAGCTCGCCGAACTGCAGGTGCAGCTGAGCGGCGAGTACCGGCTTCCGCTGGCGAAGATGGAAACCGACGACGCGTTCTGCCTGCGCGACGGATGCCACACGCGCGAAAAGATCGTCACGGCAACCGCCGACTACGCCGCAGGCGGCGGCACGAAGGTCAATCCGCACGAGATCACGTTCTCGGCCGACTACGGCGACACGGAGAGCCCTCACCAGGTTGGCGGCGAGACCGCCCCGTGCGCCACCTGCCACACCATGCATCGTACATCGGCAGGCATCGACTACTGCTACGACGCCTGCCACCACACGCAGACATTCGACTCATGTTACGGATGCCACGATCATCGCTGATCGAAGCACAGACAAGGAGAAGGGATCATCATGAAAAACGAACTGACGCGCCGGTCCTTCATCGCAGGAGGGGCCTCTGCCATGGCCCTGGGCGCATTCACGCTCGCCGGTTGTTCAGGCGGAGCCGGAACCGGGGCCGTGCAATCGTCCGACATCGACTGGGCCGAGGAGACGGACGTCATCGTCGTCGGCTTCGGAGGGGCGGGCGCAGCTGCAGCAATCAACGCCTCCGAAGCCGGCGCGAACGTGATCGTGCTCGAAAAGGCGCCTGAGCAGGATTGCGGTGGCAACACCTCCGTCTCGGGCGGAACCATGTGCGTCGTCGACCCAAGCAAGCTGGACATGGCGCACGAGTTCATCCGCTACCAAATGCCCGATACCACCGCTGACGAGGAGATCGACGGTTACCTGGAGGAATCCGCCACGCTGGAACAGTGGCTCATCGACCACGGAGCCGATGTAAAGGTCGGGGAAACCAGGGGATCCATGTACGGCGCGCTCGATACAGCCGAGGCCTTTCCCAAGACGCTCAAAGTGGGCGGCAATGGCTACGGCCTGTTCACGTTCTTGAAGGGCGCGGTCGAGTCGTCGGCCGGCGTGTCCGTACGCTATGAAACCTCCGCCCGTCGGCTCATCTTCGACCCGGCGACCAAAGAGGTGCTCGGCGTTGCTGCTTCCGACGCGAGCGGCGAGGAACTCAACATCAAGGCGAAGCGCGGGGTGGTGCTCTGCCTGGGCGGCTTCGAGAACAACCACCAGATGAAGACCGCATACTATCCTCCGAACGTGCCCATCTTCCCCTGCGGCACCCCGTACAACACCGGGGACGGCGTGGGGATGGTCGCGGAAGTCGGCGCGCAGCTGCGCGGGTTCTCGTCGGTGGAATGGGGATGCCATTGTTGCAAGCTCGCCTCGGAGGAGGTCGGCGTATCATGCGGATTCACCTGGACGGACTTCGAGTGCTGGAACAACAGCATCATGGTGAACGCGCGCGGCGAGCGCTTCGTGAACGAGTCGGGGCGCACCGTGTCCGACCGCGCCATCATGCGCCCTCTGCACGACAAGTCGCAGCTCCCGGAGCTGGCGTTCAGCATGGACACCCTGAGCTACACCAACCTCCCCATGTTCTTCGTCTGCGACGATGCGAAGGTTTCGGCAGGCCCCGTGTTCAACAACTGCTCAGCTGCCGCCGGCAACCACTGGGCGCATATCCACGAGTGGTACACGTGGAGCGATGACAACCAGGCGGAGATCGAGAAGGGGTGGCTCGTCAAGGCCGACACAGTGGAGGAGCTTGCGGACAAGCTCGGAATCGATCCGGCGGGGCTCGCCGCCGCCGTCGCTACGTACAACGAGTCGTGCGCAGCCGGAGCCGACGGGGCCTTCGGACGCACCGATGCGCTCACACCCCTCGGCACGCCGCCGTTCTACGGATGCGAGCTGGGGCTCGGCCTTATCAACACGCAGGGCGGCCCCACGCGCGACGGGGCGCACCATGTGCTCGACCCCGAAGGGAACCCCATCCCGCGTCTCTACGCTGGCGGCGAGTTCGGCTCTCTCTATGGCTGGCTCTACCAAGGAGCCGGCAACCTGCCCGAAGCGCTCGGCGCCCGCGTTGCCGGAGCCAATGCCGCGAACGAGGAGCCTTGGGGGTAGTCATTGTTCGCGCGCGGGGGGGTCGACCGCTCGGTCGCTCCCCCGCGTAGCCTTTCAGGCCCAGTCCTTACGCGCCATCGCCGGATTCTTTGCTGGGAGAAACCTCCTCGGCAGTCGCTTCGATCACGTCCCCAAGGATGCGCTTGAAATCCTGAGCATTCTTCGATGTGATGACCGGCTTGCCCGTCTGAGACTCGATTTCTCGCCGCGCGTTGCCCGCCACCGAGCCACCCCGTCGGGCCACATCCTTGCTTTGCGCGAACGTCTCCGGCCCCTCGGTCTTCGACAGTTCGGTCGTCGTCGCCTCCGCGAGCATGTTGAGCACCAGCTCGAGCGTGCTCATGTTGTCACGCAGGTTCTCTTTAGTGAGCCCTTTATGATTCTTATATTGGCGCGTAGTCATTCCCGCCCACGCTTTCGATATCTCGTCAGTGAGGATGGCGAATTCGGAGTCCTTCGACACCCCGCGCTCAACCCATTCGTCAGTCAGCTCTTTGCGAACGGAGATAGCCTGCAGGCGCTGGTTCACCCATTCGGGGCTGTAGCCCTTCTTCAGATACGTCTCAAGCGCCCGGTCGATCGCTTGCTCAGGGTCGATGGTTTCCTCTATGCGCTCGGCACCCACTTGGGCGAGCCAGAGCTTGAAGGGCTCGGCTTTGGGCGAGGGAATGGACTGAATGATGCGCAGGACACCCTGCGTCGTCGCGCAGTCCGTGGCCCGCATCTTTCCATCGGGGGCCCGTAATTTCAAGTGTACGATAAAATCGTACACTTGACTCCCCTCCTCCTCCAACTTTCGCTTGAGATCGCTCCAGTACCTACGCGGATTACCAGTTGCTGAGAGCACCGACACGACGTCGACGATCGAGAAATACCACTCCTCTTCGCGCTCATCCCAAAGAGCGCGAATGCGGGAGTCTTCGAACAGCTTGAGCGATTGCACGGGTGCCATGGCCCACCTCCTCATCTTGCGGCGTCTTGGACTGGAGGTGCTTTTGGCCGAGCACAACGCCTGCTTTCCTTTAGCGATATTGTAGCACAAATATTAGTACAAGTGTTCGTAATTTTCTAAATAGCGAGTTGCCGTTCAGACACAAGCGCCGTCCGCTTCTCCACCTGCAATCACCAGGAGTGCATCCTTGAGCTCCCGCGCACTTCTTGCGGAGTTATTGCGCTGCAGCCCACAGCGGCATCGACAAATCAAGGTCCTCCGTCGCGCCTACGCCGCAGGCATTTCGAGCGCCTCCACTGTCTTGTCGCTCAACACGAACTTGAGCGGCTTCTTCGATACGGCTGCGACGAGGCCCTTCTCCTCCAGCTCCTGCAGGTACCGCCGCGCCGTCTGCGTGCTCACGTCTAGGTTCCTGGCGATATCCTTGAGCGACGCCTCGGGAAACGCACCGAATAGGTGGAACTGGGCCATGACGAACAGCACGTTCACAGCCATGTCGGCGCGCCGGCATTCCGATGCAAGCCGATCCATGCACGCGCACGCGGCGTCAAGCTGCGCCCGTTTCAACTCGATGCTCTCGATCAGCGAGTCTTGCGCCAGCCTGATCAGCTCCATGATCTGCATGACGAAGAAGGTGGCTTCAGCATGGTTCATCGGACGCTCGGTCACGTCGAACGCCTTGTAGTACTTGCCCTTGTTCTCCGCGATCACGCGCGAAAGGGAGAGCACCGTCGTCTTCGACAGCGGCTCGCTCAAATAGAGCGCCAGCAGGTACCGGCCCGTCCTTCCGTTGCCGTCGTAGAACGGATGGATGTACTCGAACAGGAAATGCGAGAGGATGGCCGAGTACGTCTGAGGGATGTCGGGCGAGGCGACCAGATCGATCATCTGCCTGACCATCTCGACGATCTTGTCCTCCGGGCCCACTCCCGTGTGCAGCGTTTTCTGGCTCGCCGACTTCACGTCCACGAGCCCGGCCCGGAACAGCTTCCCGTCCGGCAGATCGCGTTCGTCGATGGCGTCGGCCACCACCTTGTCGTAAATCGCCCTGATGTCGGCAGGCGTCTGCGGGTACACGTGGTTCGAGTCGGTGAGCTCAAGGTAGAGGCTGGCGAATTCCCTGAACCGCTTCGCCTCTTTCGTCGGCCGTTTCGCCTCCGCGCTTTCGAGCGCCTCCTCGATCTGCCGGCGGGAGCTGTGGACGCCCTCCATCTCGTTGGTGAACATGATCTCGTCCATGATGAGGCTGCGCAAATACGCCCATTGGGCGATGCCGGGCAAGTCGCGCCACAGCTGGGAAACCTTGCGCTCCACGCGGAGCATCTTCTCGTTAAGGAGAGACAGCTCGCGCGGCGTCGCCAAGAAGAGCTCACCTGAGGACAGCTCGATGCCCGTGCGGAACGTCGACGGATCGCCGAGCCGCTTCTCCGCCTCGGTCTTCACATGCTCGACGCGCTCGGATGACGAATCGGAATAGAAGAGTTTTTCTAACGATGCATAGCCGCTCATATTTCGCTCCTGCTTGGTGGCTATCAAATACAGGAGCTAATTGTACACTCTATTTTATCAAAATCACGATTTCTATCAAATAGGAATGAAAGATTGGCTTCCTATTAGTGAATTTCAGCCGTTCGCATCACAAGAACCATTCAAGATGGCCGCAGCCTTTGCAGGCGAGCACCGTGGCGCTCCTGTTCGCCCAATCGAGGTCGAGGAACGTGAGGCCCATGGTGTTGAGCTGCGCCGACCGCTCGTCGAACGCGGTGCCGCCGCAATGCGAGCATTCCACCTAGATGCCCACGATCTCGTAGCTATCGTCCCCGCTCAGCCCGCGATTGAACGCCCCCAGAAAACCCATTGCGCACCTCCTACAGATCGGCCATGACCTCTTGCTTCTTCTGCTGGAACTCCTCTTCGGTGAGCGCGCCGCGTTTGCGCAGGTCGTCTAGTTGGGTCAGGCGCTGGTACGCGGCGGCGCTGCGGAGCGCGACATCGTTGTGCGGAGCGTATTGAACCGGTGGGATGGGTTTCGAGGTTGACGACCGGTTCACCACCAGCACGATAGCCACCACGACCAGCGCGAAGAAGAACACCGCTCCGATAACCAGGAGCTCAGGGATTCCCATGCCGAGGATCTTCATTGCGGGCCGCCTTTCGTCGCGGGACTTTGACCCAGTATAACAAAGCGGCGCGCCCCGAAGGACGCGCCGCTCAGATGTCCCAAATGGATGTCCCAAATGGGGACTGTCCCCATTTGGGACATTAGTCGGTGAAGTAGCCTACGCCGCCTTCGAAGAGGGGCTGGAAGAGGTCGCCGGGGACGTTCTGGTAGAGGCCGGCGCCGCGGCGCTCGCTGTGGCCCATCTTGCCGAGGACGCGGCCGTCGGGGCTGGTGATGCCCTCGATGGCCCAGGCCGAGCCGTTGGGGTTCACGTCCAGGTCCATGGACGGCACGCCGCTCGCGTCCACGTACTGCGTGGCGATCTGACCTGCGTCGCGCATCTGTGCGAGCAGCTGGTTGCTGGCCACGAAGCGGCCCTCGCCATGACTGATGGGCACCGTGTGCACGTCGCCCACCTCGCAGCGGCTCAGCCACGGCGACAGGTTGGACGCCACGCGCGTACGCACGAGGCGGCTCTGGTGGCGGCCGATGTTGTTGAACGTGAGCGTGGGGCAGTCCTCGTCCATGGGGCGGATGTCGCCGAACGGTACGAGGCCCAGCTTCACGAGCGCCTGGAAGCCGTTGCAGATGCCGAGCATCAGGCCGTCGCGGTTCTGCAGGAGGTCGCGCACCGCCTCCGTCACCGCAGGGGCGCGGAAGAACGCCGTGATGAACTTGGCGGAGCCGTCGGGCTCGTCGCCGCCGGAGAAGCCGCCGGGCAGCATGATGATCTGGCTGTTGTTGATGAGCCGCACCAGCTCGGCCGTGCTCTCGGCCACCTTGTCGGGCGTGAGGTTGTTGATGACGAAGGTGTCCACCACGGCCCCGGCCTGCTCGAACGCGCGGGCGCTGTCGTACTCGCAGTTGTTGCCGGGGAACACGGGGATCACCACGCGCGGGCGCGCGATGGTTCCGTTGTAGGTGAGGGGCGTGGCGCTGTCGAAGGAGAGCTGCTCCACCGGAGAGGTTGCCGGCTGGCGCCGCACGGGATCCTTCGACTCCGCGCCTTGCGGCGCTCCGCTCAGGATGACATCGGGCGCTTCGCTCCGCTCAGGATGACAATCTTTACTGCGGTACGGGAAGACGGGCTCGAGCTGGGACTCCCAGGCTTCTTGCAGGTCGGCGAGGGGGATCGTCTCGCCGCAGGCGGCGAACTCGTAGGCTTCCGTCGTCTCGCCCAGCACTTCCACGTGCAGGGCGTCGGTGCCGGCGGGCACCTGGGCGTCGTCGGCCAGCTCCACGAGGAAGCTGCCGTAGGCGGGGGCGAAGAGGTCGTCGGCTGACGCCGCACGGGATCCTTCGACTCGCTTCGCTCGCTCAGGATGACAGATGGCGACGCCGATGCCGTTGCCTACGCACATCTTGAACAGAGCCTCGGCGGTGCCGCCGTAGCCGGGGGTGGACACGGCGAGCGCCGCGCCCTCGCCGATGAGGCGCTCCACCAGCGCGATGGCCTCCAAAAGTCCCGCCGCCTCAGGCACGACGCCCTCGTAGGCCGCGGGCGCGATGCGCACGACGCGGTGGCCCGTGCCCTTGAACTCGGGCGACGTCACGCGGTCGATGCTCCCCACGGCCGTCGCAAAACTCACGAGCGTCGGCGGCACGTCCAGCTGCTCGAAGCTGCCGGACATGGAGTCCTTGCCGCCGATGGCCCCCACGCCCAAATCCACCTGGGCCATCAGCGCGCCCAGCACAGCCGCGGCGGGCTTGCCCCAGCGCTCGGGCTCGTCGCGCAGCTTCTCGAAATACTCCTGGAACGTGAGGTACATGTCCTCGCGCGCAAAACCGGCCGCGGCCAGCTTCGCCACGCTCTCCACCACGGCGATATACGAACCCACGAACGGGTTCGCCGCCGTGAGGTAGGGGTTGAAGCCCCAGGCCATGCCGCTCACGGTGGTGGTCTCGCCGAACACGGGCAGCTTCGCCACCATGGCCATGGCCGGCGTCAGCTGGCGCGAACCGCCGAACGGCATGAGCGCCGTGGCCGCGCCGATGGTGGAGTCGAAGCGCTCCGACAGGCCCTTGTTCGAGCACACGTTCAGATCGCGCACGAGCGCGCCCAGGCGCTCGGCCAGCGTCTCGCCCTCCCAGGCGCGCTCATAGGCGCCGCCCGGCACCACGCGCACCGCCTGGTGCTTCGCCGCGCCGTTGCTGTTCAGGAAGTCGCGGCTCACGTCCACGATGGTCGACCCGTTCCACACCATGCGCACGCGCGCCTCTTCGGTGACCTCGGCGATGGGCGTGGCCTCGAGGTTCTCCTCGTGCGCGAGCGCGATGAACGCGTCCACGTCCTCGGGCGCCAGCGCCACGGCCATGCGCTCCTGGCTCTCGGCGATGGCGAGCTCCGTGCCATCGAGGCCCTCGTACTTCTTGGGAACCTTGTTCAGGTCGATGAACAGGCCGTCCGCCAGCTCGCCCACGGCCACGGACACGCCGCCAGCGCCGAAGTCGTTGCAGCGCTTGATCATGCGGCACGCGTCGCCGCGGCGGAACAGGCGCTGTATCTTGCGCTCCACGGGCGCGTTGCCCTTCTGCACCTCGGCGCCGCACGTCTCGAGCGACTCCAGCTTGTGCGCCTTCGACGATCCCGTGGCGCCGCCAATGCCGTCGCGGCCCGTGCGCCCGCCCAGAAGCACGATCACGTCGCCCGGCGCCGGCGTCTCGCGCCGCACGTGGTCGGCCGGCGTCGCGCCCACCACCGCGCCGATCTCCATGCGCTTGGCGGCGTAGCCGGGATGGTACAGCTCGTTCACCTGGCCGGTTGCGAGTCCTATCTGGTTGCCGTACGAGGAATAGCCCGCCGCCGCCGTGGTCACCAGCTTGCGCTGCGGCAGCTTGCCGGGCAGCGTCTCGCTCACGGGCACGAGCGGGTCGGCCGCGCCGGTCAGGCGCATGGCCTGGTACACGTAGCTGCGACCGCTCAAGGGGTCGCGGATGGCGCCGCCCACGCAGGTGGCCGCGCCGCCGAACGGCTCTATCTCGGTGGGATGGTTATGCGTCTCGTTCTTGAACAGGTACAGCCAGTCCTGCTCCTCGCCGTCCACGTCCACCTTGCACCTAACGGTGCAGGCGTTGATCTCCTCGGACTCGTCGAGCCCGGTGAGGATGCCCTTCGCCTTCAGCCAGCGCGCGCCGATGGTGCCCATGTCCATGAGGCACACCGGCTTCTCGTCGCGGCCCAGCTCGTGGCGCATGGCCAGGTACTTCTCGAAGGCGGCCCGCACGGCTTCGTCCTCCACCACGACGTCGTCCAGCACGGTGCCGAACGTGGTGTGGCGGCAGTGGTCGGACCAGTAGGTGTCGATCATCTTGATCTCGGTGATGGTGGGGTTGCGCCCCTCCTCCGCGAAGTACTGCTGGCAGAACGCCAGGTCGGCCTCGTCCATGGCGAGCCCGCGCGCGTCGATGAATGCCGCCAAGCCGGCTTCGTCCAGCTCCAGGAAGCCCTCGATCGTCTCCACCATGGGCGGCACGGGCTGCTCCATATGCAGCGTCTCGCGCTCCTCCAAGGAAGCCTCGCGCGCCTCGATGGGGTTGATCACATAGTGCTTGATGGCGGCCACGTCATCGCTGGTCAGCGGGCCCTCCAGCAGGTACACCTTCGCGCTGCGCACCTCGGGGCGCTCGCCCTGGCTGATCAGCTGGATGCATTCGCTGGCCGAGTCGGCGCGCTGGTCGAACTGCCCGGGCAGGTACTCCACCGCGAACACGGCCGCGCCGTCAGCCACCGGCATCTTCAAAGACGCAACGTCGGACTGCGGCTCGCTGAACACCGTGGGCACGCACTGCGCGAAAAGCTCCTCGGAGATGCCCTCCACATCGTAGCGGTTCACCAGGCGCAGGCCCTCCAACCGCTCGATGCCCAGGATGTCGCGCAGCTCGTGGGCCAGCTGCTGGGCCTCCACGTCGAAGCCGGGCTTCTTCTCCACATACACGCGAGAAACCATGGTCCCCACCTTACTTCTTCGAGTCCTGCGATTCCGCCTGCTTCTCGGCCTCGGCCGCCTTGGCCTTCTCCGCCTTCCCCAGACGGAACCCGCTGCCGAACAGGCCCTTCTTGGGCTTCTCCTCCTCGAGGGACTTGGCCTCCTCGTACTTCTCGGCGGCCTCCTGCTTCTGGGCGCGCTGGGCGGCCTTCTGCTGCTTCTCGATCGCGCGCATCTCCTTGGACTTGTGCGCCATCATCTCCTCCTGGTACGCGCGGCGCACCTTGCGGATCTTGGAGAAGTCCACGTACAGCGCGCCGATGATGCACGCGTACGCCAGGCCGAGCGCGATGTACGTGCCCACCTCGGGCAGGAACGAACGGCCCACCCACGACAGCGCCGTCAGCACGATGGCCGCGATGAGCAGCGCCCACCACAGCTTGCGCAAGCGCTTGTACTCCGCCGTGGGCGGGTTGTAATACTGCCGATCGATCTCGGACTGCTTGGCGCGCTGGGCCTTCTTCTCGGCCTTCTTCTGCTGCTTGGTCTTGGTGGTGGGCTGCATGCGCACCGAGGAGGCCGCCTTCGACTTGGGCTTCATGGTGGCGGCGCTCTTGCGCGTCTGGCCGCGATGCTCGTCGGTCTGGTAGCGGTCGTTCATGGGATTGCGTTGGGACATGGGTTTGCTACTCCTTTACGCGGCATGGTCGTGCCGAAACCGTAGGGCAAGGGCTCTGCCCTTGCCGTCAACATGCGGCGTTGTCCCAGGTTCGCGGCAAGGGCAGAGCCCTTGCCCTACGCAACCTGCGACAACGCCGCCAGATGCTCTAGTACGCGAACTTCCTGCCGGTGATCTTCTCGTAGGCCTGGATGTACTTCTCGCTCGTGCGGTCGATGACGTCCTGGGGCAGGCGGGGCGGATTGCCCTGACGGTCCCAGTTGGCGGTGAGCCAGTCGCGCACGAACTGCTTGTCGAAGCTGGGCTGGTCGGTGCCTTCGGCGTACTCGTCGCCGGGCCAGAAGCGCGAGGAGTCGGGCGTGAGCACCTCGTCGGCCAGGATGATGCGGCCGTCTAGGCGCCCGAACTCGAACTTCGTGTCGGCGATGATCACGCCGCGCTCGGCCGCATGGTCGCGCGCGGTAGTGTACACCTTGAGCGCCAGGTCGCGCAGCTGCGAGGCGTCGTCCTCGCCGATGATCTCCACAAGGCGCTCGAAGCTGATGTTCTCGTCGTGGTCGCCGATCTCGGCCTTCGTCGACGGCGTGAAGATGGGCTCGGGCAGCTTCGAGGAGTTCACCAGGCCCGCGGGCAGCTCGATGCCGCACACCGTGCCCTGCTTCTGATACTCCTTGAGTCCGCTGCCGGCAAGGTAGCCGCGCACGATGCACTCGGCGGGGAACATGTCGGCCTTCTTCACCAGCATGAAGCGCCCGCGCAGGTAGTCGGCGTACGGCCTGAACTGCTCGGGCAGGTCGGCCACGTCGGCGCTGATCAGGTGGTTCTCCACCACGCCGTCCAGCAGCTCGAACCAGAAGCACGACAGCTGCGTGAGCACCGCGCCCTTGTGCGGGATCTCGTCCTCCAGGATGTAATCGAACGCCGAGATGCGGTCGGTCGCCACCAGCAGCAGCTTGTCCCCCAGATCGTAAAGATCGCGCACTTTACCCTGCGCATCAGGCTTGATGTCGATTCCGGTCATGCTGGTCCTTTCATCGTTCTCTCAATCGCCGCAAGGCGAGCGCGACGGTCGGCGCGCCCCTTCTCTGTCGGCGCTCCTTATTATCGTCTATTTCGCATCCTTGCGCGACTTCCCGCGCGATCTCTGCGTTTTCGTCCCCTTTTGCGGATGCTCCTCGTGGTACAGCGGGATGTGGATGGTGAAGCACGCGCCCGCGCCCTTGCGGCCTTCCACCTGCACCCAGCCGTTGTGGCGCTCGACGATTTCCTTCACCACGGCCAGGCCCACGCCCAAGCCGCCGCTCTCGCGCGTGCGTCCCGCGTCGGCGCGCCAGAAGCGCGAGAACACCATCTTCGCCTCCTCGGGCGACAGGCCGATGCCCGTGTCCTGCACCGCGATGGACGCCATGATGTCGCCGCGCTTCACGCGCACGGTGATATGGCCGCCCTCGGGCGTGTAGCGCACGGCGTTGGAGATGAGGTTGGCCGTGGCCTGGCGGATCATGTCGGCATCGCCCACCACGCGCACGCCGGGCTCCATCTGGTATTCCAGCGTGAGGCCGGAGTCGGCGACGAACGCCTCGTGCGTGGCTATAATGCCCGCGATGAGCTTGCCCACGTCCACGACCTCGGTCTTCATCGGCGTGGAGCGGTTCTCCAGCCGCGAGAGCTTCAGCAGCGAATCCACCAGGCGGCTCAAGCGCTGCACCTCGGAGTTCACCGTTTCCAGATGCTCGGGGTCGGCCTCGAACACGCCGTCCACCATGGCCTCCACGGTGGACTGGATGGCCATGAGCGGCGTGCGCAGCTCATGCGCCACATCGGTGGTGAGGCGGCGCTCCAGCTCGCGGTCGCGCTCGATGGAGTCGGCCATCTCGTCGAACGTCTCGCCGAGGCGGGCGATCTCGTCCTCGCCGTGCAGCTGGGTGCGCGCGTTGAGGTCGCCTTCCTTGATGGCCTTGGCGGTCTTGGTCATGCGGTTGATGGGCGCTACGAGGGTGCGCGCAAACAAGAAGCCGATGCACGACGCCAGAAGGATGGCGAGCACCGTGGCGAACATCATGGCCTGGTACGAATTATCGCGGAACGCCTCGTCGGTTTGGCGCAGCAGAGCCTCAGAGCCGTACACCCACATGTGGACGGACCCCACAGCAACGTTATCGGAAACGATCTTTGCGATGGCGAGCTGGTCTCGAGCGCCGGGCGGAGGAGCGAGCGAGCCTTGATCGGAGCCCAGCTTTCCCCGCCTTCCCTGCTCATCACCGACCATCGTTGAGTCGTACACGGTCGAACCGTCTTGGTTGTCGACTATCTTCACGCCCACGCCATTAAGCTTCTCGGCGTAAAGGGCGGCTGCGATAACGCCGGGATCGTCCAGCCTGCCGGTCTCCTGGTATACCTCAGCGATCTGCTCGGCTGTCGATTCAGCAAGCTTTTCCATGTTCTGCTGCGTGTACGTCTGGAAGTGCTGCTCCCACACGAACGACAGCACGCCGATGGCCACGAGGGCGGTCATGGCGGCGATGCAGGCGAACGCCACGGTCACGCGCGTGGTGTACGTGAGGTTCGCCCAGCTGAAGCGCTTGCGCGCGCGTTTCTTCCCGCTGCCCTCGCCGTCGGTCGGCAGCTTGAGCGGACCCGTCACGGCGCTTTCGGCGTCCACCGTGATGCGTTCGGCCGCCTTCGGGCTGCCCGCGTCCTCGCGCGCGCTGCCAGAGGCGGCCGCAGCCTGTTCTCTTTTGTCCCGCACGTTCGGTTACTGGGCGGCTTTCGTGGGATCCTCGAAGCGGTACCCCACGCCGTGCACGGTGTGCAGCCACTTCGGGCTGCGCGGATTGTCGCCGATCTTCGCGCGCAGGTTCTTCACGTGCGAGTCGATGGTGCGCTCGTAGCCCTCGAAGTCGTAGCCGAGCACCTTCTCCACCAGCTCCATGCGCGAGTACACGCGGCCGGGATAGCGCGACAGCGTGGTGAGCAGCTTGAACTCGCTGGCCGTGAGGTCGATCTCCTCGCCGTTCACCAGCACCTTGTGGCCCGACACGTCGATGGTGAGCTCGCCGAACTCCAGCACCTCGCGCTGCGGCTCGCTGTCGGCGTGCACGCGGCGCAGAAGCGCACGGGAGCGGGCCACCAGCTCGCGGGGGCTGAACGGCTTGACCAGGTAGTCGTCGGCACCCAGCTCCAGGCCGATGATGCGGTCCTCCACCTCGCCCTTCGCGGTGAGCATGATGATGGGCACGTCGGAGTTGTCGCGGATGGCGCGGCAGACGCGCTCGCCCGGCACGCGGGGCAGCATGAGGTCGAGGATGACCAGGTCGAAGTGGTGCTTGGAGAACTCCTCGAGAGCCTCCTGGCCGTCACCCACCGCCGTCACCCAGTAGTTCTCGCGCTCAAGATACGCCGTCACGGCGTCGCGGATGGCCTTCTCGTCTTCGACGAGCAGTATGCGTCGCGTTTCGTTGCTCATGGATCACTCCTCAAGCTCGTTGTCATCTCGGCAGCAGAACGGCCCGCGTTCCCTGCGCGGACCAGCCCCGAGCCCGCTGGTCGTGTTTGCAGTTATTGTAGCAATTCCCCTGAAGGCGGCTGGAACCTGTGCGTGAAATGACACAATAAACACCATGGTAACCCGCAGACCCACACACGCCAGCCACGTCAAGCCCACGAGCGCATCGAAACGCCGTGCGAACAGGCACAATGCCTCGAACTCCGGAGGGTCGCCGTACGCGGGCGGCAAAGGCGCGAGCGGTCGCGGCGGACATGTGGGCAACGTCTCCGGCTTCGGCGGCGCAGGCGGCCCGAGCGCCGGCGGGCGCGGCGGTGCGCCCAGCATCGGCAACGTCGCGGGTTTTGGGGGCCCGAATGCCGCCGGCGGGCGCGGGGCGCATCGGCGCTCCTCGTCAGGCGCCGCCGGCAACGGCCGGCCCTCCCCTTCGCCCCGATCCTCCGCTCCTGCCGACGACGGCGTGCGCGTTCCCACGCCGGGCGGCGGCGAGGTGCTTCTGACCAGGCGGCACTTTCTGTATGGAGCGCTCGGCGTAGGCGCTTTGGCCGCGGTCGGCGGCGGCGCCACCGTCGTGGCCCAGCAGATGGCGAAGGACGCCGACGACGAGCTCACGGTGCTCGAAGTGCCGGAGAGCGCCGTGACGGCCGTGCTCTCATCCGACCTGTTCGCCGAGGTGGACTCGGCGGAGCGCATGCAACTGACAAGCAGCTGCGAGCTGCCCTTCGGCTCGCTCGTGTGGGCGAACGACGAGTCCGTCGCGGCCTGCCTGCTGCCCACGGAGGAGGGCAAGCCCCTCACGCAGGCCGGGCTGGTGATGCTGTCGTCCGGCAGCTACGTGGTGGTGCTCGAGCAGGCGGTGGGCCTGGACGAGGGCTTCGAGATCTACGATGTGCGCGCCACGTCGTCGGGGCTCGTGTGGACCGAGGCCGACATCCTCGACGGCATATGGCGCGTCTACACCGCGCGCTGGGACGGCTCGGCCCTCGGCGCGCCCGCGCTCGTGGAGGAGGGCGACGGGGAGTGGGAGACGCCCACCCTCGCCGCCGTGGGCAACCGGGCCTTCTGGCAGGTGCTGCCGAAGGCTGACGGGGCGAAGAAGGCCGAGGATTCGCTGGTCAAACGCGCCACCATGGGGACGAACGACGTGGAGACGGTGTGGACGTCGCACGGGCGCCTGGCCTCGCCGCCCTACGGGATGCGCGACTCCGTGGTCATCACGCCGCGCACCGATACCGGCTCGATCCACTACCAGCTCACCCGGCTCGACGCCGAGTCGGGCCAGGTGCTCGACTCGCTCGTGCTGCCCGCGTCCATGCGGCCGCTCGAGGCCGGATACGGCGAGACGGGCTTCACGTTCGCGTTCGATGGCAGCTACCAGTACGGCGACGGCATCGCCAACCTGGGCACCTACCTGCCCGAGGCCGCGGTGACCAACGGCGACTACAGCGGCTCTCCCTGGCTGTGGTTCGACAGGTCGCCCTCTGCCGCGCCGGCCTGGTGCGGGTCGTTCTTCATGGTGAAATCCACGTCGGCCGTGAGCGGGGTGAATCCGGTGACGCGCGAGTGGTTCGCCATCTATCCCGAGGACGGCGCGGACAAGGAGGGCGAGTACCTCGCCTCGACGGGGACGCACGACGTGCTGGTGACGTTCACGAACCTGGACGACAAGCCCCTCGACGGCGAACCGCGCAAGTGCTGCCTCGTGCGCACCTGGTCGCCGCTCGCTTAATCCGTCTCCTCGGGGGCGCGGGCGGGGCGAGGGGCCTGCTGCTCGGACAGTCCTGCTCGCACGGACAGCCCACTGGGCTGTCCGGCTCGTGCGGAACTCGCATCAGACCCCTCGCCCCGCCCGCCGGAAGGCTGACTTGCTCGCTCAGAAGGATCAACCTGGGAGATGATTTCTTATATACAATCCTGTATACTATGGTATTGACTTTTATAGAGGGAGATTGCTATGAATGTTTATACTTCGAGTGAGCTTGCTTCCAGAACGAAGGCTGTGTGCGATGCCGCTCGTACGCAGGGGTGCGCCTACATCAGCACCAATGGCAAGATCGATCTCATGATGGTCGACTTGTCGGACTTCGAGACGCTCAACGACGCGGTGCGGTCTTTCGACGAATGGACGGCTATGCGAACGCTGCGGAACATCTGGAGCAAAACCGCCGCCCGTCCCCTCTCGGACGAGGAAATAGAGCAGGAGATCGCCGCCGCCCGCTCCGAGATCTCAGCTTCATGACCTACCTCATCCTCGATACCAACATCCTCGTTTCTGCTCTGTGGCAGAACAGGAAGCACGGCAAGCCGTCGCTGCTGCTCGGTCTTTGCATCGAGCGCCATTACGGATGGGTGTACACGGCATCGATCTACCGCGAGTATGAGGCAGTGCTCTCGCGCCCCAAATTCGGTTTCGACGAAGCCGAGGTGGAGGCGATTCTCAAAATCGTAAGGACGATCGGACTTTGCGCCGACCCGGTCTCTCGCGGCCTCTCGTCCCCGTCGTGCGCCGACGCGGACGACCAGAAATTCTACGATGCCGCTCGCAGCTGGGACGCCATCCTCATCACCGGCAACAAGAAGCACTTCCCGGAAGACGAGCGCGTGAAGACCCCCGCCGAATTCCTGGCGAACCGCCTCATCGACATACCGCTCAACAACTGATTCGCTTGCCCGTGTTGCCAGGGGCGGCTCGTCGCACCCGATTGTCGACCGAAACACACGCAAAACGCTCCTGTGGCGTGTGTTTCGGTCGACAATCGGCATGCTGCGCGAGCCTCGGCCCTCGTGTAACGGCGCTACGATGAAATGGCCCATGCATTCGCCTTGCTGAAAGAGAGGCACGGACGATGAACCTTACGTTCCGAGGCTTTCTCCGCCTCTATTGCCGGGAGCTTTCGGGCCTGCAAACGGACAGCATCAAGAAGCTGTGCGAGAGCGCGGCAACGGATGCCCCCAGGCTCGCGGAGCCCCTCTTCCTTGAGGCGCCGGACACGCCCGACCGCTTCAAAAAAGTTCGGCGCGCATTCCTGGCGAACCGTTTTATCGACATACCGCTCAACAACTGATTCGCTTGCCCTCATGCGCGAACGCGAGCTCACCGCGTACCGGATCTGCAAGGATCTCGACCTCAATCTCGGCAACATCTACGCCTACTTGAACAGGGGCGACGTCGCGAAAGTGAGTCGCAACACGGCGCGGCGCATCTTGGAGCATGCCTCTTCGTAAAGTCGGATGCCTTGAACCGTCTCGCATTTCCCTCCTCCGCACGCGGGGCGGCGATTCAGTATAATGGGCCGTCGAAGGAGGGGTGCGTCGTGGATTCCAAGCGCGAGTCTTTGCTCATAGCCGTGGGGGCGGGCACGAATCTGAGCCTGTACGGCATCGGCGTGTGGAACGGCAGCACCACGCTGACGGGCGGGTTCCTGTTCGGGCCGGCCGCGCAGGCGTTCGCCGACTGGTATTTGTGGCTCGCGACGCTCGGCATGCTGGCCGGCATCGCCGCGCGCGCGTGCATCTCGCTGCGCTCCAACGAAAGCGGCATGTTCCACGCGCGAACCACCTACGCGCCCGTCGTCGCAGCCGCCGCCCTGTTCCTCAGCGGGCTGTGGACGAGCAGCCTTCCCGCGCTGTGCGTCGCGGCGTTCTGCACCGGCTGGTCGTTCGCCTGCCTGTCCATCTTCTGGGTGGTGCGCATCTACCGCGCATTCGACCGGGCGCGCGTGCTCTTCCCCCTCGTGCTTGCGTGCTCGGCGCTCATCAACGCCGTGTTCGCCCTCGCCCCGCAAGGCCAGCTGCATGTTTACCTGGGAATCTCGCTGCTCGCCTCCGCGCTGTGCAGCGCCCTCATCCGCGTCGGCGCGCGCCCGGAGGGCCCCTCGCCGCGTCCGGATCCCGCCCTTGAACTGCGGACGCGCTACCTGCCCGCGTTCAAGAGCTTCGCCGGCGTGCTCTTCTGCGTCGCGGCGCTCGAGACCATCGCCCCCACGATGAACTACATGGGGCTCGCGAACACGCTCGCGTCGAGCGTCCAGCTGGGCGTGGTGTGCGCGGCCCAGGCGAGCGCGGCCGTCGTCCTCTTCTTCGTCCTGAGGCACCTGAGGGCGCCGCTGCATTCGGTGCAGTTCTTCAAGTTCGTCACGCCGGTGCTCATCCTGGCCCTGTTCCCGGTGCCGTTCGCCGGCCACGCGTACTCCCTGGCCATGCTCTACATCGGCTCGTGCCTGCATTTCGTGGTGGTGAGCTCGCTGTTCTGCGTGGACGCCATGGCCATCGCCCGCAAGGGCCGGCTGACGTTCGAGTTCTTCTACGCCGCGGGGCTCTTCGCCCTCATGGCAGTGTGCGTGGTGCTCGAGGAGGTCATGCCGCTGGTGCTGCAAACCTCCAGTTCGACCGACCTGCTCGTGGTGTTCGGCGTGTTCTTCTGCATCTACATCCTCAGCATGGCGTTCATGTTCGCGCGCCGGCAGCGGCAGGAGCCGCCCGACGATTCGCCGTCGACCACGCCCGCACCCCGTGAAGCCGACCCCATCCCCTCCCCCTCCGAGCCGACGCTGCGCGCACGCGTCGTGCAGCGCGACTGCCAGCTGAGCGACCGCGAGACGGAGATCCTCGAGCTGCTGCTGCGCGGCAAGAACGTGCCCGCCATCGCCGAGGAGCTGGTCATCTCGCAGAACACCGTGCGCTCCCACGTGAAGCGCATCTACCGCGCCACCGGCATCCACACCCGCCAAGAGCTGATCACCCACTGCGAAGGCATCGACGTCGAGCGCGCGATCCGTTTTTGAATCTTTCGGCGCTTCGCTCGCTCAGGATGGCAAAGAGGGGCTTCGACTACGGCAATCCTCGATTCACCCAGCTCCCGGCGCGAATCACCCAGTTTGAGACACGGACCGGCCGCGCCCTTCCCCTATCTTGGATGCCGCCCCTCAAAGGGCATGCAGATCCAAGGAGAGAGGAAGCACTATGGGAAATCTTTCGAGGCGCTCGTTCCTGACCGGTTCGGCCCTGACCGCCGGCGCGCTGGCCACGATGGGCCTTGCCGGCTGCGCGCCGCAGCAGGCGCCGGCCACAGCCCCGTCCGAGGGCGGCAGCTCCGCATCCGCGCCCGCGAACGCGACCGGCGGCAACGTGCGCGCCCACGCCGCGCAGCTGAACCCGCAGACCGACACGCCCGCCGCCGCGAGCGGCACGTGCCCGTCACTCTTTACCGAGTGGAACATGGGCGCGCTCACGCTGCCCAACCGCGTGGTAAAGTCGGCCGCCGGCTACATCGGCGTCACGTCGCAGGGCATCACCGGCGACTTGCACCTTCAGTATTACGGCATGCTGGCGAAGGGCGGCGCGAGCGTCATCTACTGCGACGACTTCGCGGAGCTCTACGACCACTTCCGCGCCATCGCCGACGTGGGCAAGATCGTCGACTGGACCGAGGACGACCTCATGACGTTCGCCCAGACCATCCACGACAACGGCAGCCTGGCCGGCTATCAGCTTGCCACCATGGGCCTCATGTTCAGCGGCTTCGAGCCCGACCCCAGCGCCATGTTCCAGTCCTCCGACTGCATGGACATGACCGCGCAGGAGATCACCGACCTTGTCGCCGACACCGTCAAGGCCGCCGCCACGCTCAAGGCCTGCGGCTTCGACTGCGTGGAGATCAACGCCGCCGGCGAGAACATCGGCCAGACGTTCATGTCGCGCAACCGCAACAAGCGCGACGACGAGTACGGCCCGCAGTCGTTCGAAAGCCGCACGCGCTTCGTGTGCGAGATCGTGCGCGGCATCAAGCAGGAATGCGGCGCCGACTTCCCCGTGCAGGTGCTCATCAACGGCGTGGAGGAGAACGACAAGAACGTCGGCGACAACGCGCTGTTCGCCACCGTTGAGGAGAACAAGGAGATGTGCAAGCTCATCGAGGCCGCCGGAGCCGACTCGCTGCACATCCGCATCGGGCCCTGCGGCCAGCACGTAGCCGAGTTCGCAGGCGACCTCTACTTCGCCGGCTACGGCATCGAGGGCACCACGGGCTACGGCACGCAGTTCGACTTCGAGCGCCACTGGCAGGGCATGCTGAAGGCCGACCAGTCCGGCCTGGGCGTCATGACGAAGGTGGCGGCCGAGATCAAGAAAGCCGTGAGCATCCCCGTGGGCGCGGTCACCTACATGGACCCGGCACGCGACCCCGAGTTCTTCGAGAACCTCATCAAGAACGGCGAGCTGGACTTCATCCTGATGAACCGCCCGCTGAACGTGGAGCCCGAGTACCTGGCCAAGCTCAAGGACGGCCGCCTCGACGAGATCCGCCCCTGCACGCGCTGCATGCATTGCCACTGGGACGCCGACGGCGAGGGCAACCTGACGTTCAGCTGCCGCACGAACGCCGCGCACCCGTTCCGCTTCGTGTCCGGCCAGCTGCCCGGTGCCTATGAGCCGGAGCCGGCCGCCTCTCCCAAGAACGTGATGGTGGTGGGCGGCGGCCCGGCTGGCATGGAGGCCGCACGCGTCGCCGCCGAGCGCGGCCACACGGTCACGCTGTACGAGAAGAAGAGCATGCTGGGCGGCCTTCTCGAGTTCGCGAGCAACGTGAAGGGCCCGCACGAGAACCTCATCCCCCTCAAGACGTACCTCGCGAAGGAGCTCGAGGTGGCCGGCGTGAACGTGGTCACCGGCACCGAGGTGGACGCGGCGCTCATCAGCGAGAAGAAGCCCGACGCGGTGATCCTGGCCGTGGGCGGCACGCGCGACACGCTGGGGCTCTCGTCCTCCGCGGGCACGAACGTCGTCTCCATCGACGACTTCATGACCGCCGACATCGCCGACGACGCGGTGGTGATCGGCTCGAACGCCCAGGCCATCGACACGGTGATGTACCTGCTCGCGCAGGGCAAGCACGTGCAGGTGGTCACGCCGAGTCCCGCGAGCGCCATCGGCGAGGGCCACTCGTTCTGGATCAAGACCTACACGCAGCCCCTCATCAAGGCGCTCGGCACGCGCTTCTGGCCGGGGGCGACCGTGAAATCCGTCGGCGACGGCTCGCTTGCCATCACCACGGAATCCGGCGCAGAGGTGGAGCTTGCCTGCGGCACCGTCATCGAGGCGCTCGACAGCCTGCCGAATACCGAGCTGGCGAAGGGCCTGGCCATGGACGTGTTCCCCGTGGGCGACTGCGCCAAGCCCTTCAACATCGGCGACGCCATCTGCACCGGCAACGCGGCGGCGCGCAGCATCTAGCGGATCGAGGGCCGCGCGAAGCCCCTACGCGCGGCCCTCGACGCCCTCGGGGTCCTCGGGTTCCGCCGCCAAAAACGCGTGCTCGAAGTCCTCCACGGGGAGGGGCCGGCTGTACAGGTAGCCCTGCCCCAGGCGGCAGCCCAGCCCGCGCAGCAGCTGCTCCTGCTCGGCGGTCTCCACGCCTTCGGCTATGACGTCGATGCGCAGCTCGTCGCACATGCCGATGATGTGCTTCACCACGATCTGCTTCGTCCTATCGGCGCCGAGCGCATCGATCAGACTCTTGTCCAGCTTGATCATGTTGAAATCGATGCTGGACAGGATGGACAGGTCGGTGTACTTCGTGCCGAAGTCGTCGAGCGAAAGCGAGAAGCCCGCCGTCAGCAGGTCGGCGGCGGTCTGGTACAGCACGCCCTTGCCCACGGTGGCGAAGCTCTCGGTGATCTCGATCTCCAGCAGGCTGCGATCGATATCGTAGCGCCGGGCGATGCTCTCCATGCTGGATATGATGTCGCTGTCCAGCACGGTGCGCCGCGACAGGTTCACCGACACCGGCACCGCCCTGCCCTCGCGGCCCCATCCCTCGATCAGGCGGCACGTCTGCTCGAACACGAACAGGTCGACGTGGCGGATCAGCCCGTTCTCCTCGAGCACCTGGATGAAGCGGCCGGGCGCTATGATGCCGCGCCTGGCGTCGCGATAGCGGACGAGCGCCTCGGCCCCGATCACCTCGCCGGTTTCCAGGCTCACCTTGGGCTGCAGGTACACCAGGAACAGGCCGTTCTCGATGGCGGCCACCATGCGCCGCAGCGACGCGCGCCTGTCGTCGTCGGTCGTCCCGTCGCCCGCCGTGTCGTGGAAGCGGCGCTTGTCGGCCTCCATGGCCGCGACGGCCTGCTCCGTCAGCTCGGACACGTTCTTCTCCACCTCGTCCCACGAAAATCCGATGGCGGTGGTGAACAGGCCGTTCGAGTCGACGAGGTCGCGCAGGCCGCGGATGCGGCGCTCGAGTTCCTCCCGCGGCAGGTTGCAGGCGATCACGGCGAACTCGTCGCCGTTGAGCCGGTACACGTCGTTGTGGGAGAACTCGTCGGTCAGCATGATGGCGAACTGCTTGAGGTAGTAGTTGCCCGCCGCGAACCCCTTGGCGGCGTTGATGCGCTTCATGTCGTTGACGTTGGCCGACACCACGCCCACGCTCTCCACGCCGTCGGCGTCGAACTGGGCGATGCGGCGCTCGTAGCAATCGCGGTTCAGCAGGCCCGTCAGGTCGTCGTGGCTGCTGGCGTGCAGAAGCTCGTCCATCATGCGGCGCTTGCGCAGCTCGGCCACCACGAAGGCCGCGAACTGCTCCAAGAACGACACGTTCTGCAGGTTCACGTGGAGGTTCTCCACCGAGAGGAACTCGCTCGGAACCACGTCCTGCGCCCCGTCGCGCAAAACCGCCCAGCGCATGTTGTCCACGTCGTTGTCCACCATGTACCGGTACAGCGCGAACGAGGACCGCAGCACCGCCTCGGGGCTCTCCACCATGATGGGCTCGCTCCAGTCGTTGCTGATCAGCCACGTGTCGAGCCCCCGGTTGTCAGGCAGGTTCGGACGCAGGGCGCCCGGCTTGCGCGACCAGGTGACCGTGCACCGGTAGGTCGCTTCGGCGCTCTCGCGCGTCCAGAACCGCACGCAGTCGGCGCGGAAGAACCCGGCCACCGTAGCCAGGGCGCAGTCGAGCACGTCGGCGAGGCTCTCGGCGGCGTTCATCTGCTGGATGCCCGCCAGCAGGTAATGGCCCTCCGCCATGCCGTTGTCCAGCGAGTCCACGATGCTCTTGTCGTTGGAGATGTCCACGGCTATGGCCAGCAGCACCTCGCGGCCCTGCCAGGAGACCAGCTTGTTCTTGATGAGGAACTCCTGCTCGAGCGCCTCGTTGTTGTTCTTCCACATGAAGAACTTATCGGTGGACCAGTTCGCCTTGCTGCAGAAGGGGCAGGGCGTCGTGCGGCCCTGCATGGCCTCGTAGCACTTCATACCCATGCAGCTCGACGGGGTTTCGCCGATGCGGTCGTAGAACGCCTGGTTGCCGCAGATGAGAGAGAACGTGTCAGGGTCCACGAGGTAGGCGATCTCGCCCTGCTCGGAAAGGAAATCGGCGAACGTCGGCGCGCCGCCGGCCTGGGCGGCCAGCAGATCCTCGAAGGACAGGGAGGCCCGGGCGGCGTCCTCCTGCGCGCCCGATGCCGCCGTTTCGGCGGACGCGGGCGGCGAGGCAGCGGCCGAGCGCTTGCGGCGCATGCTGGTCAGCCCCTCCTCCTCGTCCTGCCGGGCCGCGTCGCGATAGAAGCGGCACACCCCCTTCCCCGCCGCCTTCGCCTCGTACAGCGCGATGTCGGCGCGGCGGAACGCCTCGTCGTAGGAGGCCTCGCCCTCCAGCATCGCCACGCCCACGCTGCACGACAGCGAGGGGGCCGCGTCGCGTGCCAAGCGCTCGAGCAGATCGTCGAGGAGCGTCGTGACGTGCGCCTCGTCGAAGGCCTTCGACACGAACAGGATGAACTCGTCGCCGCCGAAACGGCCGAGCACGTCGTCCTTGCCTTCGACGGAGCGCACGACCTCGATGAAGCGGATGAGCGCCGCATCGCCCGCCTTGTGGCCGCGCTCGTCGTTGATGCGCTTGAAGTCGTCGATGTCGAGGATCATGAACGCGCTCACGTCGCACGGGGCGGCGCTGCGCAGCCGCGCGCGGATGGCGGCTTCGGCGGCCTTCTTGTGCAGCGTGCCGGTGAGCGGGTCGCGCTCCGAGGTGCTTTGCAGCATGAGCTCCTGGCGCTTCTTCTTGTCGATGTTCATGATGGTGAGCAGGGCCAGCACATGGCCGGTCGCAGGATCCCTCAGCAGGTGGACGGCCAGCTTCATCCACACCATCTTGTTCTGCTCGACGATGCGCCGGAACTCGCATTCCAGGTGGTCGATGCCGTTCTCGAGCGACGAGATGAAATTCTCGCAGCGCATGATCTCGGTGTAGTGGGCGCGGTCGTCGGGGTGCACCACCTTGCCCATGAACTCGCCGACGATGTCCCAGTACGACGCCGTGGCAACGAGCTCGTTGTACAGGTTCCAGATGCCGCCCACCTTCATGATGACGTTCGCGGTGGCGTCCACGTGGGCGTAGGCTTCCCGCTCGGCGAGCATGGCGTAGTAGAACTGCGTCTCGTTCAGGTACTTCATGATGAGCTCTTTGTGCTCCGTGATATCCGTGAGCACGCCGCCGCCCGACGAGCCTCCCGGAAGGTACTCGTTTCGGCAGTTCACCAGCGTCAGACGATACCACCGCCACCGCCCCGTCTCCGCGTCGGCGCCGCCCAGGCGCACGTCGCACGAGGCGCGGATGCTCCGCTCAGGCGTTGGCGAGCAGGAATCCGGCGGCTCCGAGAACACGCGCAGGAAGGCCTCTTCGTCCTCGGGATGGACGAGCCCCGCGTCCACCATGGCATCGGGGAAATCCGGGCAGATGGAGCCGTCGCACAGCCGGTTCAGCACGCGTGAGGAGGATATGACGCGCGCGGCGCGGGTTTCGACATCGTAGGAGAACGCCTCGAGGCCCGAGGTGGTCGACACGCACTGCATGAGGCTGCGAAGCTGGTCGATGCCTGCCTCGAGCTGCGCCTCTCGCGAGCAATCGCTCGAGAAGCAGCAGATCACCGCGTCGTCGTCGAACAGCAGGCGCACCGCGCTCGTGCGCAGCTCTCGCGTGGCAGACGCCGTCTTCACGCAATGGCGGAACTCTGCCGTTCGGGACGCTCCCGCGGCGTCGCTTCCGAACTCGCCGCGGGCAAGCCGCGCCAAGTTGTCGCTGGCGTCCTCGTCCCACAGCGCGCTGAGCCGGCGCGCGTAGCGAAAGCCCATCTCCTGCTCGGAGCAGCCCATCAGGCGATAGAACGCGTCGTTCGCCCAGAGGAGGGTGAAGTAGCGGTCGCATGCAACGATGCAGGCGGCGGAGGGGACCACGGCAAGGCCGACGCTTTCCGCAAGCGCATCGAAGTGCGACAGGTTTTCGAGGGTCGCCATTATCCGCTCACCGCCTTGCCAGGTGATTCCGGCTCTATTCCCCATTAATTCAATCAAGTAATCACTAGATTATAGGACGCGGAACGGCAAATGCAAGGCTTTTTGCTTCGAGTTTCCGCGGAAAGCCTGGTCGTCAGCGAAACGCACCGTGATTGGAGGGGAAACCCCTATGCGTCCGGCAGCCCCCGAAGCCCGCGCGCTCGGCATCCGCCGCCGGCGCGCGGGACGGGCTCACGCAAGCTCGGGGAGAGCCTCTTCCCTCGGCAGGGGCCGCGCCTCGCCGCTCCCGCCGTCGCCATCGCGCGGCAGACGGGCCGCGGCGGCCAGGCCCACGGCCACCAGCACGGCCGCCAGCACGCAGGTGCCTATCATGACCGAGACGATGGGCGCGTAGGAGCCGAACGCGTCGAAGGACATCCCCATGACGGTGAGGCCGAGCGACCCGACGAGCGTGGTGGCGATGGACACATAGGAGTAGATGGCGCTGTAGTCCTTCTGGCCGAATGCCGTGCGCACCATCAGCGGCACCGACACCTGCACCATCGCCGTCATCGCGCCGAACGTGGCCGCGCCCGCCAAGGCCAGCGCCGCAGTGCCGCCCATCGCCATCAGAAGGAGAGCGAGCGATACCACGCCCAGGCCCAGGCCCACGATGGTGGCGTTGCGCGCGCCCAGCTTGTCGTTGAGCCACCCGAGCACCAGCTTGCCGACGATGTTGCCGATCATGGCCGCCGACACGAGGTACGCCGCCAGCGCCGCCAGGCCGCCGGTGGTGGCGTAGGTGGGCAGCAGCTGCATGAACGAGCTGACGAACGAGAGGATGCTCGCCACCAGGAACAGGCACACGAACGCGAGCGACCTCACGGCCGTCTTCGCCGACACGCCGGTCAGGCCGTCGCCCGCCGTCGAGCCCGAGACGGCGCCCTCCTGCGGCACGTCTTCGGCGCCGTAGGCGGCCACGCCCATGTCAGACGGCTTGAACCGGATCACGAACAGCGAGAACGGCAGCACGAGCACGAGCGCGATGCCGGCCAAAAGCGCATAGGCGATGCGCCAGCCGAACGCCTCGATGAAGAAGCCGCCGAGCGGGTTCACGATGGCGCCTGCGATGCCCGAGCATGCCATGGCCAGCCCCATCGCCAGACCGGTGCGCTTCTTGAACCAGTTGGAGATGATGATGGGCGCCGTCAGTATGAACGCGCAGGCCGCAATGCCGAGCACCGGCCCCGCGATGTACCACTGCCACACCTCGTGGAACTGGCCCATGCTCGCGTACGCGAGCGCCACCACCACCGCGGCGATCGAGACGACCGCGCGGATGTTGTATTTCGGCAGCAGGCGCCCCACCACGGGCAGCGCGCCGGCCATGAACAGGCCTTGCAGCGTGAGGTACAGCATGAAGCTGCCCTGCGAGAACTGGAGGTCGCCCAGAACCGAGGGGATCATGATGCCGATCGAGTTGATGATGGTACCCTGCCCGCCTGCTTGCAGAAAGCAGCAGGCGATAAGCATCAGCCATGCGGGATGGATCCTTTTCATTGACGAGCCCCTTTCGCGCGCCCTTTGCCAGGACGATCGTGACGTGGGGGCACGCGACGCGACGCGCACGGCGCGTGCCCGGAAAGTGTCTCTGCGCAGAAAAGAGCCGGCTCACGTGATGACACGGGGAGCGTGTGTCATGCGTGCCAGAATAGCATCCGCGCGCGAGCAGGGCTGCCGCCGAAAGGGACTGTTCTACGAGCGGAGAGGAAGCGGCCTGTCGGAGGCCCCATACCCACGGCAGACGGCTGTTGCCCGAACGAAACCGATCTGTTGTTGCCAAAGTTATTCTATACAGTATAATACTCACCAGTATATTAATGAGCGCACAGGCGGTGACTATGAAGAAGTTCATCGATAGAGACGAGGAGCTGGCGGCGCTCGAGCGGGAATACCGACGCGACGAGGCGTCGCTCGTCGTCGTGTACGGTCGGCGGCGTGTTGGGAAAACCTCATGCTTGGTGGAGTTCATGAGCGGTAAGCCGTCGCTCTACTTCCTTGCGACCGAGGAGTCCGAGGCGCAGAACCGGCGCGCCTTCAAAGACGCCGTCGCCGCTTTCGCCAGGGACCCCTTGCTTGCAAGCGCGAGCTTCGAGCAGTGGGACCCCATCTTCGAGCGGCTAGCCCAACAACAGCAGACAGAAGACCGCATAGTGCTCGTCATCGACGAATTTCAAAACCTCGGGAAAGCCAACCCCGCCTTCCCCTCAATCATGCAGCGAATATGGGACACCTTCCTCAGTAAACGCAACGTCATGGTGGTGCTTTGCGGTTCGCTCATCACCATGATGGTGGCGCAGACGCTCTCCTACAGCAGTCCCCTCTACGGCAGGCGTACCGCCCAGCTGCGCATGAAGCAGCTGCCATTTGCCTTCTACCCGCAGTTCTTCAAACCCATGCCGCTTCGCAACCTGGTCGAACGCTACAGCGTCACCGGAGGCGTACCGAAATACATCGAGTTGTTCAATGATGATGACGACGACATCTACAAGGCCATCGCGCGCAACGTGCTTGACCGGAGCAGCTTCTTGTACGACGAGCCTAACTTCCTCCTGCAAAAAGAGGTGGGGGAAGTGGGCACGTACTATTCCGTCATCAAGGCCATCGCCGCAGGAAACAGGAAGTTGGGAAACATCGCCGCCGTTCTGGAGGCCAAGCAGACGAGTCTGACGAAGTATCTGAAAGCACTCATCGACCTCGACATCCTCGAGCGGGACGTGCCGGCAACCGAGGGTAACCCGGAGAAAAGCAAGAAGGGCCTCTACCGCATCAAGGACAACTTCCTGCTGTTCTGGTTCCGCTATGTGTTCCCGAACCTCGGGCTCATCGAATCGGGCCATCCTGACGCGGTCATGCGATCGATCAAGGAGAGCTTCGTAGATGGGCACGTAGCCTACGTTTATGAAAACGTGTGTCGTGACCAGGTGTGGGAACTGGCGGCCCAGGGCACGTGGCCCTTCGTTCCCGAACGCGTCGGACGATGGTGGGGCGCAGGCGATGTCGAGCTGGATATCGTCGCGCTCAGCGAGCGGGAGCGCTCCATAACCTTCGGTGAATGCAAATTTTGGAAAGCGCCTGTCGGGGCCAACATCCTGCGCGATCTCGAGGAAAAGGCTGCGAAGGTGGGCTGGCACTCGCAGGATCGCACTGCGTCGTTTGCGCTGTTCAGCATCAGCGGGTTCACCGAGGAGCTGACGGAACTCGCCAGCGTCCGGCCCGACGTGCTGCTTGTCGGGCCGGACGACTTCGTGCTGAGGACTGGCTAGAACTCCAGGTCGCGCAGACGGTCGAACACGACGTCCTTGCGGGTGAGGAAGTCCCAGGGGTCGAAGATCTTATCGAGCGTCTCCTTCGACAGCGTGGCCTCGGGGTCGGCCTCGAGGTTCTCGCGGTAGGTGGGGCCGTCCACCGCGTTCTGGATGTCCTCCCACACCTTCATGGCGTTGCGCTGCACGATCACATACGCGTTCTCGCGGCTGATGCCCGTGTCCACCAGGGCCAGCAGCACCTTCGAGCTGAAGATGAGACCCTTCGTGCGCCACAGGTTGTGCTCCATCTTGGCGGGGTAGGTTTGCAGGCCGTCGAGCATCCACTGCATCTTGGCGAACATGTAGTCGAGCGCCGTGAAGCTGTCGGCCAGCACCACGCGCTCGGCACCGGAGTGGCTGATGTCGCGCTCGTACCACAGCGCCACGTCATCGAAGGCCACCTGCGCGTTGGACTTCACCACGCGGGCCAGGCCGCAGACGCGCTCGGCCGTGATGGGGTTGCGCTTGTGGGGCATGGCGGAGCTGCCCTTCTGGCCCTTCGTGAACGGCTCCTCAGCCTCGATCACGTCGGACTGCTGCAGGAGGCGCACCTGCATGGCGATGCTCTCCAGCGTGGAGGCCGTCACCGCGAGGCCGGCCATCACCTGGGCGTGGCGGTCGCGCGCGAGCACCTGCGTGGACAGCGGGTCGGGCACAAGTCCCAGGTGCTCGCACACGTACTGCTCGACGAACGGGTCGATGCTGGAGTACGTGCCCACCGCACCCGAGATGGCGCCCGTGGCGGCCACGTCGCGCGCCTGCTCCATACGCGTCTGAGCGCGCTTCAAGGCCCAGGCCCAGCTGCCGAACTTCATGCCGAACGTCATGGGCTCGGCGTGGATGCCGTGCGTGCGGCCCACGCAGAGCGTCTCCTGGAACTCGAACGCGCGGCGCTTGCACGTCTCGCCCAGCTGCTTGATGTCGGCCAGGATTATGTCGATGGCCTGCGTGATCTGGTAGGACAGCGCCGTGTCGCCCAGGTCGGACGAGGTCATGCCGTAGTGCACCCAGCGGCTCGGCGGTTCCTGCCCTTCCGGTACGTCGGCGTCGATGTACTCGGCCATGTTCGTGGTGAAGGCGATGACGTCGTGGTTCGTCACCTTCTCTATCTCGTCGATGCGCTCCACCGTAAAGTTAGCATGCGCGCGGATCCACGCGGCCTCCTCCTTCGTGATGCCGGACTGCCCCAGCTCGGCCTGCGCCTCGCACGCCAGCACCTCGATTTCCTTCCAGATCTCGAACTTGTTCTGTAGCTCCCAGATGGCCCCCATAGCGGGGCGCGTGTAGCGGTTGATCACGCCGGTCCCTTTCCCACGTCGTACCTGATGACGCTAGCTTACCGCATACGCCGCCCCCCTGGTGCATTTTCACGGAAAGCGCCGAGGGCCGGCCTTCGCTTGACTTCGCTATTCTCGATCGAGTATCATATTTCCTATTCAAATAGTAGGCTTTACGAAAGAGGAGCGGCACTATGGAGAAGCACCTGGCAGGGCGCGTGCGATCGGTGAACGTGTCGAAGCGCAAGGGCGGGCGTAAGGCGCCGTCCCCGGACGGCGTCACCATCGAGGCGGGCCGTGGCGTGGCAGGCGACGCGCACGCCGGCGACTGGCACCGCCAGGTGTCGCTTCTGGCCTGGGAGTCCATCGAGAAGGCGCGGGCCATGGGGCTGGACGTGGCCGAGGGCGACTTCGCGGAGAACATCACCACCGAGGGCATCGACCTTCTGGCGCTGCCGCTGGGCACGCAGGTGCACGTCGGCGAGGCGCTGCTGGAACTCTCCCAGATCGGCAAGGTATGCCACACGAAGTGCGCCATCTATCACCTGGCCGGCGACTGCATCTTCCCCCGCGAGGGCGTGTTCTTCGTGGCGCTCGAGGGCGGTGCGGTGAAGCCCGGCGACCCGGTGCAGGTGATCGCGCTCGGCGACGGCACCTGCGCCCACACCCCGCCCGAAGCCCTCGCCGAAATCGCCGCCGCCCGAAAAGACTGAATGTTTCACGTGAAACATCCGTTCCGACTCCCCTTCTAACGCATAACCGGCGGTCGAAGGCCCCTCCGGAGGTCGGCCTTGACGCCGAAACGGCCTCATTCCCTGATTGTGCGCCTCGATTCGCGTGCAGGAGGACGCGGTCGCCGGATTATGCGCATCTTGTCATCCTGAGCGCAGCGACCGAAGGGAGCGGAGTCGAAGGATCCCGTTCGGCGATAGCAGGGAGCGTCACTGCTGGCGCCGCGCGGGATCCTTCGACTCCGGCCTTCGGCCTCCGCTCAGGATGACAGAGGGGGGCTGGCGCGATGCCCTTCCCTACAGCGACTTGAACAGGGCGCGTACCTGGTCGAGCACTTCGGTGTCCACCACCACGACGGCCTTGTCGCCGGGGTAGAGCACGGAGTTCTCGCTGGCCACCTCCACGTTGTCGTCGTCCTTGGGCGACACGGCGGCGATGAGGCTGTTCGGCGGCATGGGGATGGACGCCACCAGGATGCCGGCCTCGTTGGAGTGATGGCGCATGCGCGGCACCACGATCTCGGCCAGCACCACGTTGCCGTGCGTGAGCGACGAGGCCACGCTCACGCTGCCCAGCAGCGTCTCCTCCTCGATGAGGTTGGCGATGAGGGTGGTGGACGACACGCACTCGATGCCCACCTCTTTGAAGATGCGGAGGTTCTTCGGGCTGTTCACGCGCGCGATGCACCGCGGCACGTTGAACACGCGCTGCGCGATCTCGCACGACACCAGGTTGTCGTCGTCCTGGCCGGTGGTGGCCACGAACACGTCGGCGCGCCGGATGCCGGCGTCCTCCTGGTACTTCGAGTCGCAGCCGTCGCCGTGGATGACCAGGTAGCGGCCCTCGAGCGCCACCGACAGGCGGTCGGCCGTGGCCAGGTCCTCCTCGATGATGGCCACGTCGTTGTCGCTGCGCAGCAGCACGCCCGCCAGGTATTCGCCGATCTTGCCGCCGCCGGCGATCACGATGTACATATGAGCCCCCTAATCCTGGATGTAGCGCGAGAACGATTCGATCAGCTCGTGGCGCACGCAGGCGAGCACCGAGTCCCCGTTGTAGAGGATGGAATCGCGCGTGGGGATGGAACTGGCCGAGCCGTCGCCGCGCTCGAACGCGATGATGCGGATGTCGTGGTCGCGCTCGATCTCCGAAACGCGGATGGTGCGCTTGTCGGTCCAGCTGAGGTCGAGCGAGAACCGCAGCACCTCGAACTCGCCGAACGTGTCGAGGTGCGCGCCGTGGCCGGACACGATCTTGCTGAACACGTCCTCGGCCACGAGCGAAGTGCCGCATACGTAGTCGATGCCCAGCTGCATGTAGGCGCGCTCATGGTCGGGGTTGTACAGGCGCGCGATGACGTGCGGCACGCCGAACAGGCGGCTGCCCACCTCCGCGCACATGAGGTTGGTGTTGTCGAACTGGGTGACCGCGGCCATGACGTCGCAGTCCTCCACGCCCGCCTTCACGAGCGTCTCCTCGTCGAAGCCCACGCCCTGCACCGTGGAGCCGTTGAAGTTGCGCCCCAGGTTGGCGAAGGCGTCGGGGTTGCGATCGATCACGCAGACGTTGCTGCCGTTGTCGGACAGCATGTTCGCCAGCTGGGAACCGACGCGGCCGCAGCCCACGACGATCACGTTGCTCATAAGCGCTTCTCCCTTCGATATGCCTCCGCATAGGATACTGCAATCAGGCAGGCCGCGACAGGGGCGTGACAAAGGGACGGGGATATTGTCACATTCCTCGAAGCGATAGGACCCTCCGGAACTTTTGAGAATGTGACAATATCCCCGTCCCTTTGTCACGCCCCATCCCCAGAAAAAGAAAGGGGCCGCGCGGCCCCTTCGTTCTAGATCATCTGCATCTGGCCCAGCGTGGCGTTGAACCAGTGGTCGGTGTTGGGCGGGCAGTACTTCGCCGCGAAGGCGTAGGTGATGGAGTAGCCGTAGTTGCTCGCCAGGCCGGCCACATGGGCGTTGATGGCCTCTTCCCAGCTGCCCCAGCTCGACTGGCCCCAACCCCAGGCGTTGTGATCCTTGAAGCAGACGGCGCCCTTCGAGCTCTCGGTGTTGGAGATGGCCGGCGACCAGCGTGGATCCACGCCGTTGTTCCACGCGGCGGTGGCGAACGTCACGCCCTGGCCCGCCAAGGGCGAACCGGCAAGGTAGGCGTCGATGCGGGCGGTCCACTCGGCGATGAACGCCTCCTGGCCCACGCTCCAGTCCACGTCGGGCAGCGACGCGGTCGCCTCCACCGCAGCCTCCTGCGAGGCCTGCGCCTGCTGCTCGGCCTTGGCGGCCTCGGCAGCGGCGATGCGAGCCTCCTCCTCTTTGCGAGCCGCTTCTTCGGCGGCGATGCGGGCGGCCTCTTCCTCGGCCTCGATGGCGGCGATGCCCTGGGAGATGTCGCGGGAAGCGGTGCTCGTGAGAACGGTGGACTCCTTGGCAACCTCGGACGTCGCCATCTGGTCGGACACGGACTCGTTCGCCGGCGCGCTCACGGCGTCGATGCCGAAGGAGTCGATGTCATGGGACGCCGCTCCGCCAGCGGAGGCGATGCCGATGCCGATGCATCCAGCCACCAGGCAGGACGCGCAACCCACCGCGATCACTTTCGCGACGAGGCTCGTTTTCCGTTGTACGCAGCTCATGGCCAAAACGTCGGTTACCTTTCGTTGCACAGCGCACGACCTTCGACCGCTATGGCGGCTGACAGCGTGGTGGATTGTGAGAAGGGTTGCTGCCGGAAGGGCGATATGCTGTTGTGTCCTGACGTATTCTAGCTGAGAGTACCCCCCGAGGGCAAAAAAGTGTGGAGACGTACTTCACGTTTTGTTCGCTTGACAATCATCGTTGCCAGGTTTCCGCAGATGGGGTTCCCATTGGCCGAAAGGCGTCAAAAACGAACGAATTGTGCAGATTTTCGCCGACCCGATTGCCCGCGCCCGCCGAGCGCGACGGCCTCACCCGAGCCACGGATGAGTGTATATATAGTAGTCGCGGCCGAAGGGGGCCGACAGCACGATCTGCTCCGTCGCGCCGGGCACCGAGTACCACACGAGCCCGACGATGCAGAACGCGGCAAAGCACAGACCCGCCAGCAGCGTGAGCCACGGCGACTTGAGCGCGCTGCCCAGCGTGAGCAGGCCCAGCATCATGAGCAGCAGCGGCCACAGGCTCACCAGCATGAACTCGAGCGTCTGCCACCCCACCACGCCCAGGCTCATCATCAGAAACGACACGCCCGCGAAGAAGCACACGAGCCCGTCCACGAAATGCCGCATCCGATGCCCTGGCTCGGCCGGCACCACCATCCGCACGATGCCGAGGATGACGAAGATGAGCGGCCAATACTGCCACCACGACACGCCCTTCACGAACGTGGCCACCATGGACACCACGCCGAAGAACAGCAGGAACGAGCCGAGCCACAGCGCCGCCTTCACGCCCTTGCCCGATGGCTCCGCCGGCGGCTGCGCGCCGCGCGTGGGGAGCGGGTCCGGGGTTTGCGCGTCGGGGCGCGCCCAGCCGTAGGAGGGAGGCGCGACGGGCCGCTGGGGCATCCCGGGGCGGCGGGGGCGGTTCGTGCCCGGCGGAGGCATACGGGCCGGCATAGCGCCACGCGGCCGCTTCGGCCGGGCTTGCGCCGTAGGACGATCCCTGGTCGGCTCGGCCGCGCGCCACATCGGCGTCCACCGTGCCGTAGGTGTCCGAATGCACCGACTGCGGCTCCACCTCGAGAGGCGCCGCCACTTTGGGCTCTTTGGGCAGGACGAGCCAGAGGATCACGTAGCCTATGCCCAGCAGCCCGCCCGAGGCGACGGTGAAGATGATGACGAGGATGCGAACGATGACGGGGTCGACGTCGAAGTAATCGGCCACGCCGGCGCACACGCCCCCTACGAGGGCGTCGCGTGAACGATAGAGCCGCTTTTCACCCGTCACGCATCCTCCCGGACAACCGCTTCGCCGACACCTTCGGGGGCATCGGGGCGAGCGAGCCGTTCCACGCGCACGGTTTGGATACGACGGCGGCGCATGGCCTGGATCTTGAACCCGAACCCATCGATGACGAGCGCGTCACCGGTCTGCGGAACCGAATCGAGCACGCTCAAGAGCCAGCCGGCGATCGTCTCGTAGTCCACCGACTCCTCCACGGGCCAACCGAGCTCCTCGGCGTCCTCGACGGGGAACCTGCCGTCCACGATCCAGACACCGTCGCCTTCCCGCACGATGAACGGGTTCTCGCGATCCGTCTCGTCGACGATCTCGCCGACGATCTCCTCCACGATGTCCTCGACCGTAATTAAACCATCGGTGCCACCGTACTCGTCAACGACGATGGCCATCTGTTGCCGATTCGTTTGCATCTCCGCCAGAAGCGGGAAGATGTCCTTCGTCTCGGGCACGAACATCGCCTCGTAGGCGTAGGCCATCACGGGGTCGGCCTCTTTGCCGTCCATGAGCGGCGCGACCAGGTCCTTGTAGTGGACGATGCCTACGATGCGGTCGATGTCCTCGTGATACACCGGCAGGCGCGAGTAGCCGGTGCCGCGCATGCGCTCGATTGCCTGGCGCACGGTCTCGTCGTCCTCCACGAGGATCATGTCCACGCGCGGCTGCATGATCTCGTGCACGCTCATGTCGCCCAGGTCGATGATCTCGTGGATCATACGCTTCTCGTCGTCGAGCAGCTCGTCGTTGTCGGTGACCATGAACTTGATCTCTTCTTCCGACACGGCCTGGCGCTCGTCGGCATCCTTGATGTTGAGCAGGCGCGACAGCCCGTTGGCCGACGCCGAGGTGAGCGCCACCAAAGGCGTCGCGATCTTCTGGAACACCATGAGCGGGCCCGCCACCGACTTGCTCACGCGCTCGGCGTCGGCCAGCGCGATGCGCTTGGGCACCAGCTCGCCCACCACGATGCTCAGATACGACACCACGAGCGTGATGAGCACCGGCGCGAGGCCCGGCGCGATCACCGAGAGCCAGCCCACGCCGAAGCTGGAAAGCCACTGCGCGAACGGCTCGGACAGGTTCGTAGCCGCGGCGGCCGAGGCGAAGAACCCGACGAGCGTGATGGCCACCTGGATGGTGGCGAGGAACTGCCCCGAGTCGCTGGCCAGGGAGAGCGCGCGCTGGGCGCGTTTGTCCCCCTCGTCGGCCTCGTGCTGGAGCAGCAGGTGCTTCGCGTTGACCAGCGCCATCTCCGACATGGAGAAATAGCCGTTGACCAGGACCAAAACGAATGTGACGACGATGCTTATCCAGATATCCATGAGTAGCGCGCTTCATCTCCTTCGTTGGCGGGCGAAACGCCCGACGGGTTCGCTCGCGCCGCGCGGCCCCTTCGCCGCCCGGCGGTTCCTGGGGCTGTCATGCCCGCGCGCTCACGCACGCGCCCGCCTACATAACGTACAGAGCGATAGCCAGAAACTGCAAGACGCTTCCGGCGAGAACCCAAAGATGGAAGATGGAGTGCATATAGGGGATCTTCTTCAGCACGTAGAAGATGCACCCGATGGAATAGCTCACGCCGCCGCCCACGAGAAGCCACAGCCCCGGCGCGGGGATGGCCTGCACGAGCGCGGGCAGAAACCACACGACGCACCAGCCCAGGAGCAGGTACAGCGCGGCCGAGATCCAGCGCGGGCGGAATACCCAGAACGCCTCGCACGCCACGCCCGCCAGCGCGAGCGCCCACACGAACGCGCACAGCCACATGCCGCCGTAGGGCGCGAGCGAGATGAGGCAGAACGGCGTGTAGGAACCGGCGATGAACAGGTAGATGCAGCTGTGGTCGAGGATCTTGAAGATGCGCTTGGCGCGGTCCTGCGCGATGGCGTGGTAGAGCGTGGACATCGTGTACTCGAGCAGCATGGTGAGCGTGTACACGAGCGCGGCGAACAGGTAGATGCCGCCTCCGTCGTCAACGGCGCGCACCACGAGGATGGGGATGGCCGCGATGGCCAGCAGGACGCCGATGCCGTGCGTGACGGAGTTGGCGATCTCCTCGCCGAGGGTGTACTCGCGGACGTTGCGCTCCTTGTTGGTGGCGCTGGCCGAGGTGTGCGACACCTCGTCGCGCAGGGCGCGCATGCCCGCGTAGTCGTTCGGCTTGAACTGCGAAGGGGTCCAGCCGGGTTCCGGCAGGGGCGCGGAATGCGCGCCGGCATGCGAAGACTCGCCCGCCGCATCGGCTGCGGCGGATCGGGCGCTTCGTCTGTCTGAGAGGGTCGCTTCTTTCATGATGCTACTGTATCACATTTCCCCGGGGCTCGAGCCACTCCAGCCACGCGCGGGCGTCCTCCTCGGTGGCGTCGATGAGCCTGATGGTGGTGCCCCCGACCCCCGCCGCGGTACGCGCGTTGATGGTGGCCGTTCCGGCATTCCGTTGAAAAGGATTTGTCTTGGTGTAACCGAACTGTATCTTCTTGCGCGGGAAGCTGATGGTCTCGCGCGCCAGGCCGCCGTTGCTCACCTGCATGAAGCGGCGGTTGTAGGCGAAGCCGGAGCCGCGGAACCACAGCACGGCGCCCACGGCGTCGCAGATGAGCAGCACGACCGCCAGGACGTAGCCGAAGATGGCGCCCATGTTCGCCAGCCCGACGGCATAGGCCTGGTCGGGCACGCTCGGATCGGAGAACACGTTGAAGCAGAGCTGCGTTACGGCCACGATGACGGCCAGCCACAGCCCCGACCCCTGGATGAGGCAGCGGCGGATGAGCGCGCGGCGCAGGGCCACGGGTGCGACGGGCGTGTTGTTCGCGGGGACGTCGGCGAACTCGGGCACGATGCCGGCGAGGATCTCCGGCACGCGGTTGAGCTTGACGAAGGGGTGGATGACCAGGCCTTGCTGGGTTTGGCTCTGCTGCTGGGCATCCTGGTTGTCGGAGACGGCGTCGATCTTGCCGAGCGATAGCTCGCAGTAGCCCAGCAGGCGGCGGATGAAGCTCTGCCGCACCACCACCGACTGCACGCGGTCGATGTCGACGCCCTGGAACTGGTGCTGCAGAAGGCCGCGCTCCACCTCGATGCGGCTGTCGCGACGGCGCGCGCGGAAGCCGCCGAACGCGAGGCACGTGCCCACGGCGGACAGCGCCCACAGCACCACCGCGCCCAGCATGAACGCGGCCACGCCCGCCGCGATGGCGTTGCCGCCGAACAGCTTCACGCTCATGGACACCATGTTGCCCACCACGGGCTCGGCCACGCCGGCCACGATCGGGGCCATCTGGCCGACGAACTGCGACAGGCCGCCCACGATGCCGATCACCACCACGAGGAATCCCGTGTTGTTGGATAAGCCGGTGAAGACGAGCTCCTTGTTGGTGAGGCCGTACTCGTAGGTGACGCGACCCGTGTCAACGCCCGCGCCGCCGAACACGCCGCGCACGTCGTCCCAGATCTCGGCCGGGGCGTCCAGCACGTTGTTCAGCGGATGCGCGGACGCCGGCGCGGCGGCTTGGGACGCGGCTGCGGCCGCCGGAGCGGTGCCGGCCTGCGCCGCCGCGGCGTTCTGCTTGCGGGCGAACAGCTCGCGGCGCAGCTCCTCGGCCTGCATCTTGCTCACGTACGGCACCTGCACGGCCTTGTTATTGGAGCCGCCGGCCGTGTCGATGCTCACCGTGCACACGCCGAAGATGCGCTGCATCAGCGTCGCACGCTGGTCGACCGACTGGATGCGCTGGTAGGGAACGTGCACGCGCTTCTTGTTGAAGATGCCGGAGTACAGGTTGAACTCCTCGGTCCCCAGCTGATAGTACAGGTGGCGGTAGGACCACCACTGCACGAGGAAGATGATCCCCACGACGAGCAGGAAGCCCACCACGCAGGCGACCACGATGATGAGCAGGATGGGATAGTCCGAGGACGTCATGCGCTCGCCTTCGGCGATGGAGCCCACCACCGACGAGAATATCGAGATCAGCATGACCACGAACATCGTGACGGCCACCTGGATGCTGCCGAGCCAGATGTAGCTGTGGTGCACGTGGTGGCGCTCGAGCTCAGGGGCCTGTGGCGCCGCCGGCTGAGGCGCCGCCGGCTGCGGGGCGGCGGGCTGCGGGGCGGGCTGCGGGAACTCCGTCATCACACGTCCTCCTGCGCGAGGCGGGCGAGCTCGGCGGCGCGGTCGCGCAGCTGCTCGGCCACGTCGGAGGCCAGGCCGGGAATCTCGTGCTCGCCGGCCGCCGTTGCCACCGTGGCGCTGGCCAGGCCGAACACGCGCAGGATGGGGCCTTGGCGCGTATCGGTGTTCTGCACGCGGATGAACGGGATGATGTAGCGCTTGCGCCACACGATGCCCTTGGCGATATCCAGGTAGTCCTCGGACAGCTCGTAGCGCCACCGCACGAAGCGGATGGGCGGCAGGATGACGAGCCACAGCACGAGCGCGAGCGCGTAGGCGATGGCGATGCCCGCGAGCGTGAGGAATATCCAGCTGTCGGGCTCAACCGCCGCCGCGATGGCGAACGGCACGAACGCGCACAAAAACACGATGGTGAGCCAGATGGCGTCGTTGATGCGCCACACCGCCTTCACCTTGGGGTCGAGCTGATTCACCGGCAGTTCTCTCATAGCTGTCCTCGTCGTCGAAAGGCGGAAGTAACGTGCGCGTCCATCATAGCAGAGGCCCGCAGAGGAGGGGCCAGCCCGCCACGACTGAAACGAGGATTTTGCAAAGGGGATGGCCGTTGTGGCCGCGGACGTTTCAAGCTATGATGCCGGGCATGCCGCGTTTTCCAACATATCCATCCGCCGTGCGCGCGAACAAGCCGGACGCGGCTTCACCATCGCCGAGCTGCTCATCGTGGTGGCCATCGTCAGCGTGCTCGTGGCCGTGGCCATCCCCGTGTTCATGAGCTCGCTCGAGAGCGCCAAGGAGGGCACCTGCCTCGCCAACCGGCGCAGCATGTACGGCGAAGCGGTGACGACCGCCATGAACGGCGAGAAGACCGAGCTCGAAGTATTCACCGAGCTCAACGCCAAGCGAGACGAGCTCGGCTACACCTGCCCCGACAACGGCACCTGGATCTGGAACGAGTCCGCCCGCACCATCTCCTGCAGCGAGCACCCCGGTGAGGAGGACAACGCGGGGATCGCCGCCAGCAAATCCTATCTTGAGGGCTGGTTGCAGTTCGTAGCGGATTATGCAGGAGGCAAGAACAACGACGACATGCGCAACGACTTTCTCAAGGCCGGCAATAACCCCAAACTCGTTTTCGAAGGCGGCGAATACGACGTTCAGCCGTTCTACCAAAGCCGCAGCGGCGAGTCCTGGCTTTTCGCAAAAACAGGCACCGCCAACAGCTGGAACGCGAGCTTCGTCTACGATCCCATCGACCAGAGCTGGTACCGCTGCTTCACGTCATGGGGAAAGCCCGGCAGCATGTCGATAACGCTGTTCGACGACACCGAGGACCTCCACCAGTACATGACCGGGGAGAAAACCGACAAGTACGGGAACACATGGGAGAAGATCGAAGACCCTGCCATCACCGCGAGCTAAGCCAGCTGCCGAACCCCGATTTTCGCTCCGAAAACACGCCTCGTGCGCTGAGGCGTGTTTTCGGAGCGAAAATGCGCCCGCCGAAGCGCATCTTCGGCCGAAGATGGTCTCCTGGGGAACGCGAAACCAACGGGGCCTATCTGCGGTATACTCGGGGCTGCAACCGATGAAAGCGAGGCGCCCCATGAAATACGACGAGCTGAAAGACGAGATCAAGGCCGCGATGAAGGCGAAGGACAAGCCGAGGCTGTCCATCCTGCGCCAGGTGCATGGCGAGATCAAGAACATCGAGGTGAACGAGCGCCGCGACATCACGGACGCGGACGTGGACGCCATGCTCAAGCGCCTGATCAAGCAGACGAAGGAGACGCTCGACGGCTCCATCAAGGCCGGCACCGATCAGGAGCGCACCGACACGCTGACCGCGCAGGTGGCCATCCTGGAGAGCTACCTGCCCAAGCAAGTGGCCGGCAACGAGCTGACCGCCCTCATCGACGAGGTGCTGGCCGAGACCGGCGCGTCCTCGAAGAAGGACATGAGCCGCGTGATGGGCGCGCTCACGCAGAAGACCGGCGGCAACTTCGACAAGGCAGCCGCCGCGCAGATGCTCGGCCAGAAGCTGGCGTAGCGCGCTCCCGCAAGCGCCCGGCCCCCTCGTTGCCTTCCTTGGCGATGAGGGGGCCGCTTTTTTTGCAACGCGATGCGCATCACAGCGCTTTGACCAGGGGTGCTGGTTTCGCGCTGGAAATGCGTTGGAATCGCGCTAGAAATGCGCAAGGTTCGCGCTAGGTTTGTGCAAGCTCGCCGCTGGATTCGCGCAAGAACGAAGAGACTATTTGCTGGACGCACGCCATCTACGCGCTAGATGGGCTCGCTATCATGGAAGCGACGAATCCGTACCGCTTCGAAGAGAGGAGCACGCGTTATCAGCAGCATTGATCATCTGTAGCTATTTTGACGCATATTGCATCTATAATGATGCCAATATGGCTGCAATCAGAGCGGAAGGATGATCATGGCGACGACGACGCTGAATGTGCGCATGGACACGCAGACAAAGGAAGAATTCAGTCGCTTCTGCGACGAGATAGGCATTTCGGCCTCTTCGCTTATGAACATGTTCGCCAAGACCGTGGTGAAGAACCAGGCGGTTCCCTTCCCCCTCACCACCCGGTCGCTGACGTACATTCCGGAGCGATACGGGCGCATTTTCCCCGAAAGCGAGGAGCAGCTCATGGGCGACCTTGAGCGGGCGGCGGCAGTTCCCCTCAACGCGTGTTCGAGCGCGGACGAAGGCTTCGCACGCGTGAGGGAGCGATTGGAATGGTAGCGTCCGACGAACCGTACGCCCTTGTCTTAACCAGCGACTTCGAAGAGGACCTCTACCTCGCAGCACACTACGTCGAGCACGTGCTCGCAATGCCCCAAGCAGCGCGGCGATTGATGTCATGCGTCGAAGAGAAGCTGCGAAACCAGTGCCTCATGCCCGAATGCGCTGCAAGCTACAGAACCCGCCACGGCGATACGAACTATACCGTCTGGTGCGGGCGCTTCGCCATTCACTACACCATCGAAGGGCGCTGCGTCAAGGCCCTTGGCTTGAAGCACTCGCTGCAACGCTAGCTGCACATGGCTTCAGATGCGAGGGGGCGGCAGCCAGCCGGCGCGCCGGCGCGATGCTCGGCAGGCGAAGGGGCGGGTTAGACGATGAAGAACCGCTCGACTTGCTTCTCCTAGTCCGTGCGAACAACCTGCAGCGATGCAAAACAAGTTTAATGCCGCGCGCCGGCAGAGCCTCGCTCGGCTGTCCCCTGCATAAAAAGGACCCGCCGGGCGCATGCCGGCGGGTCCTCTCGCGGTGCGACGTCAGACACGGGATCCTAGTAGTGCGCCAGGTCCTCGTCCTTCACGCGGCCGCGGAAGGTGCGGTAGATGATCACATGGTAGATGAGCACGAGCGGCAGGCCCACGCAGGTGATGATGGTCATCCACATGAGCGTGAGCTCGGAGGACGCCGCGCTCATCGCAGTGATGGCGGGACCGACGCTGTCGGCCGAGGCCACCACGAAGTTCGGGAACATCGACGCGGCCAGCAGCAGCACCAGCATGGCGCACGACGCGGACTGCGCGATGAACGCGCCCAGGTCGTTGCCCTTCTTCAGCCCGAAGAAGATCGACGCCGCCACAGCCGCCACGAATAAGATGGCGAACAGCCAGCGCGCGATGCCGAGCATCGGATCCATGGCCGGCTGGATGCCCATGAGGGCGTACAGCGTGACCACGAGGAACAGCGCGAGCGCCGCGACTTGCAGCGGAAGGCGCAGCTTGGCCGCACGCGCCTGCACGTCGCTGGGCTTGGGAGCCTTGAGCGAGAGCCAGGTGGCGCCCTGCGCCAGGAACATCACGAGGCCCAGCACGCCGCACAACAGCGTGAACGGGGTGATGAGGCCCAGCAGCGGCATGCCCGCGTAGTCGCCGCCCTCGGTCATGGGGATGCCCGCGAAGATGTTGCCCACGGCCACGCCCAGAAGCAGCGCCGGCAAAAGCGAGCCCACCGTGAAGCACGCGTCCCACACCTTGCCCCACTTGGGGTCGTGCCCGCGGTACTCAACCGACACCGCGCGGACGATCAGGCCGAACAGCACCAGCATGACGGCCAGGTAGAAGCCGGAGAACGTGGTGGCGTACGCCGCCGGGAACGCCGCGAACAGCGCGCCGCCCGCAGTGAGCAGCCACACCTCGTTGCCGTCCCACACCGGCCCGATGCTCGTGCGCACGATGGCCTTCTCCTTGTCGTTCTTCGCGACGAAGGGGTACAGCACGCCCGCGCCCAGATCGAAGCCGTCAAGGATGAAGTAGCCGGCGATGAGCACGAAGATCAGCAGGAACCAGAGTCCTTGGAAGAACGTGATTTCCATGGTTACTCACCTTCCTTCGCAAGGTCGTCCGACACGGCCGGGGCGGGAACGCGGCCCGCAGCGCCGACGCCGGCACCCGCGTCAACCGAGATGGGGGCCGTGTCCTCCACGGGGCCCTCCTTGATGAAGCGGCCCATCGTGCGCGCCCACGCGATCATGAGGAACGCGTACACCACGAGGAACAGCACCATCGTGATCATGAGCTCGGGCGCGCTCACGGACTGCGAGACGCCCTCGTTCACCAGCAGGTTCACGCCTTCGGGCGCGGTGGCCGACGGGTAGACGACCCACGGCTGGCGGCCGACCTCGGCGGTGAACCAGCCGGCCTGGATGGCCAGCAGCGGGAACACCGGCGAGATGAGCACGAGGCGCTGCAGCCACTTCATGTTCTTGATGCGGCCGCCGCGGAACGAGAACACAAGCGCGAGGATGGTGGTGAGCATGATGAGGCCGTACATGGCCACCATGAGGTGGTAGGTCTGGAACACGAAGTTGACCGGGGCGGTCTCGGGATCGAGCGCGCCGTACTGCTCGGTCTGCGCGAGCTCGTTCAGGCCCTGGTACTCAGTATCCCACGCGCCGGTGGCCAAGAAGCTCGTGCCGCCGGGGATGGCGAACGGCGAGATGACTTCCTGCGTCTCCTCGTCGACCCAGCCGAACAGGTACAGCGGCGGAACCTCGGAGTCGTACATGCCCTCCATCATGGCCAGCTTGCTGGGCTGCTCCTCGGCCACGGTGACGGCGGAAGAGTGCGCGGTGACCAGCATGACGCAGCTCACGACGATGCCCACTGCGGCGCCGATGCGCATGGTCTTCATGGCGAAGTCGGAGTGCTTCTTCTTGAGCAGGTACCACGCGGACACGGCCATCGCCACGAACGCGCCCATGATGAGCAGCGCCACGATGGTGTGCGAGTAGCGCGACATGAGCGAGGGATTGAACGCCGCGCCGAGGAAGTCGGTGATCACGGCCTTCGAGCCGTCGGCGGAGAGCTCCGCGCCGGCCGGCGTCTGCATCCACGAGTTGGCGATGAGGATCCACAGCGCGGAGAGCGCCGAGCCGAACCACACGAGCCAGGCCGACACCAGGTAGAACTTCGGCGAGACGCGCTTGCGGCCGAACAGCAGGACGCCCAAGAACGTCGACTCGAGGAAGAACGCCAGCAAGGCCTCGGCCGCCAGCGGCGCGCCGAAGATGTCGCCGACGAAGCGCGAGTAATCGGCCCAGTTCGTTCCGAAGGAGAACTCCATCGTGATGCCCGTGGCCACGCCTATCACGAACGTCGCGGTGAAGATCTTCACCCAGAACTTGGTGGCCGCCGCGTCCTTCGGGTCGCGCGAGCGGTAGTACCGTGTTTCGTTGATGGCAAGGATAAGTCCGAGACCGATCGTCAACGGGACGAAGATGAAGTGGTACGCAGCCGTGCAAGCGAACTGGATGCGAGCCAACAGCACCGGGTCGGAGAAGATATCCATCGCACACCCCCTTACTTTCTGCATCGACAGATTCCCAATGGCGACATTGTATCACCATCCGTCAAGAAATGTTATTCCTATGATAACATTTTTTCGACGATTTTCGGGCGGCGCAGGCGGCGGCGCGATGTTTCACGTGAAACATTTGTGCTAGAAATGCCGATGTTTCACGTGAAACATTCGTCTTTGCCCCAGGCTGAACTGCGAAATGTCATCCTGAGCGGAGCGACCGGAGGGAGCGTAGTCGAAGGATCCCCCTGCGGCGACAGCCGTGACGCGTGCTGCTGGCGCCGCGGGGGATCCTTCGCCTCCGGCGGCTAACGCCGCCTCCGCTCAGGATGACAACCAGGGAGCTCCCGCTCGCTCGGGGTGACAAGGGCGGGGCGGTTACGAGATGTGGCCGAGGAAGTCCTTCGTGCGGTCGGATTTCGGGTGGTCGAACACCTCTTCGGGGGTGCCCTGCTCCACGATGAAGCCGCCGTCCATGAAGATGACGCGGTCGGCCACGTCGCGGGCGAAGCCCATCTCGTGGGTGACCACGATCATGGTCATGCCGCCGCGCGCGAGCGACTTCATGACGCCCAGCACGTCACGCACCAGCTCCGGGTCGAGCGCGCTCGTGGCCTCGTCGAACAGCATGACGTGCGGGTCCATTGCCAGCGCGCGGGCGATGGCCACGCGCTGCTGCTGGCCGCCGGAGAGCTCCGAGGGCTTGTAGTCGATGCGGTCGGCCAGGCCCACGCGGGTCAGCTGCTCCACGGCGATCTTCTCCGCCTCGGCAGCCGAGCGCTTCAGCACCTTCTGCTGCGCCAGCATCACGTTCTTCTTGGCCGTGAGGTGCGGGAACAGGTTGAAGTTCTGGAACACCATGCCCACTTTGGCGCGCACCTTGTTGATGTCGGTCTTCTTGGCGGTGATCTCGGTGTCCTCGAAGAAGATCTTCCCGTCGGTGGGCGTCTCCAGCAGGTTCACGCAGCGCAGCAGCGTCGACTTGCCCGAGCCGGACGGCCCGAGGATCACCACCACCTCACCGCGGCGCACCTCGAGGTCGATGCCGCGCAGCACCACGTTGTCGCCGAACGCCTTGCGCAGGCCCTCGATGCGGATGGCGGGCGCGTTGCTCACGCCGGCCGCGTTGTTCGTTTCGCTCATATCCGCACCTCCTTAATGGCTGATATGGTTGCCGTGCGCCAGGCCGTCGTCCAAATCGATGGTGCTCGGCCCGGCGAACGTCTCGGACATGCGGATGCTGCGCGCCACAGCGGCGTCGGTATCGGGCACCACCGACTCCTCGGACGTGATGCTGCGGTCGCCCAGGCCCTTCTTGCGCTTGCGGCCGCCGGCCATGCGCGCCTCCATCATGTTGATGAGCTTGGTCATGGGGATGGTCACGATCAGGTAGAACGCCGCGGCCACGATGTAGGGCGTCACGTTGCCCGTGGCGGCCGTGATGGTTTTCGCGTACATCATGATCTCCATGACACCCACGGCGGCCAGAAGCGAGGTGTCCTTGTACATGAGGATGAACTCGCTGGTCATCGTGGGGATGACGCGCCGCACGGTCTGCGGGATGATGACGAAGAACATGGTCTGCGCGCCGTTCATGCCAAGCGAGCGCGCCGCCTCGAACTGCCCCGTGTTGATGGACTGGATGCCCGCGCGGAAGATCTCGGCCAGATACGCGCTCGAGTTGAGCACGAGCACGATAGTGCCCAGCACGAACAGGTCCATCTTGATGCCCATGAGCGGCAGGCCGAAGAACGCGATGTAGATCTGCAGGAACAGCGGCGTGCCGCGCACCACGTTGATGTAGGCGGCGCCGATGGCGCGCGGGACGCGGTGCTTGGCCATGCGCATGAACGACCACAGAAGTCCGATGGGGATGGCCAGCGGGAAGCTCACGATGACGAGCGCGATGGCGATGAGCCAGCCCGCGAACACCGTGGGCACCGACGTCACGATGATGGTGGGGTCGAAGAACAGATGCAGGAACTTATTGGAGTTCCATGCCTTCACCCAGTCCTGCATGCCCAGCCACGTGGAGAACTGCTCCGCCGGCGAGGTGCTCACCACGTCGAACGTCTTGTCGGTGGCCGGCATGTCCAGAGCCGTGCCGTCGGCGGTGGCATAGCTTCCCGTCAGGCCGAACGTGCCGCCCTCGCCGGGCAGGAGCGTGCGATTGAACTCGATCATGATGAGCGCGCCGGCGGGCGTGGGCTCGGGAAAGCTCACCGTGACGTGCGCGCCGTCCCGCACCTCTACCTGCGAGTCGAACTCCAGGCGATCAAGCCCGTTCATGACCGTCGTCTTCACGTTGCCGGCCTCCACTGTGGAGCCGGCCGGCAGGTCGACGACCACCTGCGACACCGATTCGTCCTCGCCGGTCTGGCCCTGCCACGTGACGCGGGTGGGCGTGGCACCCAGCACCTGGGAGAGGTCGGCGTCGTTGGGCTGGGCCGTCCAACGCTCTACCTCCAAGGCCTGGGCGGTTGTCGAAAAGGCGAGCGAAAGGGCGAGCGCCGCCACGGCCAGGACCGCAGCGACGCCTCCCTTGCGCACGAGTATGCGCTCTTGCGTGCCCATGATGTCAGCGGGCGCTTACTGGAGCCACTTGGCGGCAAGCTCGTCGTACTTGCCGTTGTCGCGCACAGCCTGCAGCGCCTTGTTGAGGGCCTTCGTGAGCTCCGGGTTCTCCTTGCTCACAGCCACGGCGTACTGCTCGCCCGTGGGGATCTCATTGATGACCTGGCAGTCCTTGTAGGACTTCACGTAGTAGTTGGCCACCGGCAGATCCACGGCCACGCCGTCGATCTGACCGGAGTCGAGGGCGGCGAACACGGCCGTCATCTCGTCGAAGCCGGTCACCTCGGCATCCTTGATGTTCTCAGCGGCCCATTCGTAGCCGGTCGTTCCGGTCTGGGCGCCGATCTTCTTGCCCTCGAGCTGGCTCACGTCGGTGATGCCCGAATCGCTGCGCACGGTGATGCTCTGGTTCACGTCGCAGTAGGTGTCGGTGAAGTCCACCTGCTGCAGGCGCTTGTCGGTGATGGTGAACGACGACACGCCCACATCGGCCTTGCCGCCGGTCTGGATGAGCGGCACGATGGTGTCGAACTTGGTAGAGGGCAGGTAGTTGCACTCGAGGCCCATCTCCTCGGCCAGAAGGCCCATGAGGTCCACGGCGAAGCCCTCGGGCGCATCGCCGTTGAGGTTCTCGAACGGCGGGAAGTCGAGCGAGGCGGCCACCGTCAGCTGGCCGGGGTTGACGAGGTCGTAGCCGCCCGCCGTCGTGGTGGATCCGCCGCCGTCGCCGCCCGACGAGCAGCCGAACAGCGCGAGCGAGGCAGTCAGCACGCCGGCCGCCGCGAAGACGCCCAGTTTCTTGAAGTTCATGATACTCCCCTTTCCACTGCGTCCGCACAGCACATCGAGAAGAAGGATGACGCAGTCGCACTACTATAAGGCTCCCAAGCCGCTTTATCAAAGGGGTATCCGCCGAGGGGCAGCTGCGAGCGGGAACGGCATCCTGCGAACGGTCGTTTCCCCGGGTCGTGCGGTTTAGCGCACTGCTGCGGTGGAGCGACGGGGAGCGGCGCGACCCTCACGCAAGCGGCCAGCAGACGAGCAGCAGCGCGGCGAGGAAGGCGGCGTTGTACGCCGTGAACTTCGCCAGGAAGCCGCGCGCGGTCTGGCGGGCCAGCTCCGGGCGGCGCGGGAAGGCGGCGCGTACGGTGCGGTAGTGGCTGAACGTGATGAGGCTGGCGAGCGACGCCACGAGGGTGCCCGCGCCGCCGATGTTCACGCCCACGAGCAGCGCCTGGTAGCCGTCGGCGAAGTGCGACAGCAGCACGGCGGCGGGCACGTTGCTGATGATCTGGCTCGCGCCCACGCTCACCAGCAGCGCGCTTCGATCCATGAGCCCCGAGAGCAGGCCCTCCGCCGCCGGGATGCGCGCCATGTTGCCCGCGAACACGAAGAAGCACGCGAACGTGAGCAGCAGGCCCCAGTCCACGTCGCGCAGGGCGCGGCGGTCGAGCACGACGAGGGCGGCCACGACGACTGCGAGCGCCGCCGGGTAGGGTACGAGCCGGAACACCGAGGCGATGACGAGCGCCAGCAGCGCGAGGTAGGCCAGAGCGCGAGGGCGGCGGCGGTCATCGACGCGCGGGGCATCGGCAGGTTCGGGACGCGCGGCCCCCTGCGCGGGCGAGCGCGGCGGCACGGGCTTCACGAACAACATGCAGCACGCCGTGATAAGCAGGACCGACGCCGCGAACGGCACCGCCATCACGGCCAGGAAGTCACCGAGCGGGATGGCGAAGCGCTCGTAGAGGTAGAGGTTCTGCGGGTTGCCGAACGGCAGTATCATGCCGCCCAGATTGGCCGCAAGGTTCTGCATGATGAACGCGAAGGGCAGCGCGCGCTCCCAGCCGGCCCGAAGCAGCGTGGCGGCCGAAAGCGGCAGCATCATGATGAGCGCCATGTCGTTGGTGGCGAACATCGACAGCACGAGCGTCGCGCCCACGAGCGCCACCACGGCCGAGCGGCAGGTGGCGAAGCGCGCCACTGCGACGCGCGCCGCATGCTCGAACACGCCGATGCCGCGCAGCGCCCCCACCACGGCCAGGATGCCGAACAAACACGAGAGCGTCTTGAGGTCGAAGTAGCCGAGGTACGCCCCGTCGGGCGGCACGAGCGCCATGGTGGCGAGCGCAGCCGCCGCCGACACGACGAGCACCGTGCGCCTGCGCGCGAACCGTATGAGCGAGGCCGCGAGCGCGTGCACGTTTATCACGCGTACACGGTGACGCGGTTCTTTCCAGCGCGCTTGGAGGCGTAAAGAGCCTCGTCGGCCTTGGCGAACACCGCGTCGCACGTGCCGTCGTCGGGCCCCACCTCGCACACGCCGATGCTCAGCGAAACGTCGGAGAGCCCCGTGGACGATGCGGTCAGGTCCACCACCTGCGTGCGGATGGAATCAAGCTTGACCAGGGCGTCCTCCAGCTTGATGCCGCGGAACAGCAGCGCGAACTCGTCGCCGCCGATGCGCCCCACGATGTCGGTGGAGCGGCACGCGCCGCGCATGAACGCGCCCACGTCCTGCAGAAGCTCGTCGCCGCGCAGATGCCCGCAGCGGTCGTTCACATTCTTGAAGTCGTCCACGTCGATGAGCGCGCACACGCAGCCGGCGCGCGCCTGCGGATCGGCCAGCACGTCGTCGATGAGCCGCTTGGTGGTGGCGTGGTTGCTGATGCCGGTCATGAGGTCGCATTCGGCCTGCTGGCGGAAGTCGCGCTCGTCCTGGATGTCCTGGATGAGGCCGATGAGGTGCCAGGTGCCGCCCTCGTCGTCCACCACGAACAGGTTGGCGCGGTACCACCGGAAGCCGGTCTTGTAGTAGTCGGCGCGGAAGTCGAGCATGGCGTGCTTGTCCTCGCCGCGCGCCACGCGGGTGAACAGCTGCCGCACGGGGCCGATGCTGTCGGGGTGCACCACGCCCACGCGCTCCTGCTCCAAGTTCTCCAAATACCGGTGGATGACGTGGGGCTTCATGCCGTCGCCCTCGTCGATGTAGATGAGTACCGTATCCGTCTCGGAATCGTAGTCGAAGCTGATGGCGCGCGTAAGTTCGCTCAAGATGCGGAAGCGCTCGTTCTGCCATGCGGTGGCGCGGCGGGCGCGCAGCTCGTCGGTGATGTCGAGCACGGCCGAGTAGAGCGCGATCTCGTCATCGCTCACGCGCTCGGCGGCTCCGCGCACACGCACCATGAACGACGAGCCGTCCTTGCGCTGCACCGGCACCTCCACGTTGTAGCCGTGGGCGACGAGCTGGTCGCGGTCGGCCGGGCTCATCAGGCCGTCGAGCTCGTCCTTGCCGATCAGCGGCCGGCCCGACGCGATGCGCCGGTCGTACTCCTCGCGCGTGTAGCCGAGCATGGCGCACACCGGGTCGCTCGCGTAGAGCGGGTACAGGCCGTCGCCGCGCAGCGAGTACACGCCGATGCCCACCGGCAGCTTGGACACCACGTCGCCCACGGCGCGCGAGATGGCCTCGCTCTCGTGGCGCATGCGGTCGGAAATGTCTTTATTGCAGCACAGGAAGCTCTCGTCGTTCATGCGCAGGAAGGTGCTCTGGCACCACATCTCGCGCGCATCGAACATCAGGCGGTACGAGAGCACGAGCGGCCCGGGCGCCTCGTCGCGCCTGAAGGAGCGCACCGCCGCCAGCACGCGCTCGCGGTCCTCGTCGCTCACGATGAGCGCGGCCCAGCGCTCGAGCACGTCTTCGATGGGCAGCGCCTCGGGCGCCTCCTCGCCGGGAACGGCCAGCTTGAGCAGCCGGCAGGTGTCGTGGGCGGTGTTGATCTCGTACACCTCGGCGAACGCCGTGCACAGCACGGCGGCGTAGCGCTCGCGATCGCGTGCGTTGCGCGCCTCGTGCACGCGCGAGACGTCGCTGAACGAGGCCTGGATCACCGGCGGGTCGCTTGCCTCCTCGGCGATGGTGGCCGTGCCGCGCACCCAGCCGATGGAGCCGTCGGCGCGGCGGATGCGATGATGGAAATCGCACACGGGCGCACCCTCGGTCAGCCGGTCGATGGCCTTGCGCACCTGCACGGCGTCGCTTTCGGGGATGGCGAAGAGGGCGTTGTCCTGGGCATGGTGCTGGAAGTCCTCGACATCGGCGTAGCCCAGGATGTCGCAACCCTTCTTGTTGATGAACACGAGCTGGGGGTGCTCCTCGGCCGTCATGTGCACGATGCCGCAGGGAATGGCATCGTACAGGCGGTTCGGCACCTCGCACGCGTAGCGCACAAGCTCGCGCCCTTGGCAGACGCCATGCCCGGCCGCGCAGGAGGGCTTGCGCTCGCCCCCGCAGTTGCGGCCGTCCACAGCCCGCGTCTCTTTTCCGACGCCTTGTTCGCTTTTCATAGGCTCGCCTCCTCCCTCGCCGCCGTAACCGAGCGGTTGCCATCGTACCCTTCGCCGTCCGCGAGGACCTCGAGCGCACGGTAGGCGGCGCCGTAGATGCCGCATTCGTTGCCGAGCGTCGAGGCCACGATGGGCGTGTCGCGGCAGGGCGGCACCGCGCAGGCGCGGTAGCGGGCGCGCACGGAGCCCAGGTAGTCGTCGGCGCGCTCGGACAGGCCGCCGCCCAGCACGAACACGTCAGGATCCACCACGCACGCCACCTGCGCGAGGCCGAACCCGAGCGCATCGGAGAAGCGGTCGAGCGCCGCGCGGGCGTCCGGATCGCGGCGCGCGGCCGCCTCGAACACGGCATGCGCATCGGGGAACGCCTCTACAGCCTGCCGGCGCGCGGTCTCGGGCCCCTGGTCGGCGGCTTCGACACGGGCGGCGAAGGCCCTGCGCGCCTGGTGCACGAGGCCGGTGGCCGACGCGTACTGCTCGAGGCAGCCGGCGCGCCCGCACGCGCACGGCTCGTCCTCGTCCGGATCGACGCACAGGTGGCCGATCTCGCCCGCCGCGCCGTGCATGCCCGCAACCGGCCGCCCCTTCGCCACCAGGCCCGCGCCCACACCGGTGCCGAGCGTGACGAACACGGCGTTCTCGTCGCCGCGCTCGCCCGTGACGCCGCGCCACTGATCGCCGAGCGCGGCGGCATCGGCGTCGTTCATCACCGCGACGACCGCCTTCGGGAAGGCCGAGCGCAGGAACGCCTTGTAGGAGCGCAGGTCGAGATCGATGTGCGGGCACAGCTTGAGCGACTCCTCGGCCGCCACCGCGCCCGGCACCGCGAGCCCCACGGCGGCGACGCGGTCCGCTTCGATGCTCGCCTTGTCCAGCACGGCGCCGATCTCGCGCGCGAGGTAGCCGTGCGAGCCGTCGGCCAGCACGTTCTGCGAGTCGAACACGTGCGTGCCCGCGAGCGCGCCGTCCAGCGTGAACGCGCCCACTTTCGTATGCGTGCCGCCCACGTCGATGCCCACCACGTAGCGCGGGCCCGCCGCCGTGTCGTCGCCGGGCGCGGCGGCGCGGGAGGGCGCGGGCTCTGGAGGGGCGGGCGCGGGCTCGGACGCGGGTTCCGCCTCCGCCGCCTGCCCGCGCGCGCCGAACCAGCGCGCCGGGTCGAGGCGGCTGCCGATGATGCCGCGCGATGCAGCTATGACCAGCACGAACACCGCCGCTGTGTCGATGAGCTTGTCAACCAGGAGCGCGCCGAACACAGCCAGCGGCCCGGGCGCGCCCCACGCCGCCAGCACGCCGCCGTACAGGCGCTCGGCCGCCGTAGTGAGCTGCCCGTCGGCCAGCGCGAACGCGAGGGCGCACGAGAGCGCCGACTCCACCGCTACCAAGAGCAGCGCCGCCAGCCCCAGCGAGCGAGCCGTGACCTTCCTCCCCCGCCCGAACAGCAGGCCGAACACGAGCGCGCTCACGGCGCTCAGCCCGTAGTACAGAAGGTTGCCCGCGTTGCCCATCTGCACGGCCAACACGAGGTTGTTCGCGAATCCCACTATCAGGCCGGCGGCCGGCTCCAGCAAAATGGCCGCGAGCGCCGTGCCCGTCGTGTCCAGCCACACCGGCGCGCCGAGCGCGGACGCGGCGGCGTAGAGCCCTTGGTTCACCAGCACGCACGCGAGCATGGTGGCCCCGTAGGCCGCCATCTTCGGATGCGCGCGCACATAGGCGCGCACGCCGCCGTACGAGAAGGGCGTGCGCCCCTGGTAGGGCGCGTGCTCCACCGGGCGGAAGTACGCCTCGCTGTCGGCCTGGCAGCGGCGGACCTGCTCGAGGAAGCCGCCCGTGATGATGCCGGCCGGCAGCGCGATGATGGCGATGCCGAACAGCGACGACACCATCGAGATGAACTTCCCCACGTCGGTGACCGGGTACACGTCGCCGTAGCCCACGGTGGTGAGCGCCGTGGTGGCCCAGTACAGCGAGTCGAAGAAGTTGTCGAACGTGTCGGGCTCGTTCACGAACATGATGAGCCCGCTCACGAAGATGTACATGACGGCCACGCCCAGCACCGACAGCAGCGTGCTTTTCTCGGCGCGGAACACGTTGCCCACGATGGTGAGGCTCTTCGAGTAGCGGAAGATCTTCGTCACGCGCAGCACGCGCAGGAACTTGAACGATTCGGGCAGCACGCCGAGCGACGGCAGGATGGCCAGCAGATCGACGATGGCGAGCGGCGTGAAGGGGTACTTCGCGAACTCGCGCCAGCCCTTCTTCCCCGTTTTGAGGTCGTGCGTCATCCAGCGCAGCAGGTAGTCGAAGAACAGGATGTACACGGTGACCACGTCCACCATGTTCAGCACGGCGTCCAGCTGGGGGTTCGAGTCCTGCGGGCGGAACATGAGCGGCACGATGCTCACGAAGGCCACCGCCACGATGAAGGCATCGTAGGCGTGGCTCACCTTGTCGCCCGGGCGGGCGCGCTGCACGATCTGGTAGATTCGCTCTCTCATGATCATGCCAGTGTAGCGCGTGGGAGGGCCGGGAGGAACCGGGCCTCAAAAATCGATTCAAACGCCAGGCATGCGAAACCCCAGGCGCGGGATGGAGCTCGCTAGGCCGCCAGCCTCATCAGGATGTCGACCAGTAGAGCCCCGTCTTCGATGCGGACCACGGCGAAGCTCCACGGAGAGCATCGCGACGCCCTGCTCAGTGAAGGCATACGGCAGCTTCCTGCGTCCTCCCCGAACGTCGGCGCAGCCGAGCCGTCTCGGAATCACGATCTTCGCTCCAAAAACACGCCTCAGCGTGTGGAGCGTGTTTTTGGAGCGAAGATCGCCCGTACATGCCGCCAGCGCTTTCAGCACAAATGTTTCACGTGAAACATTTGACGACTTGCAGTATCATGGACAGAATCGGCCTTCGGGACTGATTTTTCGGGCGCAACGGAGCCGAAAAAGAGAGAAACCCCTGGTCGCGAAAACTCGCGCCCGGGGTTCCCCTGCTGAAATCAGTCCCGAAGGCCGATTCTGTCCACGCGTCCTGCGGGAGAGCCGAATCGGCTAGCCTCGGTACTCCTCCATGAGGGCCTTGAAGGCGGGCATGGCGCGCTCGATGGTGTCGCGGGCGATGCAGTAGCTCACGCGCACCCAGCCGCCCACGCCGAAGCTGTCGGACGGAACCAGCAGCAGCTCGTGGGCCTTCGCGCGGTCGCTGAACGCCTGCGCGTCGTCTTCCAAAGCGCGCACCCACAGGTAGAACGCGCCCTGCGGCTCCACGAACTCGTAGCCCAGTTCGCGTAGGCCCTCGGTAAGCAGCGTGCGGTTGGCCGCGTAGGAGGCCACGTCGGAGGGCTCGTCCACGCACGCGGCGATCACGCGCTGGAACAGCACCGGCGCGCAGATATAGCCGAGCGCCCGGCCCGCGCCGGCCACGGCGGCGTTCACCTGGGCGGCGTTATCCATGAGATCGGACACGTACACGTAGCCGATGCGCTCGCCCGGAAGCGAGAGCGACTTGGAGTACGAGTAGCACACGAGCGTGCGCGGGTACACGTTGGGCACGTAGGGCACCTCGATGCCGTCGTAGACGATCTCGCGATACGGCTCGTCGCTGATCAGGTACAGCTCGCGGCCGAGCTCGCGCTCCTTGGCGGCCAGAAGATCGGCCAGGCCGCGCAGGCTCTCCTCGCTGTACACGGCGCCCACCGGGTTGTTCGGCGTGTTGATGATGACGGCGCTCGTCTTGGGGCCGATGGCGGCGGCGAGCGCCTCCAGGTCGGGCTGAAAATCGGGCACGTGCGCGGGCACCTCGACGCAGGTGCAGCCGGCCGTCTCGATCCACACCTTGTACTCGGGGAAATACGGGCTGATCACGATGATCTCATCGCCCGGCTCCGTGATGGCGGACACGCTGATGGCGATGGAGGCCGCTGCGCCCACGGTCATGTAGATGTTCTCGGGCGAGGCGTCGATGCCGAAGCGGCGGCGGATGCTGTCGGCGATGGTCGCGCGCACCTCGGGCACGCCGGACGCGGGCGAGTAGCCGTGCAGCGACACGGCCGGCTGCTCGAGCAGTTCCTGCGCGGCCTGCTTCACGGCGTCGGGCGCGGGCACGCTGGGGTTGCCGATGCTGAAGTCGAACACGTTCTCGTCGCCGATCTCGACCTTGCGCGCCATGCCGTACGCGAACAGCTCGCGAATCGCCGACGGCTCGGCCCCCAGCCCGTACATCCTCTCGTTCACCATATCGCACCACGTCCTTTGCGCTTGCCGCCTGTTTTCGATGATGCATCAGGGTAGCACAACGTCGCGGCCCCGGGCGCCTGCTGCGTGCGAACGCGGCGGTTTCGCCCGAGACGGACCGTCGAATCGTCCAATCTACCACGCCGCTCGGTAGATTGGACGATTTTTGGACGATTCGTTAGCCGAGCGCCGCCTCGCCCAGGCTGACGATCCGTTCGCGCAGCTCGGGGCCGGCTTGGTAGACGAACGCCCGGCCCTGTTGGCCGCGCACCAGGTAGCCCTTGCGCTCGAGCTCCAGGAAGTCGCCGCGCGCCGTGGCGTAGGCCACGCGGAACGTGCGCTGGTGGGGGCCGATGCGCAGAAGCGCGTCGGGCTCGTTGCACAGCGCCGACAGGATGGAGCGCTGCCGATGGTTGAGGTCGGCGCCGAATGTGCGGCCGATCAGGTCGTTCAGTTTCTGCAGCTGCTCGACGGACGCCTCCAGCCGGTCGAGCTCGGCCAGGTACAGCTTCACGTACATGGCGAAGTACGAGGTGAAGTCGAACCCGAAGCCGCAGTCCATCGACCAGGTGTCGAACACGGCCTTCATCAGCGGCGTGTCCAGCTCGCCGAAGGGGTAGTAGCCCACCGGCAGCCAGCTGAGCACGGGGTAGCCCCATTTGATGGCCATGACGTTGCGCAGCAGCACGCCCACGAGCGAGTTGAGGCACGGGAACACGTCGAAGTTCCAGAAGAACCACGACACGTTGATGATGCGCAGCACCGGCCCGAAGCGGAACTCGTCGTCGCCGAGCAGGGCGCGCCGGCACACGGCGTCGATGGCGGCGGCCGAGGTGGGCGGGGCGATGCGCGGATCGAGCGGACACACCTCGCCGCGCCGCGGGAGGGCTTCCACGTTCACGCCTTCGATCAGGCGGTAGTACAGCGTCTCGATGAGCCCGTGGGTGATCTCGCGCTGGGCCAGCGTGTCGGCATCGCTGCTCACCTCGAAGTAATTGCTGATCAAACGGTCGAGGTCGGTCTGCAGCGGGCCGCCGAGGAATATCTCGTGGATGCGCTCGTCGAGCACGGCGGCGCCCTCGGTTTCCAGCACGCGCGCGAGCGTCCGCTCGATGTAGCGCGTGACGAACGGCGAGCCCTTGAGCGACGCGAGCGCCTTGTCCAGCGGAAAGCCCGCCATGCAGCGCATCTCGAGCATCTTGGAGTCGAACGCCATGGCGCTCGTGGTGACGAACCAGCAGTCGGCCGTGCGGTACGGGTCGTCCGGCACGAAGATGGCCACCTGCTTGCGGACGGCGGCGAGGATGAGCCAGATCTCCTCCTTCGTATAGCCGGCAGGCAGCTCGAAGCGGTCGAGGTCCTCGAACAGCAGCATGCCCCGGTCGATCTCCGTGCGCAGCTTGAAGAAGCTCTCGTCGCTCATGAACTCCACGATGTCCTCGGTCGCGATTCGCGCCATGCGGTCCCCTTGCCCCGGTTTACATCAGCTTTCGGCAAGTATACTATCAATTATCATCAGTATAAGTATCGGAATCTTAGATATTGATACTCAGCGAGCGAAGACGTATAGTGCACCCCAAGGCGGGAAAGTAGCGAAGCAAGCCCGATCGCTGCCGCAAGGCACCTCCTTGTTCGGGCCGCCTCGAACGTTCCTGTCCCAGCGGATCCGCATAATCCGCGCTCCAAAGAAGCCCCGCGTTCAAAGGCAGGACCCCCTCCCCGGGGGTCCTGCCCGTTTTTGGGGACGCCGCCGAATTTCCGACGCCCGCGCCGAAACCGATTGTCGACCGAAACGCACGCCACAGAGCTCTGTGGCGTGTGTTTCGGTCGACAATCTGCCGCAGGAGGGGGGACAAGGGAACCGTCCCCCTGTCCCTCCGGGTCGTTACTTGCCGGCGGCGGCGTTGCGGCCGGCCAGGCGGCCGAACGTCATGGCCATCGAGTGGCTCGCGCACGGGCCGGCCACATCTCCGCGCGTCGCCCTCAGCGGGCGTCCTCCAGCTTGCGCATGAGCTCGGCGCGGTTGTGGACGTCGCATTTCTCGTAGATGTGCCGCACGTGCGTCTTCACCGTGGCGGGCGAGATGACGAACCGCTCCTGGATGTACTTCGAGCCGTGGCCCGTCACCCACAGCGCGAACACCTCCTTCTCGCGCGGCGACAGCTGGTAGAGCGCCGCCAGCGCGTCGATGCGCGCGGCCAAGTCCGCCTCGTCGGGCACCAGCTCCTTGCTCGGCAGCGCGTCCGCAGCAGGCCTCGAGCCCGCCAGCCGCTTGAGCTCCGAGGGCGTGGGGCTCTCGAACGCGAACGTGGTGTCGCGGTCGGCGAACGTGAAGCCCGCCGAAATCACCAGCACGAACACCGCCACGACAGCAAACAGCACCAGATCGCCGATCAGCGCGAACGCCGTCAGCTCGCCCGCTACGATGCCCACGTGCACCGCCAGGCGCCCCATGGCGAACACGAGCACTGCCGAAAAATGCGTCGTGCGCGCGATCTCCACCAGCAGCGCCCATGTGAGCACTTCGAACAGCACGGAGCTGAGCGTTGCCATGAAGAACACCATGGTGGCATTGTCGTGTCCCACCACTGCGATCAGCACGAACGCGAGCGCCCACACCGACATGGCGATGCGGTAGAGCACGCCCAGGTTGAGGCTCGAGCGCGACACGAACGCGCCGTACACGAAGAAGATGAGCGCCGCCAGCGCGATGGTTCCCGCCATGAGCGCCGGATTGGAGAACACGTCGGGCGCGATGTCGCCGAAGTACACGCGTAGGCCGCCGAACGCGAACAGCGCTGCGATCAGGCCCGCGAGCACCCGCCACGACAGCGCCGTGCGCACGAGCTCGCGTATCTCCGTCCGCGCCGGCTCGCCGCCAGCGTCCGGCCGGCGCTCGGCCCGCCAGCCGCGTAGGCTCGCAGCCGCCGTCGCAGCTGCTGCCAACGGGAAAAGCGACACGGCAATCGACGCCGAAGCCGCCCCCAGCAACGACACCGCACCGTACAACAGCGCCGCGCCGAAAAACGTCATAGAAGTGAACAGCACCGCACGGCGCGCGTCGAGGTCGCCGTACGTCACGCCCCATGCCAGCACGATCGGCGTGCAGGCGAACCCCGTGACCACCGCGCCCGCCCCCATCGCCTCGACCGATCCTGCGAATAAAGGAGACGCGTACAGAAACGTTGCCGCCGCGCCCGCCGCGCCGCACGCCAGCAGCACCGCTCGCACCCGACCGGCCGACCATCCGGCCACGGCCCGCCATCCCAGCGCGCATGCCGCGAACATCACCATGGCCGACGCGGACGACGCCATATGCACGAGCGAGATGGCCCGCCCGCTGCCGCCGACGATGTCAAGGGAGTTGAACGACAGGAACACCCAGGCCCAGTAGAAGCTCAGGCCGGCATAGCGCAGCGTGAACTCGCGAATCGTCTGCACCGCGCCCGCCTCCCCTCGATCTTCATCTCCGAAACCGCCTCCGCCATTGTACCGGACTTTTCCGCCGTCCGCGCGAGCCGCGCCCGACATCAACCCTTTGGGTCGATATCGCCTCGACCCCCGCGCAATCAACCCTTTGGGACGGCGGCAAAATACGCCGCGCGCCGTAAGGTTTCCCCAGCGCCGACCGAGGGACGGCGCAGAACCGCACAACAACGTAGGGAGGATGACATGACTGCATCACCGAACCATCGAGGGCTTTCCCGCCGCGCGTTTCTGGGCTTGGGCGCCACCGCCGCCGTGGCCGCAGGAGCGGCCGGCCTGGCCGGGTGCGCCCCGCAGGCGAACGGCGACACCGCCGCCAAGGGCGCGACGAGCGCCACCGCAACCGACGCGACGGCCGCCGCAGGCGCCCCGAGCTTCCTGACCGCCCCCGAGCCCATCGCCGAAGGCGACATCGCCGAGACCATCGAGGCCGACATCGTCATCGTGGGCGCGGGCCTGTCCGGCATCAGCGCCGCGCGCGCCGCGGTGGAGAACGGCGCCACCAACATCGTCGTCGTGGAGAAGGCCAAAACCTGGCAGTACCGCTCCAACCAGGTAGGCTGCATCGGCGGCAAGATCCAGGAGGACCTGGGCATCCGCATCGACAAGAACGAAGTGGTGGGCCAGATCATGAAGGAGTGCGGCTACCGCCCCAACCAGCGCATCCTCAACCTCTGGGCCGACAACTCCGGCGAGGCGTTCGACTGGTACCTGGCCGCGAGCGAGGGCCAGTACGTCGTCGAGGCCGAGGCCGACCCCTACGACGGCAAAACCATGAGCGTGCGCAAGATGCACTGGCCGCACCCCACCGAGGCCAACGTGGCCGAGGACTTCTACCCCATCTTCGACGATTGCCAGATCTGCCTGCCCGACAACGGCCCCTACATCGAGAACATGGTGAAGATCTGCGAGGACGCCGGCGTGCAGTTCCTGTACTCCACCTTCGCCCGCCAGCTGGTGCGCCCGAACAACTCCGGTCGCGTGGAGGGCGTCATCGTCGAAGACGTTGACGGCGCCTTCAAGAAGATCACCGCGAGCAAGGCCGTGCTGCTGGCCACGGGCGACTATGCCTCCAACGCCGAGATGATGAGCTACTACGTGCCGTGGTCCGACCGCTTCATGAGCATCTTCCCCAATACCGACGCCAAGGGCGAGAAGACGAACACGGGCGACGGCCAGCAGATGGGCATGTGGATCGGCGCGAAGATGGAGGACGGCCCGCACGCCCCCATGACGCACCACCTGGGCGGCCCGCTCGGCATGGACGCGTTCCTGCTGGTGGACATCAACGGCGAGCGCTTCATGAACGAGGACGTGGGAGGCCAGCCGTTCCAAAACCAGCTGTCGCGCCTGCCGCAGAAGACGGCCTGGCAGATCTTCGACGCCCGCTGGAAGGACCAGCTCAAGTACATGGACACCGGCCACGGCAACGTGAACTGGTACGTCGAGTCGGGCGCGGACGTGCCCAACGGCTCCTACGGAAAGAACGCCTTCATCTCGGAGGAGGACAACGAGGACGGCAACACGCCCGGCTTCACAAGCTACTTCGAGGGCGACAAGGCCGTCGGCGTCACGGCAAACTCCATCGCTGAGCTGGCCAAGCTCATGAAGGTCGACGAAGCCGCGCTCACCGCCACCATCGAGCGCTACAACCAGCTGGCCGCCGCCGGCAATGACGAGGACTTCGGCAAGCGCGCCGACCGCCTGTTCCCCATCGAGGAGGGCCCGTTCTACGCCTATCCGCTCACCGACACGGTGATCCTCGTGAACATGGGCGGCCTGCAGACCGACGCGGGCTTCAATGTGATGGACACCGAGGACGCGCCCATCGAGGGCCTCTACGCCGTGGGCAACGCTCAGGGCGGCCGCTTCCTCGTGGACTACCCGCTGCCCGCTCCCGGCATCAGCCACGGCATGGCGCTCACGCACGGCATGCTGGTCGGCCGTCTGCTGGCCACGCTGTAAACCCGGCCCGGCACCTCGCCCCTCCTCCTTGTCGAAGGCCCCGCCTCCCCGGGGCCTTCGACGTCTCGATGGCAAGCTGCGCGATTCCGCCAGCAGGCTGCGCACTCCTGATACAATGTGGCACATTACCGCAACTTCGGAGCCATCCGAAACGTGGAAACGCTGGAATACGTGCGCATGGCTCCGCTGTTCGACTCAGGCAACAGCCTGTGGTGCAGGACGAGCTCGCTCTCAAGCCCCATCGACTACGAGTACCGTGCCAAGCCGTTCTTCTATGGGACGAATCCCGCCCGGTCAGCGCGCAGGCAGCTTGAATGCTGCGAGGACATCGGCTGGCTTGACAGCGCCGCACTCGACGGATTCGCCGAAGAGGCCACGGATATTCTCGCCCTCAACGAGAACCTCACCGAAAAGCGCATCCTCGCCATTCGGAAGGGCCTCGAGCGCACTGTCCGGGGCGTGGTCGCGTTCGCCGAGCAGCGCTCTGCGGGCTGAAGCGCCCTACTCCCCGAACAGCAGGCGCTCGAATTCGTCCACGGGCACGGGGCGCGAGAAGACGTAGCCTTGCAGCAGGTCGCAGCGCATGTCGGCGAGGCGCTGGGCCTGCACCGCGTCCTCCACGCCCTCGGCCACCGTCTCGAGTTCCAGCTTCTTGGCCAGATCGACCACCGACTCCACCACGTCCCACCCGCGCTTGTCCGCCACGCCCTCCTGCGAGAAGAAGGCCCGGTCCAGCTTGAGGGTGTCCACGTCCAGGTCCTTCAGCACGTTGAGCGAGGAGTAGCCGCTGCCGAAGTCGTCGAGCGAGCAGCGGTAGCCGTGGGCGTGCATGGCGTCGATGACACCCGCGAACGTCTCCGGGTCCTCGAACACGAGCGTCTCGGTGAGCTCGAACTCCAAGAGCTCGGTCGGCACGCCGTAGCGCTCGCGGATGCGCTCGTAAGGCGCGAGGAAATCCGTCTCGCGCAGATGCACGCGCGACAGGTTCACCGAGATGGGTACGGGCTGGCGCCCCTCATCGATCCATGCCGCCAGCAGGGCGCACGCCTGCTCGAACATGCACAGGTCCACCTCCACGATGAACCCGTTGCGCTCGAAGAACGGCACGAACTCGTCGGGCGGCACGAGGCCCCGCTCCGGGTCGATCCAGCGCACGAGCGCCTCGGCCCCGGCGATGGCCCCGTCGGAGAGGCGCTGCTTGGGCTGCAAGTAGGCCACGAACTCGCCGCGCTCGAGCGCGGTGCGCATGCGGTTCTCGACGTCCTGCTCGCGCAGCAGGTTCTGCCGGTCCACGTCGCTGTAGAAGGCGCAGGTGTAATGGCGGGTGTCGCCCGCTTCCTTGGCGGAGTTGCGCGCCACGTTCGCACGGTCGCGCACGATGGTGAGCGAGAGCCCCTTGTCCTCCACCAGGTACACGCCCACCGTGAACGACAGATAGTAGGGCCGCTCCACGCCGCGGTTGAAGCTGTTCGCATCCTGCACCATGTCGTCGATGCGCGCGAGCAGCGTCTCGGGCTCGTCGGCGCGCACAAGCAGGCTGAACGCGTCGGCCGCGATGCGCGCGACGCACTCGCCCTCCTCCAGGCGCGCGCTCAGGCAGTCGTGCACGTAGCGCAGCACGCGGTCGCCGCATTCCGTGCCGTTTATCTCATTGAGCAGCTTGAACTTCTTCAAATCCAGCGACACGAACGCGTAGTGCCCCGCCGGCGCGGCATCTATGACCTTGCGCGCTGCCAGGTCGAAGCGCGTCTGGTTGAAGCCGCCGGTGACGGGATCGACGAACGCCACCCGCTCCAGCTCGGAATTCGCCTGCTCGAGCTGGCGCTTCTGGTCACCGAGCGTCTCCTGGGCCTCGATGAAGTCCGTGACGTCGGTCATGGTGGTGTAGGCCAGCTGGTAGCCCTCGTCGTATTCGTCGATGAACGTGGCGGCGAACTTCACCCACAGCTTCCGCCCGCCCTTCACGAACATGCGGGTCATGCACTCGTAGTTGCTGCGCCCCTGCGCGAGCGCCTCGGCCACGTGCTGGGACAGGATGCGGAAGTCCTCGGGATCCTCCTCGAAGTACGTGCGCGGCGAGTTGCGGAACAGCCGCTCGTACTCGGCTTTAGGATAGCCGATGAACTCGTAGTAGTGCGCGTTGGCCCACACCAGCGTGAAGTCCTCGTCCAGGCGGTGCTTGCTCACGCTCACGCCGAGCATGTCCATGAGCAGGTTGTACTCCCGCAGCGCCCGCTCGGCGTCGCCGCCGGCCTGCGCGCTCAGATCCTCGTCGGCCGCCCTCATTTCCCGAACAGCAGTTTCTCGAACTCGTCCACCGGCACGGGACGCGAGAATACGTAGCCCTGCAGCAGATCGCACGCCATGGTGCGCAGCCGCGCCGCCTGGCCGGGGCGCTCGACGCCCTCCGCCACCGTTTGCAGCTCCAGCTTCTTGGCCAGCTCGACCACCGATTCCACCACGTCCCATTCGCGGTCGCTCGCCTCGTCGCCCGCCGAGAAGAACGCCTTGTCCAGCTTCATGGTGTCAACGTCCACGTCCTTCAGCACGTTGAGCGACGAGTACCCGCTGCCGAAGTCGTCGAGCGAGCAGCGGTAGCCGCGCGCGTGCAGGGCGTCGATGACGCCCATGAACATCTCGGGGTCGCCGAACACGAGCGTCTCGGTGAGCTCGAACTCCAAAAGGGCCGCCGGCACGCCGTAACGCTCGCGGATGCGCTCGTAGGGAGCCAGGAAGTCCGGCTCGCGCAGATGCACCCGCGACATGTTCACCGAGATAGGCACCGGCTCGCGCCCCTCGTCTATCCACGAGGCCAGAAGGCCGCACACCTGCTCGAACACGCACAGGTCCACCTCCACGATGAACCCGTTGCGCTCGAAGAACGGCACGAACTCGTCCGGCGGCACGAGGCCCCGCTCCGGGTCGATCCAGCGCACAAGCGCCTCCGCGCCCGCGATGGCCCCGTCGGAGAGGCGCTGCTTGGGCTGGAGGTACGCCACGAACTCGCCCTTGTCCAGCGCAGTGCGCATGCGGTTCTCGATGTCCTGCTCGCGCAGCAGGTTCTGCCGGTCCATATCGCTGTAGAACACGCAGCTGAAATGGCGCGCCGAGGCGGCCTCCTTGCCGGAGCTGCGCGCGACGTTCGCACGGTCGCGCACGATGGTCATGGGCAGGCGCGGGTCGTCGATGGGGTACACGCCCACCGTGAACGACAGGAAGTAGGGACGCTCCACGCCGCGGTTGAAGCTGTTCACGTCCTGCACCATGTCGTCGATGCGCGCCAGCAGCGCCTCGTCGCTGTCGTGGCGCAAAAGCAGGTTGAACTCGTCGGCGTTGATGCGCGACACCCATTCGCCCTCTTCCAGGTGCCGCTGCAGCACGTCGTGGATGTAGCGCAGCACGCGGTCGCCCGCCTTCGTGCCGTTGATGTCGTTGAGCAGCTTGAACTTCTTCAGGTCGAGCGCCACCAGCGCGTACGTGCCGGGAAGCGCCGCGTCCAGCGCCTCGCGCGCCTTCAGCTCGAAGCCCTTCACCGGGGTGCCGTCGATGGCCTTGCGCGCCGCGAGGTCGAACCGCGTCTGGTTGAATCCGTCGGTGACCGGATCCACGAAGGCCAGCCGCTCGAGCTCGGCGTTGGCCCCCTGGAGGGCCTGCTTCTGCTCCTGCAGCTCCATCTGCGCCTCCACCAGCTCCGTCACATCGGTCATGGTGGTGTAGGAGATCTGGCAGCCGTCCACGTACTCGTCGATGAACGTGGCGGTGTACTTCACCCACTTGCGCGCGCCGCCCTTCACGCTCATGCCGCCGATGCATTCGTAGCCGCCCGCGCCCGACTCGATGGCGTCCACCACGTGCTTGGCCAGGACGGCCAGATCGTCCGGGTGGTCGGCGAAGTACAGGTCGGGCCGGTTGTGGAACGTGGCCTCGTACTCGTCCTTGTCGTAGCCGATGAACTCGTAGTAATACTTGTTGGCCCACACCAGCGTGAAGTGCTCGTCCAGCTTGTGCTTGCTCACGCTGAGGTGCAGCATGTCCGCCAGCAGGCGGTACTCCTCGTCGGAAGCCGTGGCGGGCGGATGCGCGCCGGTCAGGTTCTCGCCGCCCGGAAGCGGCTCGTTGCTCGATGCCATGCTCTCCCTCCGTCACACGCAAGCGGGCCGAAGCTGTCGCGCGGCTTTCGCCCGCAGTCCGTCTTGACCGTATTGTACGGCATTTCACCTGCGATAACCAGTCGATGAAGAGCACCAAGCAGGCATCAGTCCTGCTTGACCACCAGCACGTCGCAGCGCATGTTGCGGATGAGGAACGTGGACACGCTGCCCACGAACGCGTACTTGATGTTGGAGAGGCCGCGCTCGCCGCACACGATGAGGTCGGGCTCCACCGGCTCGATGAGCTGATGCTCGAGCGTGTCGTTGATGCGGCCGGCGCGCACCACGAGCTCCACCGACGGGATGGCGTCGTTGCCGCGCGCCGCGTCCAGAAGCCCGGCCAGCTCGCCCTCGATGCGCTTCTTGCCCTCCGCGCACAGCGCCTCGAAGTCCACGCCGGACGCCTCGTAGGGAACCGAGTCGATCACGTGCCCGAACACGAGCGCGGCATGGTTGTCGGCCGCAAGCGCGATCGCCCGCTCGGCCACCGCCTCCTGCGTCGAGGCACCGTCGAGTGCCGCGAAGATCTTGGTGTATTCCTGCGCCATAAAAGCTCCTTCCGTCGGCCCCGTCAGGCGGGCTTTCCGCTATTGTACCGCACCTGCCTCCCGGCGCAGCCCTCAGCTTGTCACCAGCAGCAGCACGCCGATGCACAGGATGAGCACGTAGGTGAGCTTGAGGAACTTCTCCTGGCTGATGCGCTTCTGCAGCTTGCTGCCCAGAAACGTGGCGATCACCGCGAGCGGGATGCAGAAGACGATGATCTGCACGACGTCGCCCGTGAAGTGCCCCTGCTGGAACGCCACCGCCGCGTAGATGAAGTTGAGCACCGTCCACGTGGCCGAAAGCGTGATGCGGAACTGCTGGCGGTCGCGCAGCTTCTGCACCGCGTAGATCACGAGCAGCGCGCCGCCCGACACGAACATGCCCTGGATGAGCCCCGCCAGCGCGAGCACGATCCAGAGCACCCACTCGGGCAGGAACTTCGTCTGGGGGCGGATGAGGTTCTTCGCGCCGATGACCACGATCACCGCGCCGTACACCTTCAGCAGCACGTGCAGCGGCATGAGCGTGTCCAGCCAGATGCCCACGAACATGAATACCACCATGACGGCGAGGATCTTGCCCAGCTCGCGCCAGTTCACGCTCTTGATGTTGAGCACCGTGAGCAGCCCGCACGCGAAGAACCCCATCGCGTTGAGCACCGACACGGTGGACTCCAGCCCGAGCAGCATTGTGCCCACCGGCATGGCGAAGATGTTGCCCGCGAAGCCCGTGATGGCCTGCACGGTATAGGCGAAGAAGAACGCCGCAAGAAACAGGACCTTTTCCATGGGCCTCCTTCGTCTGTTGGGGTGGCTTGCTCGATAGCGAATTGGTGTGCGTGCTTTCGTATACTAGCACAGGGCGAACGCGATCAGGAAAGGGGACCGGGCGACATGCACCATATCGGATGCGAGCAGCCTCGTTTCCTGAACCCGCGCTTCTGCCTGGTGCAGATCGCCTACTGGTTCGAGAACTGCGCCGTGTGCTCGTTCGCGGCCCTGTACCTTTTGCAATACGGGTTCACCTACGCGCAAGCCGGACTGCTCATAGCGCTGGCGAATCTGCTTACCTGCGCGCTCCAACCGCTGATGGGGGCATTCGTCGACCGGATGACGCGCTTCTCCCTCAAGCAGGTTATCTACGCCTTCGCCGCATTGGGCGTGATGGCGGGCATGGGGCTTGAGCTCGCCTCGTCGCTCGCCGGCGTCTTCGCGCTGTACATGGCCACCACGATCTTGACGATAACGGTGCAACCGCTGCTCAACGTGCTGGGCGTCGCCCACGGCAAGCGCGTCAACTTCGGCTTGGCGCGCGGCGTCGGGTCGGTGGCGTATGGCGCGTCGGCGGCGTTCATCGGCCTCTTGGTGAGCGGTATCGGGCCTACGCTTATCGACGACGTGATCATCGCGTGCTGGATCGCCATCGCACTCGCCGTGCTCGCCTTCCCGCTTGCCGAAGCGCGCGACCCCGAAGCCCGCGAGCACGCTGCGGACGAGCCAACGCCCACGCGGGCGTTTCCCCGAGCGTACCGCCTGTTCTGCCTGGTGCTGGCGGGTTGCTTCCTGCTCATGTTCAGCCACTACAGCGTGGCAGTGTTCCTTATCACCATCGTCGAGCACGCGGGCGGCGGCCAGTCGGATTTCGGCATCGCCACCGCCGTTGCCGCCTGCATCGAGCTGCCGGTGATGGCCAGCTACGTCGTGCTGCGCCGCCGCGTGAGCTGCGAGCTCGTTTTGGCGGCATCAGGCTTCGCCTTTTTGGCAAGGATGCTGACCCTATGGCTTGCGCCCACGGTGACTCTGATTTTCGCGGCGCAGCTCGTGCAGGCCCTTTCGTTCGGGCTGTACGTCCCCGCCATAGTGGAATACGCGAACAGGGTCATGAGACCTGCCGACACCGCCAAGGGCCAGGCGCTCGTGACGACCGCCAACACGCTGGGCTTAGCGCTTGCGAGCCTGATCGGCGGCGTACTGCTCGACACCATCGGGCTTCCCGCCGTCATGGCGACAGGCAGCGCGGCGGCGGCCGCGGGCGCCATCGTGGTGGCGGCGCTGCTTGTGCGCCGGCCGCGCAAGGATGCGGCGGGCGGCGCGAATGATCCGGTCGCAGATGCGGCGGGCGGCGGGCGAGCCAACCGGCCCGCGCCCCTCGCCCCCGACTCTGCCAACCCCGAAGAGGAGGCCCCGCCTTGTACGCGCTCATCATCATAGGCTGCCTTGCGGCCGCCGTCGTCTCGTTTCGCCGCGACCCGCGCACGCTCGTGCCAGCGGCCCTGGCGCTCATGGCGCTGCTCACGGCGCTGTTCGCCGCCGACGCCGCGCTCATGGGCGTGCAAGGCTCGCCGCTCGCCGACGTGAACCGCGCGGTGTGGCTGCTCCTGTACACGGCAGGGCCCCTGTTCTCGGCCGTCATCCTGTTCGTCTACGCGGCCACCGTGCTGCCCGCCGAGCGCTTCACCGCCTCGCACAAAGTCGCGCTCGCCGGCGGCGTGGCGGCGGTGGGGCTGGCGGCCTACCACGTGGCGTACTTCAATTTGGGGCTGCCCGCCACGAAGCTCGACCTGGGCTTCGACATGCTGGCGGCCCTGTTCAGCTACATCCCGTTCATGTACGCGTCCTACGCGCTGGCCACGGCGCTCTACCTGCGCTCGGGCGCGAACCGGCGGCCCTTCGACGTCATCATGGTGCTCGGGCACCGCTTGGACGGCGACCGCATGCACCCCATCCTCGTGGCGCGGCTCGACGAGGCGCTCGCGCGCTGGGAGACCGACGGGCGCCGGGCGACGTTTCTGCTGTCGGGCGGCCAGTGCTTCGCCGGCACGCGCCCCGAGGCCGAGGCCATGCGCGACTACCTGCGCGAGCGCGGCGTGCCCGACGAGAAGCTGCTGGTGGAGGCGAAGTCGCGCACCACGCGCGAGAACATGGAGCGCTCGCAGGCGCTGATCGAGGGCGTGCGAGGGCAGGCGCGCTGCCTGGTGGTGACGAGCGGGTTCCATCTGCTGCGCGGCCTGGCGAACGCGGCGGCGGCCGGCATCGACGCGCAGGGCGTCTCCGCGCGGGCCCCGCGCGGGCCGCTGCTCGCGGGCCTCACCACCCGCGAGATGATGGCGTTCGTGTTCCGCCACAAGACAAGCGTGCTGCTATTCGCCGAAGCCGTGCTGTTCCTGGAGGCGTGGCGTTACGTGACCATCCCGCCGGGCCTGTTCAACTGACGAACACCTCGCTGTGCTACAATCTCCGGATACCTTTTTCAGCATGTGCATGATCAAGAACGGAACAGCATGGCAGGATTCAGCATAACCATCGCCGGCGATTCGGCGCTCAACCTGGAGTTCGCGCATGCGATCTCCCCGGAGACGAGCGCCAAGATCCGCATGGCCGCCGAGAACCTCACGGACGACCCCATCGAGGGCGTCACGGAGCTCGTGCCCACGTTCTGCTCTCTCATGGTGTACTACAACCCCCTGCTCGTCACGTTCGACGAGCTGTCGGCCAAGCTGCGCGGCAAGCTGCGCGACGTGGGCGAGGCCGATCTGTCGGTGCGCAAGATCGTGCCCATCCCCGTGTGCTACGGCGGCGAGTTCGGCCCCGACCTGGCCGACGTAGCCGCGCACGCGGGGCTTTCGGAGGAAGAGGTGGTGGCCGTCCACACGAGCCGCGACTACCTCATCGACATGCTGGGCTTCCTGCCGGGCTTCGCCTACCTGGGCGGGCTCGACGAGCGGCTGCACACGCCGCGCCTGGCCACGCCGCGCACGCGCATCGAACCGGGCAGCGTCGGCATCGGCGGCGCGCAGACGGGCATCTACCCGCTCGCCTCGCCCGGCGGCTGGCAGATCATCGGGCGCACGCCGCTCAAGCCCTACGACCCCGACCGGGCCGAGCCCATCCTCTACGCGGCCGGCGAGTACCTGCGCTTCGTGCCCATCAGCCCCGACGAGTACACGGCCATCGAGGCCCAGCTGGCGGCGGGCACGTATTCGTACGGCATCTTCGTGGAGGGCGAGTGACATGGGACTGGTCGTCAAGAAACCCGGCGTGATCACCACCATCCAGGACACCGGCCGCTTCGGCTACCAGGGCAGCGGCTTCTCCACCAACGGCGTGATGGACCACCGCGCCTTCGCCATCGCCAACCTGCTGGTGGAGAACGACCCGAACGCGCCCGTGCTCGAGTTCGCGCTGGCCGGGCCCGCGCTGCGCTTCACCACGAGCACCTACATCGCCATCACCGGAGGCGACTTCTCCCCCACCATCGACGGCGAGCCCGTGCCCCAGTACACCGCCGTCATGGTGCGGCGCGGCTCCATCCTGCGGTTCAAGGCGTCCAAGACGGGCTGCTACGGATACCTGGCCATCGCCGGCAACAGCGTGCGCGTGCCCGAGGTGATGGGCAGCCGCTCCACCAACCTCAAGTGCGAGTTCGGCGGGTGGAAGGGACGCGCGCTCATCGTGGGCGACTACGTGCCGTTCACCACGAAGAACGTGGACTTCCTGCCCAACCTGGGCTCGCACCGCATCGACGGCGACGCCGGCTTCTACGGCTTCGATTGCGACGAGGTGGTGCTGCGCGTGGTACCCGGCCCGCAGGAGGACATGTTCACCCCCGAGGGCATCGAGACGTTCTACGGCCAAGCTTACACGACCACCTCGAAGTGCGACCGCATGGGATACCGCCTGGACGGCCCGGAAATCGGGACGAAACACGGCTCGGATATCATATCTGACGGCATCGCGTTCGGAGCCGTGCAGGTTCCCTCGCACGGCCGGCCCATCATTATGCTGACCGACCGCCAGACCACCGGCGGCTACGCGAAGATCGGCACCATCGCCTCCGTCGACATACCGAAGCTCGTGCAGCGGCCGCCGGGGCGCAAGGTGCGCTTCGAGCCCGTGAGCGTGCAGGAGGCGCAGCGGCTCATGCGCGAGGAGGCGAAGCTGTTCGAGATGCTCGCGCTCAAGGTGCGACGGCCCAGCCCCGACGGCATCTCGCCGCGCCGCACCGCGCGCCGGCTCACCCCCATACTGGAGGAGCAGGCGCGGCGCACGCAGGCCGACACGCTGTGGATCGACCGGGCGGACCGGGCCGAGCGGGTGGGCAACCGCAACGATTTGAGCACCACGTACGGCAGCCGCGCCGGATCGAGCGCCGGGGCAGCCGATTCGACGAAGGCATGAACGAACGAGAAATGCGAGGAGAACCCATGGACACGAAAGCCATCGAAGAGCTGATCGCCATCATGGACAAAGCCGAGCTCACCGCCTTGCGCGTCGACGACGGCGAGACGAAGATCGAGCTGGAGCGCAACCACGGCCCGCTCTCGTCCACGGCGCTGCCGCTCATGGCCGACCGCGTGAGCGCGCTTCTGGCCGGCAAGACCGAAAGCCACGAAGCCGCGGCGGTGGACAACGGCGACGACGAGAACTCCATCCTCGTGCGCAGCCCCATGGTGGGCATGTTCTACATCGCCCCGAGCCCCGACGAGGACGCGTTCGTGAAGGTGGGCCAGGAGGTACTCTCGGGCCAGACGCTTGCCATCGTGGAGGCCATGAAGATGATGAACGAGATCACCACGCCCGCGCCCGGCATCGTGGTGGAGGTGCTGGCCGACAACGGCGCGCAGGTGGAATACGACCAGCCGCTGTTCCGTATCGCCATCGCCGGCGCCGCCGGCGAGCACGCGTAAGGACGGCGCGCGCCATGTTCGAGAAGATCCTCATCGCCAACCGAGGCGAGATCGCGGTGCGCATCATCCGCGCCTGCCGCGCCATGGGCATCAAGACGGTGGCCGTGTACTCCACAGCCGACAAGCACTCGCTGCACGTGTACCTGGCCGACGAGAGCGTGTGCATCGGCCCGCCGGCCGCGCGCGACTCGTACCTGAACATCGCGGCCATCCTGTCCGCCGCGAAGGGCACGGGCGCGCAGGCCATCCATCCCGGCTACGGCTTTTTGTCCGAGAACTCCACGTTCGCGAAGCACTGCCGCGAGAACGACATCGTGTTCATCGGGCCGTCGCCCGAGGTCATCGACCGCATGGGCAACAAGAGCCAGGCCCGCAAGACCATGATGGACGCCGGCGTGCCCGTGGTGCCCGGCACGAAGGAGCCCGTGCACGCGCCCGAGGAGGCGCTGGTGAAGGCCCGCGCCATCGGGTGGCCCATCATGATCAAGGCGTCGTCGGGCGGCGGCGGCAAGGGCATGCGTGTGAGCTACGACGAGCGCGACTTCACCGAGCAGTTCTCCATCGCGCAGCGCGAGAGCGTGGGCGCGTTCGGCGACAACACCATGTACCTGGAGCGTTGCGTCATGAACCCGCGGCACGTGGAGGTGCAGGTCATCGCCGACACGTACGGCAACGTGGTGGCCTTGGGCGAGCGCGACTGCTCCGTGCAGCGCAACCACCAGAAGATGATCGAGGAGAGCCCCTCGCCCGTGCTGTCCGACGAGGTGCGCGCCGAGATGCTCGACGCCGCCGTGCGCGCGGCCCAGGCCGTGGGGTACACGTCGGCCGGCACCATCGAGTTTCTGCTGGACGACCAGCTGAACTACTACTTCATGGAGATGAACACGCGCATCCAGGTGGAGCATCCCGTGACCGAGATGGTGACGGGGACGGACCTGGTGGAGGAGATGATCCGCGTGGCGGCGGGCGATCCGCTCACGTTCACGCAGGACGAGATCGGCTACCGCGGACACGCCATCGAGTGCCGCATCAACGCCGAGCAGCCCGAGCGCGGGTTCCTGCCCTCGCCGGGCACCATCTCGCAGATGCACCTGCCGGGCGGCAACGGCGTGCGCGTGGACACGGCGGCCTACGACGGCTACGAGGTGTCGCCGTACTACGATTCGATGATCGCGAAGATCATCGTGCACGGGCGCGACCGCACCGAGGCCATCGCGAAGATGCGCACGGCGCTCGAGGAGATGGTGGTGGTGGGCGTGAAGACGAACTTGGACTTCCAGTATGCCATCATGGAGAACGAGACGTTCGCCGCCGGCCTCGCCGACACGAGCTTCATCGAGCGGTTCATGAAGGGCGAAGTCTAAGGCTGCCGGGCGGGGCTCGTGGGGCACCGCCCAGTCGCTCGGACAGTCCTCGCTCCGCTGCGGAACTCGCTTGGTGGACGGTGCCCCACGAGCCCCTGCAGGGAGTCTCACGTCGTCCTTCATGAACCGGCGAGGGGTTTGGGGACGGCCAGGCCGGAGTCTAACGCAGGCTCGAAAAGACAGGTTCAACCTGCGGTTTTGTCATAACGCAGAGCGGAAGGGCTCCCCTGTCATCCTGAGCGGAGCGAGGGGAGCCTCCCCTTTGTCATCCTGAGCGGAACGAGGAGGGCCTCCCCTTTGTCATCCTGAGCGGAACGAGGAGGGCCTCCCCTTTTTTGTCATCCTGAGCGGAGCGCGCCAGCGCGGAGTCGAAGGATCCCCCGCAGCGTCAGCTCGAAATGCTGACTACCACCATCATGGACAAAATCGCCCGCTATGGGAACGCTACGAGCGTTCAAAAAATTGCGACCTGGGGTTATGCTGCCAGAAAACTCCCGGCCGCAACTTTTAACACGGTTTCCGTTCCCATAACCTTCGTTTTTGTCCAGCGCTTCCCCATCGTGGGCGCTGCGTGCCATAATAGGGGGCAGCTATCGAGAAGGGAGTTTTGCCATGTTGAATGCTCCGGTTCCTGCAAAGCCCGAAGGGGTCGCCGACGAGGTGTGGGCGCAGATGCTTTCCGCGTCGCCGGTGGAGGCGCGGCGGCTCATCCGCTCGGGCGCGTTCACGGCGCCCACGAGCGGGCTCTGCCCCGGGTACGCGCAGGCGAACCTCATCGTGCTGCCGCGCGAGCAGGCCTACGACTTCCTGCTGTTCGCGCAGCGCAACCCCAAGCCCTGCCCGCTGCTAGAGGTGACCGAGGTGGGTGCACGCGAGGCCACCATCTGCGCAACCGACTGCGACATCGCCACCGACTTCCCGCGCTATCGCATCTACGAGCACGGCGAACTGGTGGCCGAGGTGGAGAACGTCGAGGACTACTGGCGCGACGACCTGGTGTCGTTCGTCATCGGGTGCTCGTTCTCGTTCGAGAGCGAGCTCATCGAGGCCGGCATCGAGATCCGCCACAACACCATGGGCTGCAACGTACCCATGTACCTGACGGGAGTGCCGTGCACGCCGGCGGGCAGCATGAGCGGCAACATGGTCATGTCGATGCGCCCCATCCCCTACGACCAGGTGGTGAAGGCGGTGCAGATCTCCGGTGCCATTCCCAAGGTGCACGGCGCGCCCATACACATCGGCGACCCCGCCGCCATCGGCGTGCGTGACATCATGCATCCCGAGTTCGGCGACCCGGTGGAAATCCACGACGGCGAGGTGCCCGTGTTCTGGGCCTGCGGCGTGACGCCCCAGTCCATCGTCATGAACAGCAAGCCCCCCTTCGCCATCACCCACGCCCCGGGATGCATGCTCATCACCGACACCAAGAACATCGACCTGAAAGAGTGATCATGCACGCGACGAGCACGCATCCTTCGAAGATCGCTCCTCAGAAGCCGTCGCCGGGCTTCGCGCAGTATGCGTCGGGTATCGCCGTCTGGATGACGCTCGTCTCATGCACGGGCTCGACCTACATGCTCCCGCTCATCCCGAGCGGCGCGGATGCCGGCCTGTACGTACTTCCCCAGCAAGCCACCTACGTTGCGGCCTTCTTCATCGCGGCGCTCGTCGAATGGAAGCGCGGTCCCCTCAAACCGAAAGCTCTCATGCGCGCATCGTCGCTCAGCTTCGCCGCCTCAATCGTCTGCGTGATCGCATGGCTCGTAGGCATCGATGCAGCTGCGTTGCTCGTGGGATACGGGATATGCATCGGACTCGGCATCGCTTTGGGCTTCATGCAATGGCTGCGCATCGTCGTGGAGCGGCCGTTTCGGGAGATAGAGGTGCTGATCGTCATCGCGTCGCTCGCTTCGATCATTTCCGGAGCCCTGTTCTGCTTCGTGCCGCTCGAGGGGCGTTTCGCGCTGTTCGCCATCGTGCTCGTACCGGCCACCATCGCGCTACTGCACTCCAACACGAACGCCATCGTCGACATTCTCGCGAAGCAGAACCCGTCGGACGTTTCCGGCGGGCCCAAGGCGCTTCTCGCCAGCTTGGCCGTGCCCACCATCTGCGCCGTGGTGCTCGTCTTGGTCGCGCCTGTGGCCAGCACCACGTACCTCGACACCGAAGGGCAGGATCTCTTCCGCCTGCTGCTCGCCCAGGGAGCCAACACCGTCGCGCTTGCAGTTCTGGCCGTCATCCTGTTCGCCTGCAACAAGAAAGTTTCCATCTTCAACGCGTACTGCGCGTTTTTGCCCGTCCTGGCAAGCTCCGTGCTCGTCGCGTCGTTCTTCGAGCCGAGCCAACGCTGGTTCGTGCTGTTCCTCGGCGACGCATGCTTCTGTGTCGTATCCCTGCTGATGGCGCTGACCAGCTGCTCCATCGCGAAGCAGTTCAACGTGTCGACCACCGTCGTGTATGGGCTGCTCGGCGGCTCCGTGTACCTCGCCCGCGGCCCCGAGACGCTGCTCATCGTGTCGCCCGCCCATCCGTTCGACGCACTCGCCCCCTTTGCCATCGCCGCGCTGCTGCTATACATACTCACGATCCCGGCGTTCTTCCTCCCCTTCCTCCGCAAGCACGCCGACGCAGGCAAGGGCGAATCTGCGAGACCCGTCACGCTCGCCGACCTGTCCGCGGCATGCGAGTCGATCGCGCGCAAGCACGATTTGCCCGCACGGCAGCGCGAAGTGCTGGCCCTGCTGGTGAACGGCCACAGCATCCCTCACATCGCCGACACGCTCTGCCTTTCGCAGAACACGGTGAAGACCTATCGCAAGGCCATCTACGCCACTTTGGACGTGCATGCCAAGCAAGAGCTTCTCGACCTGGTGCACGAGGAGCTCGGGTCCGTATAAACGCAGATCCGGGACTCGCAGGCCCCGGATCTCGAACGCATCGGCCGACGCAGGGAGGGAGAGGAGCGTCGACGATGTGCGCAGGGTGGGAAAACCGGTTACCGGGAGGCAGCGGCGATCTCGGCAGCGTACCAGCCGCTGAAGTAGGCGAATGCGGAGCAGGAGCCTCCGAAGCCGTGGCTGTATTCAGTGGTGAAGAACTGGGACGCGTCGGCGCCTCCGGCGTACAGGCCCTTGATAGGGTTGCCCTTCTCGTCGATGACGCGCAGATTCTCGTCAACCTTGACTCCGCAGAGCGTGCAGAACCACGTGGGGACCACCTTGATGGCGTAGAACGGACCCGTGCTCAGCTCGTGCAGCGCGACCGGATCTTTCCAGAAATCGGTATCCTCTCCGTTGCGAGCCAGTTCGTTGTAGCGCTTTACCGTGGCAGCGAGGCTTTCCGCGTCAATGCCCACGGACGCAGCCAGCTCCTCGATCGTCTCGCCCTTCCACACGCTTCCCCCGCCGACGGCGGCGTCGAGGGCCTTTCCCATGCTCGGCATGGGGTCGCCGTCGCCCTCGGGGGCGATCACCCAGCGAGAGCCCATGACGAAAGGCTCGGTCTGCATCCGTTCGACGGCCGTCTGATCGAACACGTTCCAATAGTAGCCGCCGTTCTGCCGATACGCCGTGCCGAAATTCGACGATATGGCATCCCATTTCTCGTTTCCAAGACGCTTGCCGTTGTCGTTGACCCACAGATTCGCTTCGCGGCAGGCGCGGTCTACTTCGGAATCCCACAGATCGTTCACGCTCGCCGGCGACCCCTGGCCGGGAGCAGCCGTCCACATCTCGCGGGATTCCACCGCGCCGACGCCGAACGCCATGCAAATGCCGTCGCCATCGTGAGGAATGCCCATCTGCTCGTCGCGCTTGTAGGCGATCGTTCCCGCTTCGCCGATGTAGTAGGCCACCATATCGGGGTTCGTACCGAAGCCTCCGGTGCCGAGAAACACGTTCTTGGCCGCGATGTACTGGCCCTTCTTCTCTTTCCCGTCGGCGACGACGCCCACGACGGTCCCTTCGTCGTCGACGACGAGCTTGGTGGCGGCCGTGCTCGTCATGAGCCGACCGCCTTCCTTCTCGAATGTTTCCGTGACGAACGCGTTCACGCCCGAGCCCATGCCCTCGTACATGATGCCGCCGACCGGGGCCTCGACGCCGCCCGACGCGCAGAAGACCGTCTTCATGCCGTGGTCGTACAGCCAATCGTGCGGGCCGTGGACGTTGTTGATGTAGTTGGAGACGAGCAGGCCGTCGGAAAGCCATGCGTTCTGCATCTGGAAGTAGTGGTAGACCTCGGCCGACGTGCCGCAGGGCGAGCTGGCTTCCTGAAGGTACTTGCTGTCGTTGAGAAGCTGCGTTGCCTCGGTGCCCACGCCCGCGCCTCCGGTCATGGGGTTCTTCTCCAACAAGATGGTATCCATGCCCAGTTCAAGGCCGCGGATGGCCGCGAACAGCCCCGTGTTCCCACCGCCGATCACCAGCCAGTCGCAGGTTTCGTCAGGCTCCCCCAGCTCAGATGCTTTCGCCGGCGCGACGGCAAAGCGCTCGATGCCCGATGCACGCTCGGCGTAGATGCCCACGCCTCCATTCGCCTCGGAGCTGCTGCCGGAGTCGGCCAGCGCCGTACCCTCTTCCTTCGCATCGCCGCTTGCCGCGGGCGAGCATCCTATCATGCTCGACAGGGCCATGCCCGACACGGCGGCTGCGCCGAGACCGAGAAAACTTCTTCTGCTGACTTCCTTCATCCTGTTCCTCCTTTGTGCGGTCGTTCGAAACCTTTTGGTTCCGAGCCGCCAGCATAGGGTCGCAGCGCGGCCGCAAACAGCCCTCAAAGGGGGATACTTTGCCCGGGAAGGCATCCCCAAAAAGGGGATATGCCTGATGAGCGGATGGTCCCGGCGCGCAGCGAGCGCGCTGCCACGCCCGTCATTTTTGGACACTTGGTTGACCAGGTAAAACACACTATAATCCCAGATCAAAGCGATATGGAAGCATGCCCAAAAATGACGGGCGTGGCAGCGCTCCGCCTCCCCCGCGAAGGAGCCCGTTGCCTTATAATGGAGATCGAACAACGCGAACCGGCGAAGGAAGGCACGCCATGTACCGAATCGACCTCAACAGCGACCTGGGTGAGAGCTTCGGGCGCTACACGCTGGGCCTGGACGACCAGATCATCCCGCTGGTGTCCAGCGCGAACATCGCGTGCGGGCAGCACGCGGGCGACCCGGTGGTCATGCGCAAGACGGTGGCCATGGCAACCGACGCGGGCATCGCCATCGGCGCGCACCCGGGCTACCCCGACCTGCAAGGGTTCGGCCGCCGCGACATGCGCCTCTCGCCCGACGAGGCGTACTCGTACATGCTGTACCAGATCGGCGCGCTGCAGGCGTTCTGCTCGGCGCAGGGCGTGCGGCTCGCGCACGTGAAGCCGCACGGCCAGCTGTACAACCACGCGGCCATCGACCCTGAGCTGGCCGCCGCCCTCGCGCAGGCCGTCCGCGATGTGGACCCGCAGCTCGTGCTGGTGGGCCTCGCGAACAGCGCGCTGGTGGACGAGGGCCGCAAGCTGGGCCTGATCACGGCCGAGGAGTTCTTCGCCGACCGCAATTATACCGACGAGGGCCGCCTTGTGAACCGCAACGATCCCGCCGCGCTCATCCGCGACGAGGAGGAGGCCATCGAGCGCGTGAAGAACGCCATCCGCGACGGCGCGGTGCTCTCCGTGAACGGCAAGCTGGTGGATCTGCACCCCGACACGCTCTGCGTCCACGGCGACTCGCCCACCGCGCTCGCCTTCGTGAGCCGCATCCGCCAGTCGCTCGAGGACGACGGCATCGCCATCAAAGCCGTAGGCCGGCCGTAAGGGCGCTTTGTCATCCTGAGCGAGCGAAGCGAGTCGAAGGATCTTCGGCCTTGGAAGTCTCACTCGGTCGAAGATCCTTCGACTCCGCGCTGTCGCGCTCCGCTCAGGATGACAGGAAGGGGGCGCGCGATGGCGCTCCGCTCAGGATGACAACCTGAATCACAGCTCCATCTTGACGAGGGCGTCGCAGGTGACGCCTTCGTCGGCTATCACCCGGCGCAGGGCGTCCTCGTTGTCGGCGGGCTCGCGCCAGGCGAGGCCGCAGCCGGCGGACAGTTGCCGCGGCACGGGGACGAGCCGTCCCCGCAAGCCGCAGCGCCGGCCCGCCCGTTCCATGGCCATGGCGTCGGTGGTGGTGCCGAAGACAACCACCACGCACGGCGTCCTCCCCTTCACGCGAGCCCTCCCGCCGCTACTCGATGACCAGCGCGTAGTCGTCGCCCACGCGCTCCACCTGCACGGACTTCTTCTTGCGCTTCGCAAGCGCCATCACGTTGTCGCGCGCCACCGACGCGCTCACCAGCACGCGCACCGGCTGCCCGCCCGCGCGCTTGAGCGCGTCCATCGCCATCATCACCGGTTCGGGGCACGACAGCCCCCGCGCATCCACTTCCAGCATGGCTTCGACCCCTTCCCTAATTCGCCGCGGCCGCGGCCGCGTCGTCCGCATCGAGCGCCGGCACCGCCTGGGCGCTCTCGCTCTTCTGCCGGCTGCGCACGTTCGCCACACCGATGGCGAACAGTACCGCGATACCGGCCACCAGCACGATCTGCCCCGCGAGCGCAGGGCCGCCCGCCACCGCCGGCGCCTCGGCCGTCGCGGCCGCCGCCGCAGCCCCGGCCAGGCCGAAGTTGTGCGCGAACGCCGCGCCCACCAGCATACCGATGAACGTGACCGCCGCGTCGCACGAGCCCTGGCCCGCCAGCGTCATCTGGCGCAGCGGGCAGCCGCCGGCGAGCGTGGCCGCGAACCCGACCGCATAGAGCCCCAGGATGCTCCACAGATGCTGCGAGTGGGCGATGGGCTGCCCGTCGAAGCTCAGCTTGAACGAGCCCGTGAACAGGTTGTACGCCAGCATGACCGCGAAAAGCCCCACGATGGGCAAAAGCAGGTCGAAGTCGCGCATCAAAAACACGTTGCGCACCCCGCCCGCGAAGCAGATGCGCACCTTCTGCGCGATCATGCCCACGATGAGCGACACAGCCAGCGCGATGAGCCACGGCGCATGCGCACTGCCGGGTCCCTTCTCGCTCGCAGCGAACGCGGTGGTGGCCACGCCTATCACCATGAGCACGATCAGCACCACCGGCAGCACCGCGCCGGCTGTGGGCGTGGTGTCGCGCTCGCGCCCGAGCGAATAGCCTTTCTTCAGGAAGAACGTGCCCGTCGCGATGCCCAGCACGAGCCCCACCAGGCCTACGTAGGCGTTCAGGTCGCCCGCGGCCATGCGGATGACCATGCGCAGCGGACACCCCAGAAACACGAGCGCCCCTATCATCATGATGAATCCCAGCACGAAGCGCGTCATGGGCGACGAACCCGCCGTCGAGCGAAACTCGCGCGTTGCCAGCGCGATGATGAACGACCCCGCCACCAGGCCCACGATCTCGGGCCGGAAATACTGCACGGTGGCCGTCGTGTGCAGCTTGAGCGCGCCCGCCGTGTCGCGGATGAAGCACGCCGCGCACATCGCCATATTGGCGGGATTGCCGAAAAACGCCAGCGAAGCGACAAGCGCTCCCAGCACCAACCCGGCTATCACCAGGCCTTTTCTCTGATTCAAAACGTCCATTGCCACCCCTTCCCGCGCCCCGCGCGCAGCACGACCGTGCCCTGCGGAACGCTCGAGCCACGCCCCTTGCAAGGGGCTGTCGCATTATCATGGAAACGGTGCAGAAAACGCAGCGCGCGCTGCAGAGGCGCGCCTGCCGGCTTCCCTCGAAGCCTTTCCGACACAGAAGAGCCGATCGACGGGGGCAGAAGAGCGGCGTGTGCAGAAAACGCGCTCACCCGAAGCGGCGAGCCCAGTATACGGCAAAAGCGACGAAAACGCCCCTCGAAATTCGAGGGGCGCGGAAAATCGCAGGGTAGCTCCGGGGCAGCCTCGCTTCGAGCCTATTGCTCGGTGTCCATCGCCTCGCAGGCCTCGTCGATGCAGGCCAGCGCGTTCAGGCTACGCGGATAACCGACATACGGCAGGCACTGCGACACCACCTTGATGAGAAAGGCGCGGTCGTTGCCCAGGCGCATGTTGGCCTGCGCGTGGCTGACCAGCTGCGGCTCGCACCCGCCTTGGGCGGCCAGGAAGCAGAAGGTGATCATCTCGCGTTGCGCGTCGGTCAGGCCGGTGCGGGTGTAGTAGTCGCCGAAGCAGTTCTCGGCCAGCCAGCGGCGGATGTGGCGCGTGTCCTCGGGGCCGGTCTGGTAGGCATCGGTCATCTGCGGCCCGAACAGGTCAACCTGCTTCTGCACGCCGGCCTCCAGGCGCTCGTCCTCCTCAACGGTGGCCTGCTTCTCGAGCGGCTGCGCCACCAGGCGATGGTCCAGCAGCTCGTTCACCGCGTACAGGTACGGCAGCATGCGCCCCATGCCCACGTATGCCGTGGACTGGTACACGATCTCCTTCGCCTCCACCGGCGTGACGCCCACGTTCAGGGCGCCCTTGGTCATGGCCTTGAACATGTCGAGCCCCTGGCAGCCGATGAGCGCGGCCATGATGGCCATGAGCCGCGTGCGGTCGTCCAAATCGTCGCTCGCCGGCACCACGCCGAACGCGAAGCGGTCGTAGTGCTCCACGAACTCGGGGTCGGTGGACGAAAGCGGCGAATCGTATCCGGGGAACAAGCGGTTGCGGTAGTCGCGCACCTGGTTGTAGGTTTCCTGCTTCATGGCGGTGCTCCTTCTCTCATTTGTCTGCGCCCATCGTACCCCGGGGCATCGGTTGCCCGTCAACTGTTAGCGGGAAAGAAACATAAGGGAAGCACGGGGAGCGACGTCACGCGGGCAGCAGCAGCCGGCGATACACGTCCTCGTCGGCATCGCCGAACACGTCGAATACGACGCGCTCGATGCGGGCATCGCCCGCCAGCCATGCGCGCACCTCGTCCACGGCGATGCGCGCCGCCCGCTCGCGCGGGAAGCGGAACTCGCCGGTTGAGATGCAGCAGAACGCCACCGACGCGCACCCCGCATCCGCGGCGGCGTCCAAGCAGGAGCGGTAGCACGAGGCCAGCTGCTCGTCCTGCGCGGGCGTGGGCCGGCCGGTAGGCACCATGGGCCCCACCGTGTGCACCACGAAGCGAGCGGGCAGGTTGAACGCGGGCGTCACCTTCGCCTGGCCCGTCGGCTCGTCATGACCTTGCGCGCGCATGAGGTCGTCGCAGGCCAGGCGCAGCTGCATGCCGGCGAACGTGTGGATGGCGTTGTCGATGCAGTGGTGGCCGGGGATGAAGCAGCCCAGCAGCTTGCAGTTCGCGGCGTTCACGATGGCGTCCGCCGCGAGCGTGGTGATGTCGCCGCGCCAGAGCGCCAGGCGGTCGTCGCCGGGGATGGCCGGCAGTTCGCGCGCATCCGCCACGTCCGTCCGGGCCATCCGCGCCTGCAGGACGGCATCCTGGTCGGCCAGCACCTCGGGCGGCACCGGAAGCGGCGGCCGCATGTTCATGAGCGCGCGGGCCATCGCCCACCGCTCGGCGGGATCGTCCGGCACCGCAAGCCCCGCGTACTCGGGCCGCTCGCTCCCCAGGTACGCCACGAGCCGCCCCAACGCCGCATACGTCTCGTCCATCCCACGCCTCCCTTCGCCGCCTGCCGTTTCCCCGAATCCTACGTCATCGCCCGCCGAGTCGGGGCATTTTCGCTCCAAAAACATGCCTCAGCGCACGAGGCGTGTTTTTGGAGCGAAAATCGGGTGTCGACGCAAGCGCGCCCGCCGGGTTCTCCCGACGGGCGCGCAGTCTCGCAGCGACAGCGGACGGCTAGCCGCCGATGAGCGCCGAAAGCGACGTGAGGAAGCTGGACATGTTGCGGTAGCACATGAACAGCGTGATGACGATGATCACCACGCCCGCGCAGTTCGCGAAGATGTGGTTGCGCCACTTGCCCAGGTCCTTGCCGTTGGCGCAGTAGATGACGAAGAACGCCATGATGGGCAGCAGGATGGCGTTGGCCGCCTGCGCCACCAGGATGAGCTCGGTGGGGCTTTTGCCCAGCACGATGGCCATGATGCAGCCAGCCGCGAGCACGATCATCCAGATGACCTTGAAGCGGATATCCTTCGTCGTCTTCTTCCAGCCCAGCACGCCGTTCACGGCGTAGGCGGCCGAGAACGACGCCGTGATGGCGCTCGAGAAGCCGGCGGCCAGAAGCCCAAGGCCGATCATCCACGTGGCCCACGATCCCAGCAGCGGCTGCAGCGCGAGCGCCATGTCCTTGCCGTTGGTCACCGTGGCGTCGGTGCCGTAGATGTTCGCAGCGGCGCAGATGAGGATGGCCATGGAGATGATGCCGCCCAGGCCGATGCTCAGGATGGTGTCGAAGCGCGCGTCGGACACCTGCTCGGGGTCCTTGAAGCGCTCGGAGGCGCCGGATGCGTGCAGGAACAGGTTGTACGGCACGATGGTGGTGCCGATGAGGCCCACGGCGGTGAGGATGCCCTTCGAGCCCTCCTCAGGCAGCGTCGGCACGAACAGGCCGGTCGCGATGGCGCCCCAGTCGGGGCTCGACGCGAACGCCGTCACCAGGAACACCACGCCCATGAACACGACGATGGCCGTGAGGATGACCTCGACCACCTTGTACGAGCCGATCCACATGGCGATGAACGCCAGGATGCCCAGCACGACGACGATGGGAATCAACGACATATCGGGCATCACGGCCTGGATGCCCAGGATGCCGCCCGTGATGTTGCCCGTCTCGTAGGCGATGTTGCCCACGAAGATGGCGATGATAACAATCACGATTGCAATCCACATCAGCGCTTTGTTGGGAATACGATCGCGGATGTTTTCACCCAGTCCCTTGCCCGACACGATGCCCACGCGGCTCGCCATCTCCTGGAAGATGATGGTGGCGGCCGTGGCGAACAGCAGCGCCCACAGCATGGTGTAGCCGTAGCTCGCGCCCGAAACCGTGCACGTGGTGACGGTGCCGGGGCCGATGAAGCCGGCGGCCACGAGCGCGCCAGGGCCGATGTTCTTGAACTTCTGCACCAACGAACTGCTCATACCCACTCCTCTCTCAAACCTCGATACTTGGAAGAACCCGCGTTGCGCGTTGCCCCTCTCCATGATCCCCATCGTTCGTTTCGGTCCTGTTGCCGAATGCGCAGAGACAGGCGCACGCAGGTAGATTGGCTTACTTTAGCAGAATAAAGACCCCGCGTATACGTGAAACGGCCGCCGAGCCGCCCGAAGGCCGTCGCCGTCGGCGGCGCGCCGCTAGAAGCCGCAGCGGTTGCGCCCGCTTCGCTTGGCCTCGTAGAGCGCCTCGTCGGCGCGCCGGTACAGGTCCTCGAACGACTCGCCGCGCTCCGAGAGGGCGCATCCCGTGCTGATGGTCACCTGGCAATCCGTGCCGTCGAACGCGTGGCGCTCCACGGAGTGCCGCACTGACTCGCACTTGGCTTCCGCCAGCGACGCGTCGACCCGGTCCATGTACACCATGAACTCGTCGCCGCCCAGCCGGCCCACCACGTCGCCCACGCGGAAGCTCTCGCGCAGGACGCGCGCCACGCCCACGAGCACATGGTCGCCCACGAGGTGGCCGTACGTGTCGTTGACCTCCTTGAAGCGGTCGATGTCCACCATGACGAGCGCGCCGTGCCCGTCCGGCGCAAGCGCGGCCAGCTGCTGCTCCACGCGGCGGCGCGTCGTGTCGGAGTTCAGCAGGCCGGTCAGGCTGTCGCGCTCCGCCTTCGCCAGCAGCTGGTCCTTCTCCTGGCGCTCGTCGTCGATGATCTTCATCTTGCCCACGGTGCCGGCGGAGCGGCCCGCATCGTCCACCGGCTCGACGGAGATGCGCAGCCAGTGCTCGATGCCGTCCGCGTCAGGTAGGCGCAGCTCCTCTGTCCGCCGCTCGTCGGAGCGCAGAAGCTCGAGGAACGCCTCCTTGTCGGCCTTCTCGATGACGAAGGAGCTCGCGTTCATGCTGATGACCACCGGCTCGGCGTCACCGCGCCGCCCGTCGTCGGGCAGGGACACGACGAGGGTGTCGGTGCGCTTGTCGTACTCGAAGAAGTAGTCGTCGCACAGCGCGTAGAAGCGCAGCCGCTTCTTCAAGTCGAACGCGGTCTTCGCGTTCTCCCGCGCCCGCTGGTACAGGATGACCAGCACCAACAGCAGCACGACCAGCAGCACGGCGGCCCCGGCGGCGAACGTCTCCACAGGATGGGCGCGCACGAAGTCCACGATGTCGAAGGGCTGGTCGCTCATCACGTTGCCGTTGATCACGCCCTGCAGCTCGATCTCGGAGAGCGACCCGACCGCCCGATCGACGATGCCGAGCAGGGCGGCGTCTCCCCCGCGCGCGATGCCGAAGCTCAGGCGGCGGGGCTCGTGGGTCTGCGGCGCCACGCGCAGCCCGCGGTAATCGGGCAGGTTGAGGAAATACTGCATGACGTACTCGTCGACATAGGTGTAGTCGGCCTCGCCGTCGAGCACCGCCTGGAGGCACTCGGCGACGGACGGGAAGCGCTGCACGTTGCCCACGAACACCCCGTCGTAGCGGCTCGTCGCGGCGAGCGCGAGACGCTTGCCCGCGATGTCGCCGTTGGCGGCCCCCGCGTTGGCGACGAGCACGTAGGTCGCCGTCACGTAGGGCTGCGTGAGCGCGAGCAGCCGCTCGCGCGCGGTGGCGTAGTTGTAATCGACGCAGGCCACCATGTCGATGGCCCCTTGGGCTTGCAGCTCGTCGAGCTCCTCCTCCGAGGCGGCCGTCACGAATTCGAACGACAGGCGCGTCTTCTGCGACACCGTCTTCAGCAGGTCGATGGCGATGCCCTTGACCTCGCCGTCCTCCTCGTACTGGTACGGGGGCTGGTTGGCCAGGACGCCCACCTTGATAGGGCCGGCGGAGGCGATGTAGGCGCGATCCTCGTCATCGAGGACGAACGTCGTCCCGGCGCGCGCGAAGTAGATCTCGCGTAGGCGCTGGCGGAACGTCGGGTCCACGTTGTCGATCTGCGAGAGCGCCGCGTCGATCTCGGCGGCAAGGGCCTCGCTGCCGCGGGCGACGGCGAAATACAGGGGGTGCGACGCCACGTGCGCCACGGCGCGCAGGCCCTCGGCGGGCCCCATGTCGGTGGCGAGCGCCACGTCGGCGCGCCCCTCGAGCACGGCGGCCTGCGCGTCCTCGAAGCATGCGCAGGACACGACCTCGTACGGGATCCCGTTGCGGGAGCAGAAGGTCTCCAGGTCGTCCAGAAGCGCGGCCTGCCCGGCGGCCGCCACGCGCAGGGGACGGCCCTCGTCCGCGGAGAGCAGCGGATCGTCCGAGCGGGCGGCGTCGACCTGCAGCACCGCCTCGAACGTGGCGTAGCTGCCGCGCGTGAGCAGAAACGGGCCGCCGTCGGCCGCGGCGGGCATGACGCCGGCGACGAGGTCCACCTCGCCGGCTTCGAGCAGGGCCCGCGACGTCTCGAACGCGGCGATGCAGTCGCCCTCCACGGGCACGAACTCGTAGTCCCAGCCCGTGTACTGCGCGATGCGCTCGAGGTACTCGTAGGTGTAGCCGGAGCGCGCGCCTTCCTCGTTCGTCCACATGACCTGAGGTTGCTGGGGAAACGCCACGCGCACCGTGCGGGCGGCGGCATCCGCGTCCCCGCCGGCGAAGGCCGCGTCCTCGGCGAGCGCCGCTGCGGGGGCGGCAAGGACGAGCGCGAACGCGAAGGCCGCGCCCAACGCCCAGCGCGCGGCCGCCTGAGCGAGCCGTCCGCACCGTCTCCCTTCGCCGCTTCGCCTCATCGCCTCTCCTGCATCTCTCGATCGCGAGGCCCCTTATTATACGCTGCGGCACACGGGAGATGCGCGGAAACTACGCCTCTCGCTCGATGAGGTCGATCACCTCGTCGCGGGAATGCACGTCGAGCTTCTGGTAGATGGACTTGATGTGGTACTTCACCGTGTTCTCGGAAACCACCAGCTTCTCGGAGATGGCGCGCGCCGTACGGCCCTGCCCGAGGTGGACGAGGATCTCCGACTCGCGCGGCGTGAACCCGTGGCCCTCCGCGAGCGCCGCGCAGCGCGCCTCCAGGGCGTCGCCGCGCTGCTCCGACGAGGGCGGCTCGGCGGCGGCCTCGTCCACGCCTTGCAGCTTCCTGTCTTTGAACAGGAACATCGACACCATGGCTATCAGGTACACCGCCACCAGCGCCACCGCCGTGAGCGCCACGTCGCCCTGGCCGAGCGTGTGGGCGTTGAGCCGCCCCACCAGCGTGCCCACCAGCTGCGCGCCGTTCGTGCACGCGAACGAGCACGAGAACAGAAGCGCCGCCGGCAGCTTCGTGTCGTGCACCGCGTTGGCCAGCATGCACCACAGGATGATGCCCGCCACGAGCGTTCCCAGCTGGGCGCACGCGTTGGCCAGCCCGCCCACGCCCGTCCAGATGAGCGGCAGCAGCAGAAATCCCGCGGCCGACAGCGGCAGGGCCACCTTGTACACCGAGCCCAGGCTGGGCTGGTTCCTCACCAGGAGCGCGGGCAGCAGCAGCGCGCCCACCACGACGGCTTGCGTGACGAGCGACGTGTACTGGAACGTCTCGAGCGGGATCTGCTGCGACAGCGACAGCTGCAGCATGAGCCCGCTCATGAACGACAGGATGGACGTGCCCAGCACCGGGCGCCATAGGGCCGCGAGCGCGCCCCGGAACACCGGGCGGGAGAACTCCTCCTCGACGGGCGCGCGGGCGTCCAGGCAGCGCTTGCAGAACACGATGGAGGCGAAGAACAGCACCGCGCCCACCGGCAGCACCGCCGGATGCGGCAGCAGGGTGACGAGGAAGTACACCACCAGGCTCAGCCCGTTGCTCATCAGCACGAACAGGTACACGCGCCGTAGGCTGAACGTGCCGCAGAAGCGCGCCCACAGCAGGTTGATGAGCGCGTCGCCCGCGCCGAAGAACAGCCCGCCCGACACGAGCCAAGGCACGAGCGACTCGAGCGGCACGAACCCGGCGAACTGGAACGCCATCCGCGTCACGATGAACCCGGTGGCCGCCACGCCCGCGCACACCACCACCGCCACGCCCGGCGCGGTGCGCGACGCCCGCCGCGCGAGCGCGATCATGGCCGCGTACACCGCGATGCGCGCGGCGATGACCGCAACCAGGAACAGCGATTGCACGAGCGCGCCGCTCTCGCCGAGCGAGGTGAGCACGGTCGGCGACTCGAACGACATGTAGCCGAACGCGAGGTACAGCGCATAACCGGTCATGAACACGGCGTCGCGCATGCGCATGCCGGCGAAAAGCTCTTTCAGACGATCCACGTCTCCTCCGTTTCCCCTTGCGGGAAAGTGTATCCCATCCGCATCGATTCGTCATCCGCTCATCTTTCTGCAAATTATAAGGTTTGCCGCCTGGGGAAACGCGTCCTACCCGTATCAGGTGGGTCGCATTCAGTGAAAAACTACCCTGCGCCAGGTGTGGCGGGGGCTTCGGCGGGGACCTAGAGTGCGAAGGCGCAGGGGAGGTTTTCCAGAACGGAAATCCTCATGCAGGCGAGCGAACGATGAAACGCTCGCAACGCATCGAAAGGAGAGAGGGAATATGAAAGATCAAGGACTGAGCCGCCGCGCGTTCCTCGGGCTGGGCGCCACCGCCGCCGTCGTCGCGGGAGCGGGCCTGGCCGGTTGCGCGCCGCAGGCCAAGGGCGAGGCGGGCAGCACCACCACCGGCGCCTCCGAGGGCGGCACCGCGAGCGCCGCGCCGGCAGGCGGCTCCCCCACCAGCTACATGCCCGACTTCCTCACGCCGCCGGCCGTGCCGACGGACATCAAGGAGGAGAAGGACTGCGACGTGCTGGTCATCGGCATGGGCCTTGCCGGCACCGCCGCCGCCAAGGAGGCCGCCGAGTCCGGCAAGAAGGTCATCGTGCTCGAGAAGCAGCCCGAGGACAAGTACTCCGTCATCTCCATGGCCGGCGACTTCGGCGTGGTGGGCTCGCAGATCCAGAAGGACCTCGGCATCGAGTGGGCACCGAAGGCCGACATCCTGAATGAGTTCGTCAAGGAGACCGGCGGCCGCTGCGACACGTGGATGATGAGCTACTGGTACGACCACTCCGGCGAGGACTTCGACTGGTTCATCGAAGGCGCCGACTTCGAGGTGCTGAAGTCCACGGCCGCCAACCGCGAGACCGACAAGCCCAACTTCATCCGCCCGAAGTGCTTCCCCAAGCTGGACACGTACGACTACAAGGAAGAGCTCTACCCCTACTTCCACGGCACCATCACCACGAACCCCAACATGCAGTGGGCGTGCGAGGCGGCCTTCAACGCGGCCGTGGCGGCCGGCGCCGAGCTCATCTACGAGGCCGAGGGCGAGCAGCTCATCGTCGAGGGCGACGCCGTGAAGGGCGCCTACGCCAAGACGCCCGACGGCTACCTCAAGGTGAACGCCAAGGCCGTGGTGCTCTGCTGCGGCGACTACGGCGCGAACCCCGAGATGCGCCACTACTACGCGCCGTGGACCGAGGAGTTCATGGGCGGCGTCGATGACGGCCGCGGCCAGCTCATGGGCATCTGGGCCGGCGGCTGGATGGAGCTCGGCCCCCACGCGCCGATGACGCACCACATGGGCGGCGCGCTGGGCGTGGACAGCTTCCTGCAGCTCAACATGGAGGGCAAGCGCTTCATGAACGAGGACGTGCCCGGCCAGAACATCGCCGACGAGCACACCCGCCAGCCCATGGCGAAGGACCCGGAGATGGCCAAGGCCGGCGTGAAGGCGTGGCAGATCTTCGACAGCAAGTGGCCCGAGCAGATCATCCACATGCCCGACGGCCACGGCTACACCACCTACTTCGTGCCCGACGACAAGATCGCCGAGTACGAGACGGTGCTGTCCGGCTTCGGCCTGGGCTACACGACGCAGGCCATGGTGGACGAGCGCGCCGACGTCAAGTGCGACACGATCGAGGAGCTGGCCGAGAAGACGGGTCTGCCGCTGGAAACGATGAAGGCCGAGATCGAGCGCTACAACGAGCTGTGCCATAAGGGCGTGGACGAGGACTTCGGCAAGATGTCCAAGCGCATGTTCCCCGTGGAGAACCCGCCGTACTACGCGTGCAAGTTCGGCAACGCGGGCATGCTGGTGATGTTCGGCGGCCTCGAGTGCAACCACGACCTCCAGGTGACGAAGGACGGCACGAACGACCCGATCCCCGGCCTGTATGTGGCCGGCAACACGATGGGCCGCCGCCTCCAGGTGGACTACCCCGTGGTGGTGGCCGGCATCAGCCTGGGCACCTGCCTCACCTTCGGCCGCCTGGCCGGCAAGAACGCCGCCGCCGCGGTGTAAGCGAGACCCCTCCGGCGGGGGCGGCCGCCTTCCCCTCCCCTCGCGGCCGCCCCCGCTTTCCCCTCAAGCCCCTCGCGCCCCACGCGCAGGGGCTTTTTGGCATAAAAGGGGACCCCACGCGCAGGGGCTTTTTGGCATAAAAGGGGACAGTCCCCTTTTATGCCATTTTCTACGACATCTTCCAGAAGTCCTGGACGAGCTCTTGGCGGTTCGCCTTCCCCGTTTTCTGCAGGATGTTGTGCACGTGCACTTTCACGGTGCTCAGCGCCAGCTGCATCGACGAGGCGATGTTCTGGTTGTCGTTGCCCAAAAGCACATAGCGCAGCACCTCCTGCTCGCGCTCGGACAGCTGGTGGCGCCGCCCGTACGTCAGCAGGTTGTCGTCGATGAGCTCCTCCTGCCGGCCGCCGCCGCGCATGGGCGGGCGCTCGAAGCGCAGCGACAGCGAGCGGATGGCGTCGCGGCACGCGAAGAACGCGCAGCCCAGCATGAGCGCGTTCTCGGAGAAGTTGCGCTCGGGGGCGTACGCGCGCGGCCCGATGAGGATGGGGTTGGGCGACAGGAACACGAGCGCGTCCTCCAGCACGATGCAGGCCCCCAGCACCCACAAAAACACGTACAGCCAGCGATGGCGGCGCAGACGGCTGCGCTCGTCGTCGTTCTTCGTCATGACGAACCACACGCCGGCGAACAGCAGCATCCAGAACAGGTACGCCTCGCGCATGAAGTAGAACCAGAACGAGCGCACGTCGCCCTCGGGCATGAGCAGCAGGCAGCCCACGCTGCCCACGACGAACGCCACGAGCGGCGCCACCTTGAGCACGCGGCGCGTCTCGCCCAGGTACTCGCACACCAGAAGCCAGAACGACGTGAGGAACCCGCCGCCCGTCACCACCAGCATCAGCGACATGACCAGCGAATACGCCGCGCCCAAGCCCGCGTCGGCCCCGGTGAAGAAATCGTCTTGGAACACCCAGGCCACGTCGAAGAAGTAGAAGAGGAAGCCGGCGCACGCGAACAGCATGATCCGCTTGCGCGACACGAGGTAGGCCGAGAGGCAGGTGGCCGATGCGAGGATGGAGGCAAGCAGCACGAACAGCGTGTAATGGAACAACACGAAACCCACTCTACGAGCACCTCGCTATCGCATTTCCGCATGAACATCGGCAACCTGAACCATGATACACGATATCGGGCTTCTTTACGCCTCCTCGCCGCCCCATCAGGGGCCAGGTCAACGAAAACATGCATCGACCAGGTGTTTACCGGGGGTGTACCGCCTAAACCAGGTCCGCTACACCCGCAATCGATCCATCGCTAAATCCCGTTTACATCTTTCCTCCACGATTGGACAGGCGCATGGTGGTGTCAACGCGTCAAACGGCCCGCCGAGCGACGCGTACTTGGCGAAGAAATGGCCCCCTCGGGAGCCGAAACCACGAAAAAGGAAGAAGGAGGGTTGCACGATGGGAGTTAACGTCAAGAGCGAGATCAAGCCCTTGAAGAAAGTCCTGCTGCACCGCCCCGGCAAGGAGCTTCTCAACCTCACGCCGAACACGCTCGAAGAGCTGCTGTTCGACGACATCCCGTTTCTGAAGGTCGCCCAGGAAGAGCACGACGCGTTTGCGCAGGCCCTGCGCGACAACGGCGTCGAGGTGTTCTACCTGGAGGACCTCATGGCCGAGGTGCTCGAGGCCAACCCCGAGCTGCGCGAGAAGTTCCTCAAGCAGTGGATCGAGGAAGCCGGCATCCGCACGGACCGCTACCAGAAGATCATCTTCGACTACATGCAGCAGAACTACCCGGATTCCAAGGACTTCGTGCTGAAGACCATGGAGGGCATCAACCTCACCGAGCTGCACACCGATAAGTCGAACTCCCTGGTCGACCTCGTGTCTGAGGCTTCCAAGATGGTCATCAACCCCATGCCGAACCTGTACTTCACCCGCGATCCGTTCGCGATGATCGGCAACGGCGTGTCCATCAACCGCATGTACTCCGTCACCCGCAACCGCGAGACCATCTACGGCGAGTACATCTTCGCGCATCACCCGCTGCTGAAGGGCACCCCGCAGTATTACAGCCGCTACAGCGCCTTCCACATCGAGGGCGGCGACATCCTCAACATCAACGAGCACGTGCTGGCCATCGGCATCTCTCAGCGCACCGAGCCCGACGCCATCGACGAGATCGCGCACAACATCTTCAACGACGAGACGAGCCCCATCGACACCATCCTGGCGTTCAACATCCCCAACAGCCGCGCGTTCATGCACCTGGACACCGTGTTCACGCAGATCGACACGGACAAGTTCACCATCCACCCCGGCATCATGGGCCCGCTGACCGTGTTCGAGATCACGCCTGACAACGGCGGCATCAAGGTCCGCGAGATGAACGACACGCTGGAGAACGTGCTTGAGCAGTACGTCGGCTGCCCGGTCGAGCTCATCCCCTGCGCCGGCGGCGACCGCATCGCGGCCGAGCGCGAGCAGTGGAACGACGGCTCCAACACGCTGTGCATCGCGCCCGGCAAGATCGTGGTGTACGAGCGCAACGACGTGACGAACAAGGTGCTGCGCGACAAGGGCCTCGACCTCATCATCGTGCCCTCCGCCGAGCTGTCCCGCGGCCGTGGCGGCCCGCGCTGCATGAGCATGCCCATCGAGCGCGAGGACTAGTCCTTCCGCCCTTCGGCTTCCCCTGCGTTCTCGCGTCGCTGTTCGCGAGAACGCAGACCGCCGTCGCTCTAGCGAATCCGGCCCAGTTTGTGGCGAACGAGAACCGGATTCGACGGAGCGGCGGCGATCTGCGTTATGCACCCGTTCATAAAGCATCTTCGCCTTCCTAAACCTCAGAAGTACATGTTTTTATGTCATTTCGTGTACAGATAGTACATGTTCTTGCATGATTTCGTGTAATATGACAAGACAAAATTGTTTGGGAAGAAAGGCGAACCCTTTGGATGATCGCACCATGAAGCGGAAAATGGCTTCGACCTTCGAAGCATGGGTCGTTCGCGGCGATAGCCACCCGCTCCTTATTCGCGGTGCACGGCGCGTTGGGAAAACCTATCTCGTGGAGCACGAAGGCAAAAGGCTGTTCGGCGACGGGTTCGTAAAGTTGGATTTCCAAACGAACTTGGCCGCTATCGAGGCGCTCTTCGACGGACCGACCGACGACGTCGACCGTGTCGTCGCACGCATCGGAGAGTACAAGCGAACCTCGCTCGATCCGAGCCGCTCGCTTCTCTTCTTCGACGAGGTGCAGCTCAGCGAGAAAGCCCTCAATGCACTTCGATTTTTCTCGGGTTCTCCTTGGCGCGTCGTTGCAACGGGCAGCCTTCTCGGCGTCTCGACCGGCCAGCGAAAGCTGCCTTTCCCCTCGGGAGTTCGGCAAGTGGAAATGCACCCGATGGACTTTGAGGAGTATCTTTGGGCCATGGGGGAAACGGCCATGGCGAACAGCATCCGCGACCACGTCCGCACCATGGAACCTTACGTTCTCCATGGTGAGGCGCTCGAGCATTACCACCGCTTCCTCGTGGTAGGGGGCATGCCTCGGCCTGTTCGGGCATATCGCGAGACAGGCCTTTTGTCGGCGGCTGCGGAGGATCAAAGCGAAATCGATGCCACTTACACGGCTGACATGACGGATCCGGACAACGGCATCAGCGGCATCGCTGCGAAACGAATCTGGGAAAGCCTGCCCAAGCAGCTTCTTCGATCATCCACGAAGAAGTTCAAATACGCCGACGTGGAGCGCGGAGGGCGACGCGAGCGCCTGCTCGAACCCCTGGAATGGCTGATCGCGGCTGGCATCGTCACGCAGAACGATCTTACGAAGGACACGCAAGCGCCGCTCGCCCCTTACAACGACGAGGAGGGCAGCTTCTTCAAAATCTACGTAGCCGACACAGGACTCATGTTCCATAAGTTCGGCATCGACGGCGAGCTGTTCCTCGATCCAGCTACGAAGGCCGTTCTGTCATCGGACTTTCGCGGCGCGCTCGCCGAGAATTTCGTCATGCAGTCGCTGAAGGCCAATGGTCTTTCCACCTTCTATTGGATGCCAGAGGGAAGCGGCTCCCGCGGCGAGGTGGATTTCGTCTTCCAAAACTCGCGGGCCGAGGTGATTCCCGTCGAAGTGAAGTCTTCGCACAATGTACGCTCGAAGAGCCTAAAGCTCATCATGGACCACGGGCGCTCGCCCTACGCCATCCGACTATCCGAGAACAACTTCGCGGAAACGGATCTGGAAGACGGGCGTCTGCTGAAAAGCGTCCCGCTCTACGCGGCATTCTGCATCGACGGAAGCACCCTTTGACAACGGGCGGTTTACCGGGAGAATCACTCGCGGGCTTATGGGACGAACCCAGGAAAAACGAGGAGGAACACTTCGTTTTCCCTGATCAATCTCTTTGTAAAGCACTTTTGACGCGCTGAAGTCGCCTGCGGGCGGGGCGCGTCAAGGGCTTTTGATGGTACACTTCCCCGCGACATGGCAACCTTGGATCAGCGAAGGGAACGTTCGTGGAGATCGGCAGGCATATCAAGCGTCATCGGACGGAACGCGGGCTCTCGCAAGACGATCTGGCCGCGAAGATCTATGTGTCGCGGCAGACCATCTCAAGCTGGGAGAACGACAAGACCTACCCCGACATCGAAAGCCTGCTGCTCCTGAGCGTCCTCTTCGACGTAACCGTCGACGAGCTGATCAAAGGAGACATGGAAATGATGAAGGAAGCAATCGAGCAAGACCGCAAAAAGATGGACGCGTTCGCTTTGGTGATGATGGGGTTCGGTACCGCAGCGCTGGTGATGTTCTTCGGCGGCATGTTCTTTTGGCACTGGGACCTGGTGCCCACGACGATCATCGCCCTTCTGCTGTGGGGCGTGTGCATGGCCGCGGCCGTCATGATCGACCGCTTGAAGAAGCAGAACGACGTAGTGACCTACCGCGAGTTGGTAGCCTTCTCGAAAGGCGAGCCCATCGAACGCGACAACCCCAAAAGCCAGCGCGCCCGCCAGCATCGCCTGGCCAAGAACGTCGCGAAGACGGTGGCAGCCCTCGCGATAGGCGCAGCCATCGGCCTTCTGGCCTACCAGCTGTTCGGGTAGCGCAAATTGGGCCCCTGCGGCCCGCACCCAGCGTTGCGGAGCGCGCCATGCACCGGGTTGCTAAGAATACCGCCTTCCTTGGTGCGCTCTTAGCAACCTAAAAGCCAATCGATCAGGTTCGCGACTTCGACCCCCTCCTGCACGCTGAGCCCCAGGCGGTCGAGCGTCAGCAGCAGCTTCTTCCCCTGCTTGCCCGCCACCGCCTTGAAGGGTGCCAGCTCGCGCTGCCTGGTTTGCGCGTCGATGACGCTTGCCGACACTTGCACGTAGAGCGTCTCGGTTGCGGAAGTTGCCACGAAGTCGATCTCGAGGGCATCCGCCTTCCCAACGCGAACGTTGTAGCCGCGCGTTTGGAGTTCGTTGCACACGGCGTTCTCCAGCGCGAAGCCGTAATCTCCTTCGGGAAAGCCCAGCAGCATGCTCTTGATGCCCAAATCGGTTGGGTAGTATTTTTCAAGCCCTTGGAGAAATGTCCCGCCTTTCACATCGAACCGGCGGACACGATAGAACAGGAAGGCGTCGACCAGCGCTTGAAGATACCGTTCGATGGTTTCCGACGACGTTTTCCGATGGGCGCTTTTCAAGCGGTTCTCTATGTTCGCAATGGATACGCGCGATCCGGCGGTATCGGCAAGATAGCAGGCGACATCGTTGAACACGGCCGCATTCCTTATCTGCACATGCTGGGCGACGTCTTTCACGAACACGGTGTTGTAGATGCCGGACAGCACCGTCTGCGCAAGCGCCCGGTCGCCTCCCTGCTCAACCACAGGAGGAAGCCCGCCGAACGACAAAAAGCGCTCGAATGCTTTATCAGGGTCCTCGGAGCCGACGAACTCCACGAACTCCGAGAACGACAGGGGGAACACGTTTATCTCGACGTAGCGTCCGGACAGCAGCGTTGCCAGCTGGCTGGAAAGCAGATAGGCATTTGACCCGGTGATATAGATGTCTGCGTCCATGTCGACGCGCAACGCGTTGACTGCTTTCTCCCACGACTCGACAAGCTGTATCTCGTCGAACAAGAGATAATAGCGCCCTTCGCTTTGCGTTTTGTCCTGAACCCTGCGCACCAAATCGCGGTACGTGAGAATATCGAAGCAGTCCGCGGATTCGAAATTCATCTGCACGATGCGCTCGGGCGGAACGTCCTGCTCCTCAAGGGAGCGGGCGAAAAGCCGCATGAGCGAGGATTTTCCGCAACGACGCATCCCCACGACGACCTTGATCAGCCCGTTATCTTTCAGGGCATTGAATTTATCGAGATAGCGAGGGCGAGGTTTCAGCTCCATGGTGCTCCATCCGATGTGTTCGAATAGTCAAATTGCCACTTTCCCGATTATACCTTAGAAAGTTTTTCAATTTGTGAACTTTCTCGGGTATAACCGGAAAAGTCGCTTAACGGTAGTTTACTTGCCGGGTATAACCGAAAAAGTTGCCTCCAGGGTCCTGGCAAGCTTCACGCGTAACGTGTGCGCCGCCGTCTTCCCTGTTCAAATGCCATGTCAAAGAGTTTTGGCGCGTCTGATGCGCCCGACGGCAGCTCTGCAAAAGCCTTTTGGTGGTAGGATGGGCCACGTCATGGCAACCTTTGATTCGCGAAGGGACGAACGTGGAACTGGCAAGCCAAATCAAACGGCACAGAAGCGAGCTCGGACTCTCCCAAGAGGAACTGGCGGCGAAGATATACGTAACCCGCCAAACGGTATCGAACTGGGAAACCGACCGCACTTACCCGGATGTGGAAAGCCTGCTGCTCCTGAGCGTCCTCTTCGACGTAACCGTCGACGAGCTGATCAAAGGAGACATGGAAGCCATGAAGGAAGCAATTGCAAACGACTGGAAGAAGATGGCGTACCTGGCATGGGGAGGGTTCGCGTTCGTGATCATCGGATGCGCGCTCTTCATCGGAGGGTTCAACGTCTGGGGGTGGGGCATCGTGCCCTCGGCCATCATCGCCTTGCTGGTGTGGGGCATCGGCATGGGCATGCTCGCGGTGGTCGAGCACCTGAAGAAGCAGAACGACGTGGTAACCTACCGCGAGCTGGTGGCCTACTCGAAGGGCGAGCCCATCGACCGCGACAACCCCAAGAGCCGCCGCGCCCGCCAGCATCGCGTGCTCAAGGGCGTGCTCCTCACCCTGGCCGCCGCCGCAGTAGGCTTCGTGGTCGGTTACCTGATGTACAAGACGGGGATGGTGGGCTGACGCATACCAGCTGTTCGGGTAGGTGATGCCCTCACGTGGCGCCTATTCCCCACTCCGCATATCCTGAAATAGCTCATCGCGCAGAGTGAGATGGCTGCGGGTGAAGCCGGGGTCGACGTAGCGCAGCCGCTTGCCCGTCAGGTTCGCCACCTGATGGGCAAGCCGATTGAAGGCACCGCCATCCATCACCTGCATTCGCGAGACGGTGAGCACAGTAAACCCCAGCGACACAAGCGTCCCCCGTCGGCGGGAGTCGCTTTCCTGTCGCTCAGGATCGGTGTGGTAGAGCTTGCTGTCGTATTCCACGACCAGATTCGCCTCCGGCCAGCACAGATCGCATTCGCAGTACCGCCGATCCGCAAGCTTCCTCTGGTGGCTCGGCACATCCACATGGAAGTTGAGCCGCGGCTTTTCTATTCCGTAGCCGCCAAGCCGATACGGCAGGCACAGCAGAAGCGCCAGCACGGTTTCCATAGGAGAGGCGGCGCCATCCAGCACAAAACGCAGAGCACGCAAAGCCTTCGCGCGCCCGTAAGCACCGGGAACAGCCTCGACGAAAGCGCGCAGCTTGGCGACCGAGGTCAGCGGAACCTCCCGGCGACGCGCCGGACCGTATTTATCTTGAGCGTACGTGCCGCAAAGCTCACAACCCACCTGTATAAGCCGCGCAAGCGACAACCTGCTTGCCATCTGCAGAAAGCAGAACTCTGGCGTGCTCACGAAGAATCCCTGCCCCGCATCTATCACCGATCGGTCGGGAAGAAAGCTCCACTCATGGCTGAGCACGCTTTTGGTCTGAACGCGTGCCAACGCACTGCTCACGAGCACATTCACCGGAAGCACGCACCCTGCCGGACGGCGATTGCCCCCAGAAAGACGCGGCTTCTCCTCCTCCCGCAACGCCTTCCGCGCGCGTGCAGTCGCCGCTCGGCGCTCCTTCGCCCCGCGCAAGAAGCGCGGCCCGACGGTGCGCCAGTATTCCAAAGCCGATTCATATCCGATGATCAAGTCCATGTACCCATGATATGCCATCTACTGTCCGCGAACACTTCAATTTTGGCAGAGATTTCGAGATTTGTGATTTTTGTTTCGCGGAAATCGTCAAGAAGGGCGTGGAGAAATTTGCGACCTGGTGTTTTGCTCTCGCTTTCTCTTAAGGAGGAAACTTCGTCTTGCGAAGAAATCACAAACTTCAGAATCTCTGCCAATTTTGGACTCTGCGATACCCGAACGCGCACACGAAAGCGCCCCGACCGGGATGGTCGGGGCGCTCGCTAGTCAGACGGCTGGTGCCGCATGCCTCGCTACTTCGTCGGCACGGGGGCCTTCGTCTGCACCTTGTCGCCGGCGTCCACTGCGGCGCGGCCGCCGTGGTTGAAGCCGGTCTGGATGACGCCCTGCGTGTTGCCGGTGACGAACTTGGCCTTGTTCAGGGTGTCGATCTCCTTCTTCATGTCCTGCACCAGGCGGATGGCCAGCTGCATGGAGAAGTCGGCGCGGGCCACGACGCGCTGGACGGTGGTGTCCTGCATGTCGGCCGGCATCGGGTAGGCCGGCACCAGCCAGCCGCTCATGCGCAGGCGGTCGGACAGGTCGTAGAGCGACCACTCCACGCCCGCGTCTTCCTTAAGGCCCCAGCACACGATGGGGATGTGCGACGCGTTCTCGTAGATCTCGAAGATGCCCATCTCGTCGAGCTCCAGGGCCAGGTAACGCGCCACGTCAAGCGTGCGCTCCTGGATTTCGCGGAAGCCCTCGAAGCCGTTGCGCATGAGCACGTAGTACTGGCCCACGATCTGCGACGCCGAGCGCGAGAAGTTGATGGCCATGGTGGCCTCGTTGCCGCCCAGGTAGCTCACCCAGAAAATGAGGTCCTCGGGCAGCGCCTCCTTGCTGCGCCACACCACCCAGCCCACGCCGGGGTACACCAGGCCGTACTTGTGGCCAGAGGTGTTGATGGACCACACGTTCTTCAGCTGGAAGTCCCACACCAGGTCGGGCTCCACGAACGGGGCGAACATGCCGCCCGACGCGCCGTCCACGTGGATGCGGATGGGCAGCTTCGGGTGCTCCTGGTTGTAGGCCTCCACCAGCTCGTCGAGCTTCTGCACGTCGTCGAACTTGCCGGTGTAGGTGATGCCGAGGATGGCCGTGATGCCGATGGTGTGGTCGTCCACGTAGTCCATGACCGTGTCCATGTTCAGCGACAGGTGGTCCTTCTCAAGTGGCACGAGACGCATCTCGATGTCCCAGTAGCGGCAGAACTTCTCCCAGCACACCTGGTAGCCGGAGGAAATCACCAGGTTGGGGCGCTGGGCGGTGTAGATGTCGATGCCGGCGTCCTTCGCGAGCTTCTTCCAGCGGAACAGCATGCCCAAGCCGCCCAGCATGCAGGCCTCCGACGAGCCCACCGTGGAGGTGCCCATGGGCTCCTCGTCGGGGTTCGCGTGCCACAAATCGCCGATCATGGCGACGCAGCGGTTCTCGAGGTCGGCCGTCATGGGGTACTCGTCCTTGTCGATGGCGTTCTTCTCCATGGTCTCGGCCATGATCTTGGTGGCCATGGGTTCCATGTAGGTCTGGCAGAACGTGGTGAGGTTCTGCGTGGCGTTACCCTCGATGGACAGGTACTCCTTGATCATCTCATACGCGATGCGTGGCTCGACCGGCTTGTCGTTCATCTTGGTGCGCGGCATGGCCACGTCGGACGCCTCGGAGCCGAAGATGGGCGTGGAGTATTGCGTGCCCTCGTCCATGGTGTCGAGGATCTTGCTGGTGGATGATTGTTCCATGAAAACCTCCTGAGTCGTTGTTGGTTTGGAACCAAAGTTGGGGAAGCCGTGCGGCCGCGAAGGAGCGGCCGCACGGGGTGGTACGACGCCGCGGCTAGTGCGAGGCCGGGCCGTTCGTGTCGGGGCCGGTTTCGCGCTTGGGGTCGGGCGTGTCGTCGTCGGCACGGGGAAGGCCCTGGCCAACGACCCCTTCGGTCACGCTCGTGCGCAGGTCGCCGTCGGCCTCGCGGTTGATGAGGCGGTCGCGCACGTCGGCGGCGTCCTTGACGGGCGCGGGGCCGCGCTCGGGCGTGCGCACGGCCTCCACCGTGTCGGCCGTCTCGCGCGCGTCGACGGAAAGCGGGCTGGCCGGACGGCTGGTCACGCTCACCACTGCAGCGGAGATGGAGCCGGCCACGCGGCCGCCCAAACCCGTGTCGGCGGTCATGCCGCTCGCGCCGGACGCTTGGGGCTTGCCGCTTCCGCCGGCCGGCGGCTTCGGATCGGAATCGAGGCCGTCCTTCGCCCGGGTGCGCTTGTTGATCTTGCCGGACGGCTGCGTCTGCGCGCCGCCCTGCGTGCTCGACGTGGCCTCGGGGGCCGCGCCGCGCATCGGATCGGCCTTCGCCGGCTGCGACGGGCTCACGGCAGACGCTGCGGGGATGCGGCCCGCGCCCACGCTCGCGCTCGCCGCATGCGCCCCGGCGCCGCCGGCCGCGACGGCCGCCTGCTTCGGCGCCCACTTATGCCGCAGCGCGTAGATGACGAACGGGATGGCCACCGAGATGACGAACGCGATGCCCAGCGTCGCCTGGTACACGGCGTTGGCCTGCGCCGTCAGGTTCGACGACGGGAAGAACGAGATGACGAGCGTGGCCACCGTCATGATGAGGCCCACGCCGGCCACGATGGCCTTGAACGGCGTGCCGCCCGGCAGCTGGAAGGAGCGCTGCAGGTTCTTCTTCTTGAAGATGAGGTAGAAGTACCCCAGGAAGAACAGCACGTATCCCACCAGGTAGATGACCACCGTCAGGCCGATGGCCGTCAGGTAGCCCACCGACGAGCTGGAACCGCCGGACAGCGCGATGGAGCCGCACAGCACCGCGTCCCACACCGTCACGATGACGGCCTGGATCACGACGGTCTGCACGCTCACGCCGTGCTTGTTCACCTTCTTGAACGACGGGGGCAGGATGCCGTCGTGCGCCGTGTCAAGCAGCGCGCGCGACGGGCCCACGATCCACGCGGAGATCTCGGCCAGCACGCCCAGCGCCAGCAGCAGCGCCACCACGAACACGATCCAGCTCAGAGACGGGCTGATGTGCTGCACGTAGATGGCGCGGAACGCCTCGATCACGCCGAACGACAGGTTGCCGTCCAGCACCGTGGCCGGCAGCGTCGTGGCCACGGCCAGACCGCCCAGCGCGTCGAGCGCGATGGTGAGGATGGCCAGCACGATCATGGCAAGCGGGTAGTTGCGGTTCGGGTTCTTCAGCTCGTTCACGTGCGACGCAGACGCTTCCACGCCCATGTACGCCAGGATGAACGACGCGAAGATAACCAGCGTGTCCACTTTGGTGAAGTCGGGCACGAACGTGGCCGGCGTCATGTTGATCTGCGAGGCGCCGCCCGTGGCGAAGTAGATGATGAGGCCCACCAGCAGCACGATGACCGGCACGATGATGCCGCCCACGAAGCCCACCTTCGAGATGCGGGCCGTGTACTTCGTGCCGCCCAGCTGCGTCAGCGTGAGGATCCACACGATGGCCGCCACGCCGAAGAACATCACCAGCGGGTTGTTGTACAGCGCGTCCCACTTCACCACATAGGCGAACGCCGCCAAGATGAAGAACGCCATCGTCACGAAGCCCACGGTAATCTGGAACCACTGGAAGAACAGGGCCGCGAAGCCCCAGCGCCGCCCGAGGGTGTTGCCCACCCAGGCGAAGATGCCGCCGGACTCCCACCCCTTCACGGTGGCCATCTCCGCAGCGCACAGCGCCACGGGCAAAAACCAGAGCAGACCGCCGATGATCAGGAAGAACACCAACTGGAACCCCGACGACGCGAACGACGGGTACTCGTACACCGTCATCACCATGGACGCGGTGATGGCGAAGAACCCGAAGAACGTCAGCGTGCGCTTGAACGACGGCCTTCCCACCTGCCCGACGGGACCGGGATCGGCGGAGGGCGCGACGGCCTTTTGACGCGATTCGCTCATGCTCCTTCACTCCTTTCCTTGCCTTGGGTGCGACACATCCCCTCCGATAGAGCGCGAGGACACGACCGCACGGTTTCGTTGTTCTCGAACGTTCTATCAGAAGCAAGGGAAGGAAACTGGGGGGCGGGCGGGCCTTAACCCTCCCGTGATTGAAGCGTCAGCCCCGGATTGCCAAATCTGCTGCATCCACGGAGGCGAAGTGGCAGGATTTTTCGGCTGTGGCAGCGCGCGCCGGGCGGCGCGTTATGCGCGGGAGGCCTTCTCGTAGGTCTCGATAACCTGTTTCAGCAGGTTAGAGGCGAATTTGCGGACGTCGTAGCCCTCTGAGATGGCGGCCACGGCCGCGCCGTCCACCACGGTGCCCACCATGCGCGGCGGCATGTCGATGCCAGCCTGCGCCAGGATGCGCCCGATGGCGGCGTCGAGCGACACGCGGCCCTTCTGGTACGCCTCGGTGACCACGTCGGACTCGGCTGCGGCGATGAGCTGGGCGTAATGCGCGGACGGCACCACCGACTCGTCGGGAAGGCACGCGCGGATGAGCATGTCCACCACGCTGGCCCGGCACTCCTCGGGCGAGAGCGCCTCGGCCGCCGAGGCCGCCTTCTCGGCGCGCTCGGCCCACAGCTGGATGTTGTAGCGGCCCGCCTCGTGGAGAAGCTGCGTGACGGAGTCGAAGTAGTACCCCACCGACGAAGAAGCCGCCCCGGCCCACTTGGCCACCTTGCGGTACGTGACCGCCTTCGGCCCCTGCTCGCGCAGCAACGCGGCGGCGGCAAGCACCAGCGACGTGCGCGTGATCTGCGCTTTCAACGATTTCGGCGTCTGCGATGTTTCGGCCATCCCCATCTCCTCTTCCGGACCGCACAAGCACCCGATACAACGCCGCCCCTCGGGTCGAGGGGCGGCGCGCAAAAACCAAATCCTCGTCCGAAGCGATTATACCTCGGAGAGGTCCTTGCCCGTGTGCTCGTGCGACAGGATCATCGCAACCAGCGCGAGCACGGCGATGAACACCATGTAGAACGCCGGGGCGATGTCGTTGCCCGTCACGTCGATAAGCCAGAACGAGATGAACGACGCCGACCCGCCGAAGATGGCGTTCGCCAGGTTGAAGCTCAGCGCGAAGCCGGAATAGCGGACGTCGGTGGGGAACGTCTCGGTGAGGTAGCTGGACAGCGTGCCGTCGTTGATGGTGAGGATGAGGCACATCACCAGCTCCACCAGCAGGATGACCCAGAAGTTCAGCGTGCCGAGCAGCATGAACGCCGGGATGGTGCACACGATGAACCCGACGCAGGCGATGATGAGCATCTTCTTGCGGCCGAAGCGGTCGGAGATGCGCCCGGACAGGAAGATGAAGCCGATGTACACCACCAGCACGATGGTGGTGATGATGGAGGCCGCGCTCGGGTCGTAGTTGAGCGTGGTCTCAAGGTAGTTGGGCAGGTACGTGAGCACCGCGTAGAAGCCCACTGCGTTCAGCACGCAAGCGCCGAACGAGATGACGAGCACCTTGAGGTGCTTCTTGAACAGCGTGCGGATGGGATGCTGCACCTTGTCGCCCTGCGCCTTGAGGTTCTCCTGCATCTTCTCGTACACCGGGGAATCCTCAAGATGCGTACGGATGTAGTGCGTGATGTAGCCGAGCGGGCCGGCCAGCAAGAACGGGATGCGCCAGCCCCAATCGACCACGAAGGCCGAATCGGCGCCCCACGTGTTGAACATGAACGTGGCGAACAGCGAGCCTACCAGCAGGCCCGTTGCCGTAGAGGCGGGCACCATCGAGCAGTAGAAGCCGCGGTGGTTCTTCGGCGCGTACTCCGCGATGAACGTGGCGGCGCCGGCGTACTCGCCCGAGGCCGAGAAGCTCTGCACCATGCGCAGCAACAGCAGCAGTATCGGCGCGCCCACGCCGATGATGGCGTAGCCGGGCAGAAGGCCGATGCAGAACGTCGCCCCGCTCATGAGCAGGATGGAGATGGAAAGGGTCCATTTGCGGCCCTTCTTGTCGCCCATGTTCCCCCAGAAAATGGCGCCGATCGGGCGCACGAGGAACGAGAGCGCGAACACGGCGAACGTGCTCATGACGGCGACCAGGCGATCCTCGCCCGGGAAGAACACGATCGCGATGACCGTGGCCAGATACGAATAGCTCGCGTAATCGAACCACTCGATGAAGTTACCCAAGAACGAAGAGAATGTCACCTTCTTCAGCGTGCGGTGCTTCTCTTCCTCAGAAATAGCCAGTGTTGCAGCAGAACTCGGTTCCATGTTAGCGTTTTGTTCCATGGTAATCCCCTAAGAAATTGACGGCTTCGTTACGTGCGAACGCGCGCCGTTGGCGTGTATGTTCCTCCAAGGAAACCCCCTAGCAATTGGGTATACGCCTATCGTTAAGGTAATGATACCCTAAAAAGCCCTCATCAATGACAAGTTGTTACTTTCTGGAAATGCCCGTGAACGGGAAGGAGCCCGTCGTTGCAGCGCAACGGGCTCCTTTCCCAATGTCGGATCAGTAGTCCTCGAGCATGTCCACCTGCGCCTTGCTCGCACGCAGGATGAAGTTGCGCTTCGCCTTCTGGCCGCCCTGCGCCAGCTTGCGCAGGATGACGCGCTTGAGGCGCGGGTAGTCGTTCATGCCGTACCAGGCGAACGCCGTGCCGCCCACGTAGCACTCGACGATGCTGTGCACCGGCAGGCTCGCGTCGCGCTTGGCGTCGAGCGCCAGGTACTCGCTGATCTCATCCCCGCAGAGGTCGCGGATGACCTCGGCGCTGATCTCGAGGTCGCTCGCCAGCTGCTTGAGCTGGTACTCCACCTCGGCGTCGTCGGCATGCGGGAAGTACGTCACATCGTAGGTGACCGCCCCCACGCCGTTGGCCTTGGCGAACCCGAGCAGCCCGTCCAGCGAGATCATCTGCACATGGTCCTCGGTGCGCTCCGCGATGTCCAGCTCGGCGGCGAATCCGTCGATGCCGCTCGCGGCGAAAACGCCCTTGAGCTCTTCCTCGCTCTTCGCAGCCTCAAGATCCACGATGGTAGCAATGTGGGTCAGATTGCTTGTGATCTTCATATGCCACACCTTCCTATTCTGGCGTCGTGACTACCGCAGGTCCTCCTTGGCCGCCTCTTCTTCAAGCTTGGCGGCAAGGTTCTCGCTGATCTCCTCGCGCTGCTTCTGCTTGCGGCCGGCGACCATGCCCCTGACAGACGGGATAGCGCCGCCGCCGATGATGAGGATGCCGCCCAGGATGGTGTTGATGGTCAGAGCCTCGCCGAACACGACCAGGCCGGTGAAGATGGCCACGGGAACTTCCCAGTACGCGATGGTGCCGTAGTCGGCGGCCGGCAGGTTACGGCCGGCAACCAGCAGGAAGCCGAGGGCGATGGGGCCGCAGATGATCCACAGCAGCACCGCGCCGATCCAGTTGAACGTGGTGAAGTGCACGTTGAGGGCCCAGTTCTCCATGCCCGGGTTCGCGCCGAGGGAGTTCAGGATGACGGTGATGATGCCGGCGCCCAGCACGGCGAAGATGAAGTTCCACACGCCACGGGCGGTGGTGTCGGCATCCTTGCGGTAGCCGTTGAAGAACATCGAAGCGCCGTAGAAGAAGCCGGAAGCGAGGCCGAACGCGTCGCCGAGGCCCTTCTGCGGGAATTCAGGCGTCGAGGGCACGAGGTTGAAGTCGAAGCCGAACGCCTGGCCGCCCACGCCGAAGCCGAGCAGACCCTCGCCGAACATCATGCCGATGAACACCGCGACGAGGCAGATCCACTGCAGCGGCGACATGGGTTCCTTGCGGAAGATGCGCGCCATCAATACGCAGATGACGGGGCCGATGTAGATGAACAGCACCGCGTTGGACACGGTGGTCAGCAGCGTGGACGTCACGTAGCACGCCAGCGACATGCCGATCATCAAGCCGCCGAGCGCGATAGCCGGCGTGAGCTTGAGCTTCTTGAAGACGTGCACTTTCTTCGTTGCCACCATCAGCACGAGGAAGAACAGCACGCCCATGCCCATGCGGCCCACGGCCATGAGGGCGCCGATGGAATCGCCCGCGTTGAGGCCGTCGGCGCCGTCGAACATGTTGGTGCGCGTGGCCCAGCGGCTGAACAGGGGCACAAGGCCCATGCCCGTCGCGGAGATCAGCATTGCGATGGTGCCCCAGCCGAGCTTCATCTCGTAGCCCTCGGAGCCGTCCTTCCCGTTGCCGAGCTTCTTGTTGTCGTTGTTGTCTGCCATTGGTCCTCCTTAAACCAGTAGCAAAAATGAATTCCCCATCTTCTCCCTGTCCCCGTCATGGGAGGCTGAATGTGAGATAAAGCGTCTCCTCTTCGGTCCCGCATGACCGAAACACATACGCAATGGTTGTCGATTGGGATTGAAAAGGGGATCCGGAATGCTCCTGCAAACCGAATCCCCTTTCTTAAATCGTAGTGACGCTTGCCTTAGAAGACGAGTTGGTCAAGCAGCGATTAGTCGTTCCACATCTCCGGGCGCACCAGGGTGTCGTCCTTGACGCGGTTCGGGAAGTAGTCGAGGCAGTCGCCCTCGCGGTAGACGTCGGCCGTGGAGCAGTGCAGGCCGCCGCCGAACGGGTAGGCGTCGCGCAAATCGCAGGGGATGACGTTCATGCCGAGCTGGTCCATCTGCTCCTGCTGGTTGACCTCGGAGGCCTCCACGATGACGGTCTTGGGGTCGAGCACCAGGCAGTTCATGGACAGCCACACCGAGCTGTAGCACAGCGCCGGCGGCTCGTCGTGGGCCGGCTGGGCGGCGTCGACGACCTGCCAGTCGTTCGCCTCGAAGATGGCGAGCTGGCCCTCGGCCGGGTGGCGGTGCGGGTTGTTGATGATCAGGCCCGGGCGCAGCGGCACGAAGGTGGCGTCGATGTGGATCGGGTAGGGGTCGCCCGGGAAGTTCATCGCGTGGATGCGGTACTCGGGGTAGTAGCGCTGGAACCAGTCCATGGCCGTGCGGTTCGTGGTCAGGCCGTGCTGGATGAAGATGTCCTTGCCCATGCGCATGAGGTCGGCGGCGTCCCACATCGGCTCGACCTCGGTGGTCACGAAGTCCTTGTTGGCCGTGCGGACGAGGCGCTCCTCGAGGGTGATCTTCTCATCGTAGTAGTTGTGCTTGTAGGAGGCGTCGGTGAGGCGCGGGCGGGGGGCCTGGGTCCACAGGAAGTCCGGGTCCTCGTCGAAGTACTGCTTCATGAGCGGCCAGTAGGCCAAATACTCGAAGTAGCGGCAGCGGAAGGAGTTCGCGCTCGCCATGATCTCGTTGCCGACGGTGAGCAGGATGTCGCGGGGCGGCATGCAGGTCATCATGGAGTCGTTGCGGAAGTCGGGCGTGCCGATGGCCTGGTTCCACTGGAGCGGGGTCGGGCGGTCGACGACCACGCCGTGGTCCTCGCAGATCTTCACGAGGTTCTCGAGGCACTCGTTGCCGCGCTCGACGGTCTTGGCGGGACGGAGGCCCCACATGCCGCGCATCTCGGAGTCGACGGGCACCTTCTCGGAGGTCGCGGGCTCCTCGGGCGGGATCATCGAGTTGTCGCAGCGGCCGACGATGACGCGCTTCAGCGGATCCCAGTCGTTCCAAGAGTTGACTATCTTCGCCATGACAGTCTCCTTTCTTTGGCAGCGCATCGGGCGCTACCGGTTGGGTGGCACAACTACATACTGCAGCTTTACCCGGCGAGAACGCCGCGGCTGCAGGAGTACTTTGGAGACTGATGCATGTGCGCTCCTCGGAATCCTACCGTGGCATGTCCTGCCAGATTTGCCGATGACGCAGTTATACCACCTTTTTTGTTCACCTGCAACATGAAATTCACGAAGAGTTTTGACCAAACCGTTCCCTTGAATTAAGCAAGTGCACAAAATTATTGGACGGGGCGTTTTGCTGCATTCTGCATAAAATTGCACGATATTGGATATTCGCGACGATGCATTCTCTCGCTTCGCATCATGACCGAATCAATCCGCAAACTCATGCATGAGGTTTCACAAGGGAAACGTGCAACAAAGTCGATCTAGATGCACAACGAGAGGAATCAAACCCCTGTCACCGACTCGTGAAAAAACACAATTCGCCGGGAGCGGCAAGGCGGCCGGGACGCGCGCCGCGCGGTGGCGGTCAGCCGTCGCGGCGGCTCGTCTTCGCGGCGCGCTTGTCGGCGTACATGCTCGCATCGGCCGCGCGGATGAGGGAGTCGTAGTCGCCGCCGTCGGCGGGATAGGCGGCCATGCCCACGCTCGCGCCGATCTCGCAGGTGCGCTCCCCCACGGCGATCGGCTCATCAAGCGCCCCGCGCAGCTTATCCGCGAACCGCCGCGCCCCTTCGGCATCGAGCCCGCCCGCCGCCGCGACGAACTCGTCGCCGCCGATGCGCGCCAGGTCGCCCACCCCGTCGCACACGGCACGGAACCGCTCGGCCACCTGCACGAGCAGCTCGTCGCCGAGCTTGTGGCCCAGGGTGTCGTTCACGTTCTTGAAACCGTTCAGGTCGAGGTAGAACAGCACAAAGGGCTCGCGGACGTCGGCACAGCGACGCTCCATCTCGTCGCCGAACCAGCGGCGGTTGTGCAGACCGGTGAGCTCGTCGGTGGTGGCCAGCTCGTGCAAGAAGCGCCGCTTGTTGCGCGACTGCCACACCACGACCGCCACCAGCACGCTGATGATCAGGCCCGCAAAGCTCGTCCACAGCAGCAGGGCCCAGTCGATCCACCCGTCCTTCGGGGCCAGCCGCAGCGTCCAGTCGTGGTTCGGCACGTGCACGGCGTACTCCACGGCGTCGGCGCCCGGCGGGGTGGACGACGCGGCGATGAGCACCTTGTCGCCCTGCGCCGAGGACGTGGACAGCTCGTAGTCGAGCCCGGCGGCCTCAACCTGGCTGAGCACGATGGGGTCGAGCGCGGCCGGCAGGTCGAGCACGATGACCGCGAATCCCCAGAACTCCTCGTCGCCGTTCTCGTCGGTCATGAAGATGGGGTTGCGCGCCACCAGCCCGAGGCCGCCCTGCCGAAGCTCGTAGGGGCCCGAGAGGGTGATCTGCCGCGTTTCCAGAGCCAGCAGCGCGTCGTCGCGGCGGTCGGGCTGCTCGAAGATGTTTCCGCCGATGGTGGGCTCGTTGCCCTCCACGGGGTACACGTAGCGCACCGTGCCGCCGGGCAGGTACTGGATGGCGCGGATGCCGACGCCGTCGCTGAGCGATTTCGCCAGGTCGTTGAACGTCTCCTCCGACAGCTCGCCGCGCTCGGCGATGATCAGGGACTCCATGACGTCCGTCTTGTGGAACAGGCTGTCCAGCAGCGACTCGATGCGCGCGCTGTACACCTCGTCGATGCGCAGCGCCTGCTCCCGGCGATAGGACATGTCGTCCTGCATGAAGTAGCCCACCACGAGCGCGCTCACCACAAGGCCGGCCAGCAGCGCCACGAGGTGCAGAGGGAAGGTGTGCGGCGCCCCGCGCCTGCTGCTCGACCCGCCCATGCGAACCCCCCTCCCCCCCGCCTGCCTCTCATACACATCTCCGCGCCACCACGGCGCGGTTCGCGCGCTGCAGCGAGAAGAAGCTCTTAGAGCCCAGCTTGCCGTCCTCGAGCGGCTCCCACAGCCGGACGAGCGTCACACGCCGCACATCTTCCGAACGCTAATAGTACCGATAGTACGCAGCGCAGCTGCCCTCGCTCGACACCATGCAGGGACCCACCGGGTTCTCCGGCGTGCACACGCGGCGGAACAGCGGGCACTCGCTCGGTGCCATGATACCGCGCAGCACGTCGCCGCAGCGGCAGCCTTTGGGATCCTGCGTGGGTTCAACCGACGGGTTAAAGCGGCGCACGGCGTCGAACTGCGCGTATGCGTCGCGGATGCGGTAGCCGGAGCCGGGTATCTCGCCCAGGCCGCGCCAGAGGGCGGGGCACGTCTCGAACACCTCGTCGATGGCGGCCATCGCCACGGGGTTGCCCTCGGGCATGACGCCGCGCGCGTAGGCGATCTCGATCTCGGCGCGGCCCTCATGCAGCTGGCGCATGATCATGGCGATGCCCTGCAGCACGTCCACTGGCTCGAAGCCCGTGATGACGCCGGGGATACCATACTTCTCGGCCAGGAAGCGGTACGGCTCGGCGCCGATGATGGTGCTCACGTGGCCGGGCAGGATGAGCGCGTCCACTTCGAGGTTCGGGTCGTTGACGATGGCCTCCAGCGCGCCGGGCATGTTCTTGTGCGCGCCGAACACGCTGAAGTTTTCAAGGCCGGCCGCAGCCGCGCGTTTGATGGCCATGGCCACGAGCGGCGTGGTGGTCTCGAAGCCCACGCCCACGAACACGATCTCGCGGTCGGGGTGCTGCTCGGCCAGGCGCAGCGCGTCGAGCGGCGAGTAGACGATCTGCACGTTGCGGCCCGCCGCCTGCTCTTTGAGGAGGCTGGACGTGGAACCGGGCACGCGGGTCATGTCGCCGAACGTGGCGATGGTGACGTTTGGCACGCGCGCGAGGGCGATGACGGTGTCGATGTCGCGGTTCGACGTAACGCACACGGGGCAGCCGGGGCCTGACGCCAGGCGCGTACCCTCGGGCATGAGGTTGCGGATGCCGTTGCGCGCGATGGCCATGGTATGCGTGCCGCAGACTTCCATGAGCGTGGCGCCGGCGGCGGGCGCGAGCTTCTGGATGGATTCGACCAGGCCGCGCGCGAGTTTCGGATCCTTGAACGCGGCCAGCTCGGCTTCCATCGCGGCGGCGTGGGTGCTCATAAGGGCACCTCTTCGCCGGCCAGCTCCGGGAACTGCTTGATGAGGTCGATGGTTTCCTGGGCGTAGTCGGCGTCCACCACCTCGATGGCGAAACCGGCGTGCACCAGGACGAAATCGCCCACGGAGGCATGTGGCGTGAGGTCGACGGCGATGTCGCGCGTGACGCCGAGGATGTCGACCGTCGCCAGGCTACCGTCTTTAAGCTCGGTGATCTGCGCGGGTATGGCTAGGCACATGGCTGCTCTCCTTCTTCGTTGTTCGAAGCCCATGCTACCACAGCTTGGCCGAACGAGATGCAGCCGTCGTTGGGCGGCAAATCGCGGTTGACGGCCACGGTGAAGCCGGCGGCCTCGAGCGCTGCCAGCGCGTGCTCGATCAGGTAGCGGTTCATGAAGACGCCGCCGGAGAGGGCGACCGTAGCGATGTCGTACATGCCGCGCACGAGCTCGGCCGCCATGACGATGGCTTGCACGAACGCGTCGTGGAAGCGCCGCGCGATGGTCGCGGTGGGCACGCCGGCCGCCTTGTCGTCGAGCAGCGCCTTGAACGTAGGCGCCGCGTCGAAGAGCACGACCGACGTGTCCTGCGCCGTGCTTGTTGCCGTGGCCGTGTTCTTGACGACCGCGATGGCATAGCGCTCGGCCGAATTGTCATCCTGAGCGGAGGCGACGTAGTCGCCGGAGTCGAAGGATCCCGTGCGGGCCGTCAGGCCATTGGCGTTTTCAGCTGGCGCCGCGGGGGATCCTTCGACTCGCTTCGCTCGCTCAGGATGACAGGGGGGGCGCTGCGCTCGCTCAGGATGACAACCTGCGGCTTCCAGCAGGATGGCGGGCTCGCCTTCGTATTTCGGCTCGGTGCACACGCCCAGGAGGGCGCTTGCGGCGTCGAAGAGGCGGCCGACCGACGAGGTCATAGGCGTGTTCAGGCCGCGATCGATCATCTGCTCGCACACGGCCGCCTGCTCGTTGAGGGTCGCCAGCGCATCGGCCGCGCCGGGGTGTTCCAGCAGGTCGAAGGCCCACAGCACGCCGTAGGCCATGCGCAGCGGGTGCTTCACCGCCGCCGCGCCGCCGGGCATGGGCACGTAGGCGAAGTTCGCGAACCGCTCGAACGCGCGCAGGTTGCTCAGCAGCACCTCGCCGCCCCAGATGGCGCCGTCCTCGCCGAAGCCCGTGCCGTCGAACGCGATGCCGCACACGGGACCGGGCAGGTTGTGCTCCCCCATCACGGCCACGATGTGCGCGTGGTGATGCTGCACCTCGACAAGCGGCAGGCCGCACGCGCGGCTCTCGTCGTGCGCCCACTTCGACGCGAGGTACTCGGGATGCTTGTCGCAGGCCAGGCGGTCGGGCTTGATCTCGAACAGCGTCTCGTAGCGGTCCTTCGCCGTGAGCCACGCGTCGTAGGTCTCCGCGTTCTCCATGTCGCCGATGTGCTGCGACACGAACGCTTCCGCGTCGCGCGTGAGCGTGAACGTGTTCTTCTGCTCCGGGCCCACGGCCAGGATGGACGCGGTGCCTTCGCTCGCGGGCATCGCCAGCGGCAAGGGCGCGTAGCCGCGGGCGCGGCGGATGAACTGCACGGCGTCGCCCGCGCTGCCGGCCTTGACGATGCGCACCACCGAGTCGTCGTAGCGCGCGCGAATAGCGCGGTCGTGGCCCAGGATGGCGTCGGCCACGGCGAACAGCTTCTCGCAAGCGTCCTCGTCGTCGGTGACGATGGGCTCGTCATGGATGTTCCCCGAGGTCATGACGAGCAGAGGGATGTGACAATTGCCCCGTCCCTTTGTCACATCGGCGAAGTCGGCCAGCAGGAGGTGTTGCAGGGGGGTGTAGGGGAGCATGACGCCGAGCTCGGGAAGCTCGTCGGCCAACCCCGGCGCGAAGGCGGCGTCCGGGCGCTTCTTCAGCAGCACGATGGGGCGCTGGGAGCCCTCCAGCACGGCAGCTTCCGCGTCGTTCACCTCGCACACCTGCCGCACGTCGTCGGTCGAGGCGGCCATCACCGCGAACGCTTTGCCCTCGCGGCGCTTGCGGGCGCGCAAAAGCGCCACGGCGTCGGGGTTGTTCGCGTCGCACACCAGGTGGAAGCCGCCGAGGCCCTTCACCGCCAGGATCTTCCCCGCCGCCAAAAGCTCCACGGCGCGCGCGAGGATGGCGTCGCTCTCCTCGAGCGTGTTTCCCCACGTCACCGGCCCGTGCGGTGCAGCGATGTCGCCGCCTTCGTGCTCGCGCCAGCTCAGGTGCGGACCGCACTCGAAGCAGGCGTCGGGCTGCGCGTGGAAGCGGCGGTCGAGCGGGTCGCCGTACTCGCGGGCGCAGCGCTCGCACATGGGGAAGTCCTTCATCGAGGTGCTCTTGCGGTCGTAGGGCAGCTTCTCGATGATGGTGAAGCGCGGCCCGCAGTTCGTGCAGTTGATGAACGGGTAGCGGTAGCGCCTATCGTTGGGGTTGAACAGCTCGCGCACGCAGTCGTCGCACGTGGCCAGGTCGGGCGACACAAGCGTGGTCTTCTCCACCGCGCCGGCGTCCGAGAATCGGATCTCGAAGGAGTCGAAGTCCTCCAGCGGCACCTCTTTGAGGTCGATCTCCTCCACGCGCGAGGCAGCCGGCGGGTTCTCGGAAAGCTCCAGCACGAACTCGTCCAGCAGCTTGCCCTCGGCCTCCGCGTGGATGAACACGCCGTCGGTGGCGTTCAGCACCCAGCCGTTCACCAGGTATTTCTTCGCCAGCCGGTACACGAAGGGGCGGAAGCCCACCCCTTGCACGATGCCCTTCACCTGTATGTCGAGCGCTTCGATCATCTCGCCGCCTCCGCTTCAATCCAAGAGGGCGGCCCCGGCCGGCCGCCCTCGATGTTTCACGTGAAACACTCGTTCGCGTTGGACGCCCTTACCTCGCCGGCGCCTCGAGCTCCTCCAAGATGCCCATGATCACCTCGGCCAGCTCGCGCAGCGTCACGCCCGAGTTGTCGGGCAGGTGCAGGTGCACGCAGCGACGGCCGCGATCGGCCAGCGTCACGAGGTCGCCCGAGGCCTGCGCCTTCGCGAGCGACCCCAGGCTCTCGGCCTCCTGCCCCAGCGGGATATCCTTCAGCTCGTCGGCCGACAGGATGAGGAACACGCCGCAGTTCGGGCCGCCCTTGTGCAGCTGCCCGGTGGAATGCAGGTAGCGGGGCCCCACTTCCAGGCAGGATACCACGCCGCGTTTGTCGGCCACGCCGTGGCGGATGGTCTCGAGCGCCTCGCGCCGGCCCTCGCCGGTGAACGGCAGAAACGCGTTCAGCGCGAAGAAATCGCCCGGCTGGATGCTGCCCAGCAGCGCCCGCAGCGCCCCGCGCACGTCGGTGCAGTCCTTGAAGCACGGCGACAGGCGCACCTCCACCTCGCCCATGTGCACGTCGTCGATGAAATCCTGCACGAAATCCGGCTCGGGCTGGCCGTCCTTGAGGATGTCGAGCACGACGGCTTTCGCGGAGGCCACGTCGGGCTGGTCGAACGGGCAGATCTTCATGAGGTAGCCGCACATGGCGATGGCGTACTCCCACATGATGAAATGCTCGGCCAGCTCCTCCACCGAGTCGATCCTGAAGTTGGCGCGCGGGATGGTGGGGTCGATGTAGGACAGGCTCATCTCGAAGTTCTTGCGCTCGTCCCAGAGGTCCGTGCGCGTCTGGTACATGATGACGCTGCGGTCGCCCGGGTCCTTCGTGAGCAGCAGCGAGTCGATCTCGATGTTGGGCAGGATGCCCTGTCCCTCCTTGCCCAGGCTCTCGGCCACCAGCTGCTCGATCCACAGGCCCAGCACGCGGCCGCGCTTGGGCGTGAGGAACGAGAACTTATTGCGTCCGTGCAGGTAGTTGTCGTACAGGAAGGCGGCCAGGCCGATGGCGGGGTTGTCGATGGCGTCCTCGGCGCAGCGGCGCTCGGCCTCCACGGCATGGCTCATGAAGTCCTCGAGGTCGATGCCCACGAGCGCGGCCGGCAGCAGGCCGAACACGGACAGCGCCGAGAAGCGCCCGCCCACGGACGGCTCCCCGGAGAACACGGCGGCCCAGCCCTCCTCGCGCGCCTGGCGCTCCAGCTCCGAGCCGGGATCGGTGACGGCCACCAGATGCCCCACCAACTCCTCCTCGGGCATGCGGTCGGCCACCGCGTCGCGCACGGCGCGCAGGGCCAGGCGCGGCTCGATGGTGCCGCCGCTCTTCGACGAGATGATGAACAGCGTGGTCTCGGGCTTTGCCTCGGCCAGGATGGCGCGCATGCGCACGGGCGAGTCGGAGTCGAGCGTTTTGAAGGAGATCTTCGACGAGTCGGGCTTGTTGTACTTCGTGATGGTCATGGGCGCCTGCGTGGAGCCGCCCTGGCCGATGAGCACCACGGTCTTGAGCCCCTGGGCGATGATGGAGTTCGCGAAGCTCTGGATCTTGTCCAGCGGATAAGGCGGATTGCTGGCGAGGTCCGTCCACCCCATGTACCGCTCGGCGCAGGCGCGCGCCTCGTCCGTGAAGCTGTAGAGGCTCGCGTCCCGGTCGTGGAGACGGCTGGCGACGCACTCTTTCACGAGCGTCTTGGCGGAAGGATACAGTTTTTCCATATCACCAGACAGCATGGGCACCTTCTTTCTGCGTAATTCTCCCCATTCTAGCAAACGACGCGGAAAGCGGCTCGCCTTGTTTGGCGTTGTGATGGAGATGTGAACGAGATGTGCATCCGGGCCCTCAGTTACGCAATGGAAACGATGGAAGCATGCGGGAGGCGGATCTTCGCTCCGAAAACACGCCTCGTGCGCTGAGGCGTGTTTTCGGAGCGAAGATCGTGCGCGACAGGGGGACATGACGCGCGCTGTCCTGCTTGTCGATAATAATTCCAAATTAACAGTATTTCACTGTTGATTCTTCTTTCTTATTGATATATAGTATCGATATCAAAACGAGCCACTGAGGAGGGCTCGTCAAGAAACCATAGGGAGGAATCGCACATGTCTGAAATCTCGAGGCGCAATCTGCTCAAAGGCGCGGCCGTCGGCGCCGCTTCGCTTTCCACGCTCGGCATCCTTGCCGCCTGCGCGGCCCCGGAGGAGCCCAAGGCAGCCGCCGAGCCCGCCGCTGACGACGCCGCCAAGGCCGACGGCGCTTCCAGCGAGTACGTGGCCGAGGTGCTTGAGCCCACGGCGATGCCCGATGCCGGAACCGCGAGCAACTTCAACATCATGTACGACAGCAAGACCGCCGTGGGCACCACCTACGAGAACCTGATGTCCGCCATCACGGGCGAGACCGGCGCCACCACGAAGTACGAGGCGTTCTCCAAGGTTGCCGAAAAAGAAGGCTTCGACGTGCTGGCGCGCCTGTTCCAGTGCACCGCCGACGCCGAGAAGATCCACATCGGCCTGGAGTACGACCTGGCCAAGGAGATCGACCCCGCCACCGAGAAGCCCGAGCCGCCGACGGTCGAGGAGCACGAGAGCGACATCAACCTGATCAGCGGCGCGAACGGCGAGATCTACGAGACGTCCGACATGTACCCCTCCTTCATCAAGAAGGCGCAGGAGGAAGGCAACAACAAGGCCGTGCAGGTGTTCACCCGCGCGAAGCTGGCCGAGGCCTACCACGCGAAGCTGTACATGGACGCGTACACCACCATCGACACCCCGTTCGACGGCAAGTACTACCTGTGCCCCATCTGCGGCTACATCCACAAGGGCGAGAACTTCACCGCCTGCCCCATCTGCCTGGCCCCGAAGAGCTCCTTCAAGGCCTACTAAACCAAGCCATCCCCCTCTCGCATGGCGGCTTCCCGGTACTGCATCCCGGGGAGCCGCCTTTTTTCGCGCGCGAAGCGGGCCCCGCTGCGGAAGTGGCAAGGATTTGCGGCTGTGGCACGGATCGGACGGAAATCGGGCGGCACGGACGCGCGGGCACCGGTGTTTCCCCAGGTCGCGAAATTCGCGAACGCGCCGCGCATGCCACAGCCGAAAAATCCTGCCACTTCCACGCGGGATGTCATCCTGAGCGAGCGAAGCGAGTCGAAGGATCCCGTGCGGCGTGAGCTGGGAGTTTCTCGGCTGACGCCGCAGGGGATCCTTCGACTCCGCGCTGCGCGCTCCGCTCAGGATGACATCCCGCGTGGAAGTGGCAGGATTTTTCGGCTGTTGGGAACCTCGCTGCTCGCTGCGAGAATCCTCACCGGCCGCGTCGAAGGTTCTCGGGCACGGCGCGCACCGGCTTCGCCGCGCTTGTGTCCCCCACGGGGCTCGCTAGCCGCCGCTCGAAGATATTGAACTCGTTGATCACCTCGGGCACTTCGAACGTCCGGTTACGCTTTTGGCTTCCGATGGGCTTTACGATGCCCGATTCTGCACAGCGTTCGATCGCCGCCGTGGTGGCGCTCGTCGCGCGCCCAATCGAGGCGACCGCCGACTTTACCGTGAACACCGGCATGCCTACCAGCTCTTCCAGCAGAAGGTCGAGCGCTGAGTTCTTGCGCACGGCACCCAGACGCTCGCGCCATGCAGCCTGCAAGACGTCGGCGCTTTGTTCGAAACGCTCGGCCTCCTCGCATGAAGCGAGGCATGCGCCGGCAAAGAACGAGACCCATTCGTTGATTCCGTCGCGAACAGCCACTTCGCCCTCTGAATCGGTGTAGCGAAAACCCGTGAGGCCTTGCACGTAGCTCTCCGAATGCGTCGCAAGAACGAGGGACACCGGCGGCACGAGACGGGGTGCCAGGCCCCGACGCCTCAGGACGAGATGGATGAGAGCGCGCCCGGTTCGCCCATTGCCGTCAACGAAAGGATGGATAGATTCAAACTGGGCATGGACAAGCGCAGCCTGCACGATGGGTGAAACGACCCGATCATTACAATACTGCGCAAGATCATCGAGCAAGCCTTCCACATGCTGAGGCGCCGGAGGAACATAATCAGCCGAGAGGGGATTGTACGAATTGCCGCCGACCCAGTTTTGACGATCTCTCAGCTTGCCTCCGTACCGATCGATGCGCGTACCTGCGCAAAGAGCCCGGTGAATCGCGAGTATCGTGTCGACGGTGATCGTCTCGTCAGCCTCGGCCGCCGCGAGGGCGTCCTGCATGGCGTGGATATTGCCAACGACTTCGGCTGCGGATTCATCATGACGGAACGCGGTGCGGTCGCCAAGGTTCATCTCCGCTTTAAGAAGCCGTCTCGTCCCAATCGACAGGCCTTCGATGTACGACGAGGACACCGCCTCCGCGCGCAGAAGAAGCCGCGCGATTCCCTCCGAGCTGCGAAGCGCGCGCACTCGTTCGTTCAGCGCGGCGATCGCCTGCTCGGCTCGACCCACGTCTCCCACCACATCGGGCTCAAGCGCCACGCCCATGTTCTTCAGCATCCCAGGAAGGTAGTAGAAGTACGCACCGCTTTGCCGCTCGCGCCGCGTTCTTCCCATGCCTTCGCTTATCCAAAACTCTCGATGCAATGTGCCCATGAACCGCCTCCTTATTTCAGGTTTTACTTTAACCTGAAATAAGGAAAGGTGAGCCTTCATAAAGCTGAAATACAGTTTCTCCTTATTTCAGGTTGTATCATAACCTGAAATAAGGAAGATGAGTCTTGCGTAAAGTGGCAGGAATTTGCGGCTGTGGCACGGATCGGGCGGAAATCGGGCGGCACGGACGCGCGGGCGCCGGTGTTTCCCCAGGTCGCGAAATTCGCGAACTCGCCGCGCGTGCCACAGCCGAAAAATCCTGCCACTTCCACGCGGGATGTCATCCTGAGCGAGCGAAGCGAGTCGAAGGATCCCGTGCGGCGTGAGCTGGAAGTTTCTCGGCTGACGCCGCAGGGGATCCTTCGACTCCGCGCTGCGCGCTCCGCTCAGGATGACAAAGGGGGATGGCTGCGCGCTCCGCTCAGGATGACAAAGGGGGATGGCTGCGCGCTCCGCTCAGGATGACAAAGGGGGATGGCTGCGCGCTGCGCTCAGACAGGGGGAGGGCATCTTCGTCGCTGCGCGCAGGATGACAAAGGGGGCTCGGGGGCATCAAAAAGGGGCCGCTTGGAGGCGGCCCCGGGAGGGTTATCGGTTGGGCCGCGGTTACTTCGCGGCGACCTTGGTGAACATGCCGTCTTGGACGGTCACCTCGATGACCACGGTCTTGTCGTCAGGGGACTCCTCCCACGAGCGCGCGTACTTCAGCGTGATGGACGCGTCGCCCGAGCCGTTCGCCTTGTAGCCGAACATGTGCACGCCGCCCGCTCCGGCCACCGCGTCCTTGCCGGCCTCGTCCATCGCGCCGCCCTCTTCGACGTACTCGTCCATGTCCTGCGTCACCGTCGAGCCCGTGATCTCGCTGGTCCACTCGTACCCGGTGGTCGCGTTGCCGTCGAGCATCACTATCATGTCGCCCTGGGAGTACAGCAGCTCGCCGCCGTCGAACTGAACCGTGGCCTCGTCGTCGGCCGGAACCACTCCCTCCCGGCCGCCCTGCGCGGGCGAGCCGCATGCCGCGAGGACGCCGACGAGCGCCGCCAGGCACGCCCCGATCAACGTGAGCTTCAGAATCTTCTTCATAGCGTCGCCTCTCCTTCGGTCGCACCTTGCGTATAGGGTTCTTCCAAAGTGACGGTCACGGTTGCCCCGCGATCGACGTTCGTTCCCGCCACGATGCTCTGAGCCACGACGTAGCCGTCCTCATTGCCGGTGAACTTGCAAACCAGGCCCGCACTCGCCAGGACGTCCTGGGCTTGCGGCAGCGAAAGCGTCGCCAGATCGGGCACCGGCACCTGCTCCTTAGGAGACGGCGCGGGGCCCTTCGACACGAGAAGCGTCACCGTGGTGCCTTTGACGCACTGGATCTTCGGATTGGGGTTCTGGCTGGACACGGTGCCCGCAGCCGCGCTCGCATGGTACGCCTCCACCACGTCCACGTTGAACCCGGCGTCTGTCAGCGCCGCCACGGCCGCGTCGCGCGCCTTGCCGATGACGGACGGCACGGCCGCCACCTCCTTGCCGAGCGCCACGGTGAAGCTGACCGTGGTGCCCGCGTCGGCCTTCGTCCCGGCGGCGACGGACTGCGAGAATATCCTGCCGGGATCGACGTCGCCCTTGTACACGGGATCCTCCGCCTTGGAGACGAGCTTTGCCTTCGCCAGCGCGTCCTCGGCCTGGGTCTGGGTCATGCCGGTCAGATCGGGCACCGCCACCTGCTCGGGGGGCTTCTGCACGCCCTTCGACACGACGAGGTCGATGGAGGTTCCCGCAGCCACCTCGGTCTTGACGTCGGGGGTCTGCTTCACCACCATGCCGGCGGCCACCGTCTCGCTCTCCTCCTCGGTGACTGCGCCCACCTTGAAGCCCGCGTCGGCCACCACGCGCTGCGCGTCGTCCTTCGTCATGCCCACGACGTTCGGCACGGCCTTCTTGTCGTCCTGCTTCTTCTCGGGCTGCTTCGGCTCGGTTTTCTTCTGCTCGGTCTGGCCGCTCTCCTTTTTGGCCACCTCGCCGCTGCAGCTGCACCCGACCAATCCGGCCGTCAGGCAGCATGCCAGCACCGCCGCGCACCCGACTGCCATGAAACGCTTCCGCATGGTTGTCATCATCGAGGCCTCCTTTCGCGTTCACCATACTCGGGCTTGCATATCAAACCTACACCAAACACGCGAGCTGAGAGCGATCGGGGGAAATCAAGCCTCCAACGCACCGCGCCGGAAGCGAAAAGGGAGCTGCATCAAAAGTCCCGCCACGTCGGTTCTCTGTCCTTGCCGATGGGACGCGATCGCCCCGCAGGTGGCAGCAAGGGCAGAGCCCTTGCCCTACGGGACGATGAGCGGGCGGGGCGCGCCTTACAGGCCGAGCGCCTTCTTGAGCGCGGAGACGCGGCGGCGCGACACGGGGATCTTCTCTTCGGCGCCGTTCAGCGTGAGCAGCAGCGTGCCGCCCGACACCGATTCGATCTCCTCAACCATGGACAGGTTCACCAGATAGCCACGGTGCACGCGGAAGAACCCGTGGCCGTCCAGGCGCTTCTCCAGCTGGGCCAGGCTCACCGTGGAGAAGTAGCGGTCGGTGTCCGTTTGCAGATAGGCGTAGTCGTCGCGCGCCATGACGAAGCGGATCTTGTCGATGCCGATGAGGATCTTCTTGCCGCCCTTCTCGACGGGGATGCGCTCGGACTTCTGCGCCTGCACGTGCAGCGACACATGCTCGCGCACGCGGGAGATGGCCTGCGCCAGGCGCTCCGTCTCCACCGGCTTCACCAAGTAGTCGATGGCGCTCACCTTGAACGCCTCGAGCGCGAACTCGCTGTACGCCGTGACGAACACCACGGCCGGCGGGAACTTGAGGTGCTGTAGCGCCTCGGCCAGCTGCAGGCCCGTGGCCTCGGGCATATTGACGTCCAGGAACATGACGTCGCAGGGGTATTCCTTGAGCTTTTCGATGGCCTCGCGCACGCTGGCCGCCTCGGCCACCACCTCGGTCTGGCCCAGCTCGTCGAGCAAGAACTTCAGTTCAGAACGCGCGGGAGCTTCGTCATCAACGATCATGGCCTTCAACACGTGGACCTCCTAGCCTCTGAACCCCTTGGTGGAATCGAGCGTCTTCTCTCAGGTGCCATTATAAATCAAGGCGGCCGGAATCAGCGGAAAAGACGGAATATCGGAAATTACCATGACTGTTCGCCGGTTACCGGTCGCCGCGCGGGCGCGCCGTACGCCGGCTGCGGAAAGGAAAAGCCGAGCGCCGCGGGGGTGCGCGACGCTCGGCGGGAGGGTCCTTCTACGCGGATGCGTTACTTCTGCTGGCTCTTGCGGCGCAGGGCGGCGCCGGCCAGAAGCGCGATGCCGGAGGCGCCGGCCACGGCTGCCAGCGGAGCGGCGTCAAGCGGGTCGCCGGTCTTGGCGATCTTGGAATCGTTGCCGCCATTGCCGCCATTGCCGCCGTTGCCGCCGGTGCCGGTCTTGGCCACCGTGAAGTCCACGGAGGCGCTGCGGTCGCCGGAGTAGGCGAGCTTGAGCGTGTGCTTGCCCACCGACAGCGTGTCGAGGAAGGCGGCCTTCAGCGTGATGACCGTCGAGCCGGACTTCGCGTCGTAGTTGGAGGGCACCACCGTCTTGCCGTCCACGAGCACGCGCTGGAGGTCGGCGAGCGGAAGCGAGCAGGTGAACGTGAGCGTGCCGCCCGCGCCCACCACGTGCGTGCCGTTGCCGCCCACGGTGATGTCGGGCTTGACGGCCTCGCCGGTCACCGTGACCGTGGTGTTGCCGGTGAACTCGTTGATCTCGTAGGTGTAGGCGTTGCCGTTCTGACTGGCCAGCTTGACCTTCGCGTTGTCGGCGGTGACCACCGGTGCGGAGGTGACGGTCTTGTTGGAGTCGAAGGTGACGGTGAGCACGGAGACGGAGTCGGGGCCGAGGCCGTCGGTCGGGGACAGGCGGGCCGTGCCGCCCTTGAGGCCGGCCTTGTCGAGCGTGGCGGACCAGGCGTCCACGGCCTCGCCGGCCACGGTGACGGTGGCGTTCTTCGTGAACGTGGAGATGGTGCCCACGTAGGCGCCGTCGGCCGGGCGCTTCTGCAGGGGGTACTTGACGGCGGCGCCGTCCAGGGTCATCGTGGGCGCGGCATCGAAGCGCTTGCCCGCGGCGGGCTTGATGGTGACGTTCACCGGGTCGTCGGCCTTGATGTCGGAGGTCTTGGAGAGCTCGGCGGTTGCGCCCTTGAGGCCGGTGGTGTTAACGGTGGCGGTGAAGACGGGATCCTTGGCCTCACCGGTCACCGTGATGGTGACGGGTCCGGTCGGGTTGTCGATCTCGCCGGAGTAGCAGCCGTCGGCGTCGACCCACGCGAGCTCCTTGAGAACGTGCGCGCCCTCGACCGTCATGACGGGGTCATCGATAAACACCTTGCCCTCGTCGGCCGTGACGGTAATCTCAACGAACTCGCTGGCCGCGATATCGTCGAAGTCGGTAACGGCGGTCGCGTTCTTGAGGTCGCCTGCGACGAGCGTGACGGGGTACCTGGTAATTGAGGGGGTGCCGAGGAGGGTCAGCTGGTACTTATCGACGGGAACCCTAGGCTCGGCTTGCCATTGGGCGTAAGTTGCACCGCCGCTCTCTATGCTCCGAATGTCGTAGGGATATCCGGAACCCGTGCGCTCATCGGTGGCGATAACCGCGCCGTCCTTGTCTTTGTAGATAATCTTTTCCAAAGGTCGGCCGCCGCCATCAATCGTATCGTCTGCGACAAGAACTTGGTGCCAGCCCATCTCGTCCATGTTATAATTTGCGGCCCAGGCCTTAGTCATGGGGATCAGCGACAGCGCCAAGACCGCCGCTAAAATCAGCGCACCCCCCCCCCTGAGCGATTTCGTCATTGTTCTCAGCATCCTTCTTTCTCCTTCCGTCGGGCGAATCCGCCGTATCTCTCACAAAACTATTGCAACCACGTCATGGTAATGAGCGCACTACACCAGCTCTGCTTCATAAAGGGGCGCAAAAGGAGGGATTCTGAGTTTTTTCGGCACGAGCGGCCGAAATCCGGGGGGAAGGACGCAGCGGCGCCGGGCCGGCGGCATGAAAAAGCCGAGCGCCGCGGGGGTTCGCGACGCTCGGCGGGAGGGTCCTGCTCTGCGGCCGAGCTACTTCTGCTGGGCCTTCTTGCGCAGGGCGACGGCGCCGGCCAGAAGCGCGATGCCGGCGACACCCGCAAGCGGGGCGGCGCTCAGCGGATCGCCGGTCTTGGCGATCTTGGAGCCGTCGTTCTTGTCGTCGGTGGGCAGGGGCTTGGCCTTGGCCACCGTGAAGTCGAGGGAGGCCGCGCGGTCGCCCGTGTAGGAGAGCTTGATGGTGTGCTTGCCCTCGGCGAGCGTGTCCAGGTAGGCGGCCTTCAGCGTGACGATGGTGCTGCCGGACTTGGCGTCGTAGTTGGCCTTGTCGAGCTCCTTGCCGTCCACGAACACCTTGATCAGGTCCTCCAGCGGCAGCGAGCAGGTGAACGTGAGCGTGCCGCCCGCGCCCACCACATGGGTGCCGTTGCCGGTGACCTTGATGACAGGCTTGTCGGCGGCCGTGGCCTCGCCGGTCACCGTGATGTTGGAGTTGCCCGAGAAGCCGGTGATGGCGCAGGTGTAGGATCCGTCGGCCTTCTTCGTGGGGGTTCCGACCGTGGCGTTGGTCGCGCCGATGCCGGGCGCGGAAGCGAAGGCCTTGCCCGCCTCGGGCGTGACGGTAACGGTGACCGTGTCATTCGCCTTGATGTCCGTGCTCTTGCTCAGGGAAGCCGAGGCGCCCTTGAGGCCGGAGGTGATGAGCGTGGCGGTGTAGGCGGGATCCTTGGCCTCTCCGGTCACCGTGATGGTGACGGGTCCGGTGGGGTTGTCGATCTTGCCGGAGTAGCAGCTGTCGGCCTCGACCCACGCGAGTTGCTTATAAACGTGCGCATTGGTGGCCTCCATGCGGGGAGGATCGGTGAACACCTTGCCCTGGGCGGGCGTGACGGTAACCTCAACGAGCTCATTGGTCGCGATATCGTCGAAATCGGTGAGTGCGGTCGCGTTCTTGAGGTTGGCCGTATTGAGCGTCACGGGGTACCTGGCCGCTTCGGCAACGCCGGAGACAATGACAGTGGTGTTCCTCGTGAACGCGGAGAGCTGGCAGGTGTAGGTGCCGTTCTCGCCAGGCTCAACCGCGCCCGCAGTGAAACCGTCGGGAATGACCCTGGGAGCCGAGTTGAACGCGTACCCCTCGTCGGGCGTGATGGTGAGCGTCACGACGTCAGTGGGGGCGATGTCCGAGGTCTTGTCGAGCGAGGCGCTCGCATTCTCAAGCTGGTCGGTGCGGACCTGGGCGGTGTAGGTGGCAGACGCCGCTCCCGTGATGGTGAAGACGGTGCCGGCAGGGCAAGTCTCAAAGATTGAAGCTTCGTACTTGTTGGGATCGCTGCGACTCGGCTTCGCCTGCTCGAAATAGACACCGGTCGACTGGTTATGAGCCAAAGTCGGCGGGGTCGTCCACGAACAACCGGGCTTGAGCGTGATCGTGATCTTGTCCCACTGATCAGATTGATTGTCGGCGACTGAAACTTCGAAACCAGCATCATGATCATAGGTCAAAGTATAGTTTCCAGCCCAGGCCTTAGTTACGGGGATCAGCGACAGCGCCAAGACCGCCGCTAAAATCAGCGCACCCCCCCCCCTGAGCGATTTCGTCATTGTTTTCAGCATCCTCGTTCTCTCCTTCCATCCGGCTCGGGCGAACAGTCGCCTTGCGCGCCGCCAAACCCACTCGTACAGTTTTGGTTGAACCTCTGCAATTGCCTCATGCTAGCAGGGGCACTACACCAGCACGGCATCAGCGCATATGGAGGAAAGATGGAGAACGTCCCGCGGCGCGCAGGTTGTCGCGATCGGCGCGCTGACAGACCGCGTCCCGATGTAGCGCGCGATCTTGTTGTCATCCTGAGCGAGCGAAGCCCTCTGCTTGTCATCCTGAGCGAGCGAAGCCCTCTGCTTGTCATCCTGAGCGAGCGAAGCGAGTCGAAGGATCCCCTGCGGCGCCAGCCGTGACGCTTCCAGCTGGCGCCGCGCGGGATCCTTCGACTACGCGCTGGCGCGCTCCGCTCAGGATGACAGAAGGGGCGCGCCGCTCCACACGGCTCCGCTCAGGATGACAAAGGGGATGCGCTGACGCGCTCCGCTCAGGATGACAAAGGGGATGCGCTGGCGCGCTCCGCTCAGGATGACAGAAGGGGCGCCCGCTCCCCTACCCTTGCGGGGCGTCGGTGAGGTAGCGGGTGCGGAGGGTTTCGCGCTGGGCGTCGGAAACGTGCAGCTGGTCGCGGACGTAGGCGTCCAGGCTGCTGTATTCGCGCTCGATGGCGTCGAAGGCGGCGTTCAGGAAGCGCGCATCGGCCGAGTTGATCACATGGATGCTGTCATCCAGCTTGCCAGCCAGGCCGAACGACGACAGGGCGTCCATGATGTTCTGCGTCTCGGACTTCACGTACTCGTTGGTGGCCAGGTAGTCGCGCTCGATGGCGTCCCGCGGCGCGCCCAGCGCGTGCAGCAGCAGGGCCGCCGCCAAGCCGGCGCGGTCCTTCCCGATGGTGCAGTGCCACAGCACGGCGCCCTCTTCGGCAGCCAGCACGTCGGCGAAGAACTGCGCGAACCCCTGCTGGCTCTGCTCGTCGAGCACCATGCGCTCGTAGACGTTCTCCATGATGCTGGCCGGATTCTTCTTCAGCGTGCGCAGCGCCTTGAGCGCCTGCATCATGCCGCCTTCGCGCGTGACGCCGAACGTGGAGGCGCTCAGCAGCGGCGCGTTGTCGAAGCGCACGCCGGGGAGGCGATCCTCGGGGTCGGGCTTCTCGCGGCGTTCCTCCTCGGTGCGCAGGTCGATGACCAGGCGCAGGCGGAAGTCGTCGGTGAGCGTGGCCAGGTCGCGGTCGGTGGCGCCGTGCAGCGCGCCGGAGCGGATGAGGCGCGCGTGCTTGACGAAACGGCCATCGGCAGCGGGGATGCCGCCCACGTCGCGCGTGTTCGGCAGGCCCTCCAGCACGATGCGGCCGCCGGGTTCGCGTTCGAGTTGCAGGGGGTTTGTCATAGCAGGCCTTTCGGGGAGGGGGGGGGGCTAGGGCGGTTGCGCGGAGGGGACGGTGTTGTGGAGGGGGTGGGGGGGGGGGGCGGGGGGGGGGTGGAGGTGTCGTGGTGGGGGGTGCGGCATGACGGTGCGGGGGGGTGGGGGGGGGGGGTTCGCTCGCTCAGGATGACGTAGCGCGTTTTCGCTGGCGCCGCGCGGGATCCTTCGACTCCGGCGCTTCGCGCCTCCGCTCAGGATGACAAGGGGGGAGCGCGCCGACGCAGCAGCCGCAAGGGAGCGTTGTACCGGGCGGGCAGCAGCCCGCCCCTACAAAGGGAGCGCGCCAGCGCGACACTGCCTTCGGTGCCGCGCGACGCGCTCCGAGGTGCTTCTACTTCAGATCCAGCGCCATCAGCTTGTCCAGCGTGAGGGCGTAGATGCGGAACGACTGCTTCAGCAGCTCCTCGCTCACGCCCTCGTCGGGGCCGTGCATCATGCCCACCCACTCGGGGTTCTTCTCCCACGGCTTCTCGGGGCCGAAGCTCGCGCCGCTCTTGAACTCGCGCGCGTACGTGCCGCCGCCCATGGTGAAGGGCTTGGCGTCCTCGCCGGTGGCCTCGTTGTAGGCGTTGAGCAGCGCCTGGATCACCGGGCTGTCCGGCTTCACCAGGAACGGCTCCATGAGCAGGGTGTTCTCGAAGTCGGCGCCGATCTCGTCGGTGAGCTGACGCAGGTGCTCGGTGATCTCGGCCGCCGTGATGGACGTGGGGAAGCGGCTGTCGAGCGTCTGCATGAAGCGCTCGCCGTCCAGCTTGATGGTGCCGCCGATGACGGTGAGCGGGCCGAAGTACTCGTCTTCGCTCTTGATGCCGATACCGCTGCCGTCGGTGTGGTTGAGCAGCTTCTGGTCGAGCTCGAGGAAGGCGCGCTCGTCGGCGCTGCACAGGTCGTTGGCCAGCAGATAGTCCACGATGAGTCCGATGGCGTTGATGCCCTCGTCGGGCGTGGAGGCGTGCGCGCCCTTGCCGGCGGCTTCGATGCGCGCCAGGCCCTCGCCCGCGTCCGTGATGGTGAGGCACTCGGCGGCGGGCAGGCTGGCGACGTCGGCCTTCACCACGGCGTGCGCGATGCCGGGCACGGCGTTGGTGGCCGCGCCGCCCTCGAACTCCGCGATGGTGCGCTGACCGGCCGGGATGGCCTTGCTGGTGATGGTGCCGTCGTAGCCGCCCTTCTCGCCGTAGCACACGGGGAATTCCGCGTCGGGCGTGAACAGGAACGCCGGGTCTTCGTAGTGCTCGTGGTAGTACGCCACGTCGGCCATGCCGGATTCCTCGTTCGCGCCGAACAGGAAGCGCACGGTGTAGGGGAACTGCGGCGTCTCGCCCGCGTCCTGCAGGTCCTTCCAGAACTTCATGGCGTGCAGCGCCACCACGCTCGGACCCTTGTCGTCGAGCGTGCCGCGGCCCATGAGGTAGCCGTCCTTGCGCGTGACGGCATAGGGCTCGAAGGTCCAGCCGGGACCGGCGGGCACGACGTCCATATGGCCGATGATGCCGATCTGGGTTTCAGACGCGCCGGGGAAGTCGGCGAAGCCGATGTAGCCCTCGGCGTCATGGGGCTTGAAGCCCATGTCGGCCGCCAGCTTGAGCGCGGCCGTGAGCGCTTCTTTGGGGCCGGGACCGAAGGGGGCGCCGTCCGCCTTCTTGTCGTCCTCCTGGAAGCTGGGAATGCGGACGAGCGTCTCGATGTCGCCCACCATCGCGTCCCAGTTGTCCTCCAAGTACGCGTCGATCCTCTTGAGCAGGTCTTCATGCTCCATGGTTGATTCCGCCTCTCTATCCGAGTTGCGTGCCTGCAAAGGCGCACGGGCACCTTCCTTCGTCATACCCTCCATTATGATGCTTGGCCGATTTCCGCGCCAGAGGGTCAGACTCCTGTTGACGGACTGTCGCGCAGTTCTTCGCCTCAGGCCCATCGTCGCCCGAAACGTACGCTTTTCGGCGCGAAAACGTACGTTCTGATCACCCCTTTGGCGCACAACCGAGCGCCTCGGGGTAGGGGGTGCACGCGAATCGGGCCCTCCCGACGCGAAAACCCTCGACGTGAAAGGTTTTCGGTCATCCGCGCGCGTGCCCATGTTTCGCGACCTGGGAAAACGCCAAAGGCCACTGCTCCAGGGAGCCGATGGCCGCCCTTTTCCGCTTCCGAGCCTTTCACGTCGAGGATTTTTGTGTCAGGCAGCCCCGATCCGCGTGCAGCAGGAAGATGCGGTCGCCGGATTATGCGTCAAATAGGGAGTCAGAACGTACGTTTCGGGCGACAATCGAAAGGCGCGAGCGGAGATTTCTCCTCGACGGCCATCGGGGCTTCCGGTATACTCTCGTGTTGCGCCCGAGTGGCGGAATGGCAGACGCGGCGGTCTCAAAAACCGTTGTCCTAGACGTGCGAGTTCGACTCTCGCCTCGGGCACCATCCGCACCCCACGAGCCCCTGCAACGCGCAGGGGCTCGCTTTGTTTTCGGCAACCCGCTCCGGGAAGCCGTGAGCGTTGTCGATACTCTTTTCGCCCCGATTACGAGTTAACCCCCCTATTTGGTTAAAAATGTAACGAAATAGGGGGGTTAACTCGTGGCGGCATGCTATTCGGCGGCTTCTGCGGGCTCGGCGTCGAGCGACGGCGCGGGGGCGGCGGGCTTGGCAGTGGTGTCGTCGGGCGTCTCGAACTGCGTGGGATCCAGCTGGCCGCCTTCGATGCGCGCACGGCGCTTGAGACCGGCGCGCACCACGAGCGCGCCGTAGCACGCCGTCAGCACGCCGGCCGCAACGTAGGCGAGCGTCCAGTCCAGCCTGAAGCCGATCTTCGCGTTCAGCAGGTAGCTCGAAACGACGAACATGTAGAAGCAGCCCGGCACGAGCGTGATGGCCCCCGGTTTGCGCCGCCCGAACAAATACACGCTGATCAGCGCGAACGCGAACACTGCGCAGGCCTCGTTCGCGAAGCTGAAGTAGCGCCACAGTACGTTGAAGCCGTTCGGGTCGAGCTTCGAGTAGATGAGCACGGCGGCCACCGGCACGAAGATGGCCAGCGCCAGGCCGATGCGCTTCGCCTTCTTCACCTGGTCGATGTGGAAGTAGTCGGCCAGCATGAGGCGCAGCGAGCGCAGCGCCGTGTCGCCCGACGTGATGGCGAGCACCACCACGCCGAGGATGGCCACGATGCCGCCCACCTCGCCGAGGAAGTCCTTCGCGATGACGCCCACCACGGCCACCGCGCCGGTCACGCCCGCCTCGGCGATGCCGGCGTTGTACACCACCATGGCCGCCGCGGCCCAGATCATGGCGATGAAGCCTTCCAGAATCATCATCAGGTAGAACGTAGTGCGGCCCTCGAGCTCGCTGTTCACCGAGCGCGCGATGATGCACGCCTGCGTGCTATGGAATCCCGACACGATGCCGCACGCCACCGTGATGAAGAACATGGGAATGAGGTTCTCCATGCTCGCCCAGGCGGGCCAGACGCCCCACAGCTCGTTGAGCTGGAAGATGCCGCCCGTGAGGAACAGGCCGACGAAGATGCCCACCGCCGACAGCAAGAGGATCGCGCCGAACACAGGGTAGATGCGCCCGATGATCTTGTCGATAGGGAACACGGTGGCCACCAGGTAGTACGCCAGGATGATGCCGTAGATGGCCAGGATGGGCGCCATGGCCTCGAAGCCGAGCGGCGCGCCGGTGTCCGCGTTCACGAACGACGTGGAGAAGCCGAGCACGCTGCCGGCCAGCATGTCGCCCGGCGTGTAGATGAACACGACGCCCACCAGGAACATGAGCAGGCACACGAAGATGTTGTAGATCTGGTACACGCCCTTGCCCATGAAGCGCTGCATGAGGCCGGGCATCTGCGCACCGTTGTTGCGCAGGCTGAGCATTCCGCTGAAGTAATCGTGCACCGCGCCGCCCAGCACGCAGCCGATGGGGATGAGCACGAACGCGATGGGCCCGAACAGGATGCCCTGGATGGGGCCGAGCACGGGGCCGGTGCCCGCGATGTTCAAAAGCTCGATGAGCGCGTTCTTCCAGCGCTTCATGGGGACGAAGTTCACGCCGTCGGCCAGCGCGTACGCGGGCGTGGTGCGGCGGTCGGGATGGAACACTCGCTCGCAGAACTTCCCGTACAGGTAGCCGCCGCCCAGCAGCACGGCAAGGCCGATAAGGAAGGTGTACATGGTCGTGCCTTTCTCAGTCTCGATCTGCGGGGTAATAGCGGGCACCGCGTCCATAACCTTCAAGACGCAGCTTCCCCGCCTCAACAAGATCCTTAAGAATCAGACTCGCCTTGGAAAGCGGCACATGAAGCAACGCCGACACGTCGGAACGCCGCAATGACCCTTGGACCCGTGCGAGCTCCATCACCAACTCCCGATGACGGACATCGTCGATGCCCTTCTGCCGCACGTAGCCGAGCGCGTTCCCTGTTTCTTTGTAGACGCGCGCGGACAGAAGATACGAAGTCGCTTTTCCGGAACCGTGCGATTCAATCAGGCCGCGCTCAATGAGATCGCCCAGAACACGATGCAAGCGCCCCTGGTCAATATGGGTTTCATCTCTGAGAGTGCCAAACGTCACCTTGCGTTCGTCGCGGATGATCGAAAGGACCATGAGGGCGAACACGGTGAAAAGCCTCCCCGATTGACGCTCTTCCTCGAAGATCATCGTGGTGAAGGCCGCGTCGAAGGGGGCGCGCGGAGTGAAAAGCACCACATCGTTCGCCGTAGAAGCTGAGTAATCGGGAAGAGGCCGCCCGAAGCGCAGCGAGCCCTCGTATATTCGATCCACCCCTCGCCCCGTTTTCTCGGCGAGTCCGACGCGCTTCAGTGCTTCGGCAAGCAGGGGGTTGCGTCCATGAGGAGGGACGGTGAGCAGGTTCTCGTAGGTGATTCCTTCGACGAAACCGCCCGGATTCGAGATGGTCATCCCCTCTGAGTCCATGAGTACGCGCGTCGGTCGCAATATTGTGTAATCGCGATGCGCGAAGGCGTTCACCAACGCTTCGCGGAATGCCCGTTTGTCATAGTCGGCGATCGACAGGCGGAAGAGGCCCCTGTCCGCCTCGTGCGAAGGATTTTGGGCAGAGAAGAACTGCTCGAACTGCTCGAAAACGGCAAGAAGCGGCAGCGACGTTTCGATGTTCAGCCTGACCTCGGTCCCCTCCAGAACTTGAAAACTGCTTTTCGCCGTGGGGACATGGCGGGTCAACGCTGTTTCGCGGCCTACCAGAAGCAAACCCGCCACCGTGGGATACGCCTGGCCGCCGAACATGCGGACGAGTCCGAGCGCTTGGAAAAGCTCTTTGTCCTCGAGGTCGAGCAGCGTCTTGTCCGAATCGGGCAGGCTTCCGATCAACCTGCGCAGACGCTCCACCTCGACAGGATCGAAGTCGTCCATGGTCGCATCCGACACCGCCTCGTTGGAGAAATCGAGCTTACCCAGATTGCCAAGTCGCGTTGCGATTTCGAACGGATACATGGGAATGTTCTCGGGGGAGCCGTCGACGCGCATGACCCGCTTCAGAATGCGGCCGTCGGAGGTGGCCCCCACAACGTTGCCTTTTGGAACCGAGATTCCGAGCACATCGACGCCTGAAGCAGAACCGAGCTCGGCTTCCACGCGGATGGGAGGCATCGTTTTGTTCGCCAAAAAAGCCGCCAGGCCGATAGGATCGGCATGCTTGGGATTGAGGCCCGTCGGAGTTCCGTCATCTTCGACCCCCAGGTATAGGATCCCTCCCTCGGAATTGAACATGGCGACCGTCGCATTGACGAGAGCGTCTTCGTCAACCCCGTGCTTCGCGGCGTTTCCCGAAGTGTCGCTTTTGAACTCAACTGTGAGGCTTTCTTTTAAAGGAATGTCCATGCTTGGCTCCCCATCGCGTCTTTTGACGAGATAATAGCATAAAAATAGCTATTAATGGCCTTTTTTGCTCTCTGCGTTTTAGTTAATAGCCATTAATAGCCTTTAAATAGCCATTAATTGGGGCATCCCTGAAATCGTCATTTCGATTTCTCACTTGTCACTGCAATCGTCACTACATTTTGCAGTGAGGATTGAAGTGACGATTGCAGTGACGAAGGGGGCGCGCCGGCATGACGCGCCCCCTTCTGCTGCGGATCCTTGGTTGTTACGCGCGGGGCGCGCCGCCCGGCTTGCGGGCGGGAACCTGCTGGCCGGTGGCGGCCATGCGCTCCTCGTGCGTCATCGCGGCCAGCTCGTGCACGCGGCCGGCGTCAACGCCGAGCGCCTCGGCCAGGCGGTCGCCGTACTCGGGGTCGGCCTTGTAGCAGTGCGCGGCGTGGCGTAGGCGGATGTTCTCGGTCACACCTTCCATGTCGGTGGCATCGTCGGCCGGATCCCACGCGTCCATGGGGCCGAACAGATCCAGCGGCGGCTCGGCCGCATCGGCCTGCTGCTGCCACTGCCCGTAGCTGTTGGGCTCGTAGCCGATGGCGCCGCCGAAGTTGCCGTCGGTGCGCATCTGGCCGTCGCGATGGAATTCCGCGTAGGGGCAGCGCGGACGGTTCACCGGGATATGGTTGTGGTTCACGCCCAGGCGGTAGCGCTGCGCGTCGCCGTACGCGAACAGGCGGCCTTGCAGCAGCTTGTCAGGCGACAGGCCAATGCCCGGCACCAGGTGCTGCGGGTTGAACGCGGCCTGCTCAACCTCGGCGAAGTAGTTCTCGGGGTTGCGATTCAGCTCCAGCGTGCCCACCTCGATGAGCGGGAACTCCTTCTGGCTCCACGTCTTCGTGATGTCGAACGGGTTCTCCTTGTAGTTCTTCGCCGTGGCCTCGTCCATCACCTGGATGCAGAAGCGCCAGCTGGGGAACTCGCCGCGCTCGATGGCGCCGAACAGGTCGCGCTGGTGGCTCTCGCGGTCGCCCGCGATGATCTGGGCCGCCTCGTCGTCCGTGAGGTTCTTGATGCCCTGGTTGGTCTTGAGGTGGAACTTCACCCACACGCGCTCATTCTGCTCGTTGATCAGGCTGTACGTGTGGCTGCCGAAGCCGTGCATGTGACGGTAGCTGGCCGGGATGCCTCGGTCGGACATGACGATGGTCACCTGGTGCAGCGCCTCGGGCAGGCTGCTCCAGAAATCCCAATTGCTCTGCGCGGAGTGCATGTTCGTGCGCGGGTCGCGCTTCACCACGTGGTTGAGGTCGATGAATTTTTTCGGATCGCGCAGGAAGAACACCGGCGTGTTGTTGCCCACGAGGTCCCAGTTGCCCTCGGGCGTGTAGAACTTCATGGCGAAGCCGCGAATGTCGCGCTCGGCGTCGGCCGCGCCGCGCTCGCCCGCCACCGTGGAGAAGCGGACGAACACCTCGGTCTCGGCGCCGGGCTGGAACACGGCGGCCTTCGTGTACTGGCTGATGTCGCCCGTCACCTTGAAGGTGCCGTACGCGCCCGAGCCCTTCGCGTGCATGCGTCGCTCGGGGATGACCTCGCGGTCGAAGTGCGCGAGCTTCTCGATCATCCAGTTGTCCTGCAGCATCATCGGGCCGCGCTCGCCCGCCGTGAGCGTGTGGTTGTTGTCGGCGACGGGCGCGCCGTTCTCGCTGTACAGCTTGGTGGTGTCGATGGTCATGGAGAACCCCTTCCTCGCGAGCCCCGCGGGCCCGCGTTAACTGTTTCCAAAATAGTATCAGTTATGGAAAGGATTGGTACCACTATCGAAACTAATTCTCATTAAGAGCACAATCGCAGCCGAAACAGATGCCCGTGCCAATTGTCTGGGCGTGCACGGCGAGACGAAACGCCACACAACAAAGCCCAGAATGTTTCACGTGAAACATTCTGGGCTTTGAGAACATGTGTACGCGATAGGGGCTACTCGCGCGACTCGAGAGCAGCGACGGTGCGCCCGGCCTTACGTCCCCAGTGCACTGTGCCGAGGACCGCCCATCCGCAGCCGGGATAGAAAGGACCCGTGAAGTTGCCCGCGGCAACTTGGCCGGCCGCGAACAAGCGCCCGATAGGTTCGCCCTGCGTATCGAGCACGCGCGTGTCGATATCCGTGCGCAAGCCGTCGCATGCCCCGAAGCAGTTCTGCACGATGTTCGCCGCGTAGAAGGGCGCGTTCACGATCGGGGCGAAGTCGGTCCGGCGGTCGAAATCGGGGTCGACCCCGTCAGCGCAATAGCCGTTCCACGTCTCGACCGTCTTCGCCAGATTACGGGCGGGCACGCCGATGGCCTCCGCAAGCTCCTCCAGCGTGTCGGCCACCTTCACGAACCGCCCCTCCGCATCCATCTCCCTCATCTTGCTGATGGCGGACGCCTCGGGAACGTGATCGCCGTCCACGATGCACCACGCGTCGTTGCGTTCGCTTCCGCCGCCCAGCTTCACGTTCTCAAGGTACTGCATGGTGCTGATATAGCCCCAGTCCGCGTCTTCTTGCAGGAAGCGGTTGCCCTTCGCATTGACGATGATCTTCCCGAGGATCGAAGTGGACTTGTACTCGTTCTCTTCGGGAATCCCCCGTCCTGAGCCCACTCCCCCGAAGTACATGTTGTCGAGCATAACGCATGCGCCGCTCGTCACCACGTCGGCCCCCAGCTCGATGCCCATGCGGATGCCGTCGCCGGTGTTGTAGGGGCTCGACACGTAGAAGCAGGGCGCCCCGTTCTCCTCGCGCTGGTACAAGCCCCAGTATTGCTGGGGATTGAGCGCCCTCGCCATCTCCATGTTGTCGCCGATCGAGCACGTTGCCAGCACGACGCCCTTCTTCGCTTTGAAGAATTCGTCGTCGGCCGTCTGCACGCCCACCACTTCGCCGCCGTCGGCTATCACGTGCACGACCTCCGTCTTGATCTTGACGGTTATGCCCTCGTACGCGTCCGCCTTCTTCTGCAGGCAGCCGAAGTGGGTCTTCGTGGTGTCCACCTGCGCCCCGCCGGCAACTACCTGCGAGTTGTCCCAATGCGAGCGAGGGTAGTATTCGTTCGTGTACGCGTTGACCGGGGGTACCACGTCCACCTGTCTGTATTCGCGGCCGCACGTGTTCACGATCCAATCGACCGCCTTCGCGCTCTCCAGGCACATCTCCTTGATCATCTCGGCGTTGCCGAAGCCCTGCGCGTAGGCGAGTTGCTCCTCGGCGAACTTCTCCGGAGAATCGTCCGTGCATCCTTCGAGAGACGCCTGCTCGGGGGTGCCCGCGCCCAGCATCATGCCGTTCGACAGCGCGGTATCGCCTCCGCACACAGGAGATTTTTCGAGGATGACGACGCTCGACCCCGCCTCGGCCGCCTCGATGGCCGCACAGAAGCCCGCGCCGCCGCCCCCGACCACCACCACATCGTACTCTTCCGTCCAGGCGACGTCGGCTGCGTTCGTCACCTCGGTCGTGCCTTCCTTCTTGCTTGAAGGCGCGCAGCCCGCCAGACCGGCGACCATCGCCGTGCCGGCACCGACGCATCCCCACTTGAGAAAATCCCTGCGATCCATTTGTCTCCTCCTTGTCGTTGCATCGTCCTTTGCGGAGCGACTTCATTGTAGGAAGGCGGGAATACTGCGGCAATAAAAGTAATTGATATGCATTTCCCCAGATCAAACGGCATTCGTGCAATATCTGAAAAATATTATCAGCGCGAAGTGGCAAACAGGAACGCCCGAAGGTATCATGGCGCAAGGGGAATTACGGGGAGGTGATGGCAGGTGTCCGACGGCGAAACCATCGACGTTCGCGACCTTATCCGCAGTGACGACGTCATCGCGTTCGTCATCGATCACGTCGGATCGCTCATGCCGTGGAGCCGGTTTCGAGAGGAGCCCATGCCTGCGGGGCTGGCGCCGGAGACCATGTGGGAGATCGTCGAATTCATCCGGCTGACGGGATCGAGCTTCCAGATGCCCGCAAGCCGAACGCCCGAAGAGCCGCGGGAGGACAGCAACTGGTACAGCGTGTCCTCGGAAATGAGCGCCCTGCTCACACGCCTGCTCTACCGAAGCCGTGCGGGAGGAACGCTGAGTGCGCGGCTCGTTCAGTATCGAGATGCCCGTGCCGACCATCCGTTCCTCTTCGCCGACCTCTCAGCCGCTGCGACGCGGGACGGACTCGACATCAGCCTTGAGGCGGTGCACTTGCTCGCGTCGAAAGGTAAGGAGCCGTCCACGATGGATGAGCGCGTGGTGGCGAATGCCGCAAGCATCCTGGAATCACTGGGAGAATACCGGGATAGGGGCTTCGACGCCCCGCTGTACGGCGAGCTCCAAACGCGTCTCGACGAAGGGTGCTCAACGCTGCCGTACCGCCCGCTGCGGCGCCCCCGCACGAGCTACGACGCCTACGGTGATCCCAATGGGGACGACCCGCTGGCCAAATACGATAGCGCCCAGAAGGAATCGTGCCTCGAGTTCATCGGAGCGCACGTCGACCCGTGCCGGCAGAGCGGTCCGAGCCCCATCCTGGCCATCGTGCTCGCTTCGGACCTGATCTGCGAGAAACGGCCTTTCCCGAGATGGAACGCGTTCATGGAGATCGCACTGCGGCGATTGTCCTTCATGCGCATAGGGCTCGATCCGCTCGCCTCGGTGCCGTTCTCGCGCGCCCTCCTCGACTGGGAGTTGGGCGTGCCTCCCGCGAACGAGTTGCCCTTCGCATTCGGCAGCGCCATCCTGCACAGCCGCTACGGCAACAACATCACGCCTTACATCATGCAGCTGCTGCGCTTCTTGGATCGGGGGCTCGACGAGATCGAGCGGGAAGCCGATGCCCTGGTCGCGCGGCTCGAAGCGTGCCGAGCCGCGGTGGAGAACGACTGCCGACTCAATCACCGCCAGCAGAGGTTGCTCGTGCGCCTCGTCATGAAGCCCACCGAAAGCATCGATTCGGCAACCTACGAACGCGAGAACGGCGTCACCTTGGTCACTGCTCGCGCGGATCTGAAGAAGCTGGCGCAAATGGGGTACCTGTACCTGAGCGAATGCGGGAAGAAGCAGGTGTTCTCGCCCGTTCCGCATCTTGAGAAGGCTTTGCTCGAGCGTGGGTAGCCTCAGGATGTTTCACGTGAAACATCCTGGCGTTTGAGAACAGGTGTTGCACGCGAATCGGCCGATTCTGCACAAAAACCTCCGACGTGAAACGATTCCGGCGGGTCGCGTGCGGACCGGTTTTCCGCGACCTTGGCAAACGCGGAAGGGCCGCGGCCGAGAGAGGCCGCGACCCACCGTTTTTGCCGTCGATGATTTCACGTCGGAGGTGCGGCGCTACTTCAAACGCGTGTCCAAGAACCCGCGCACCTTGCCTTCGGTGTATGCTTTCAGGCTGGCGTCGGCCTCGCGCATGCGGGGGTAGAGGTACCACGCCAGCAGGCCGCGCTGGGTGTGCAGACGGTTCTCCGCCTCCTGGAACACGAGCGAGCGCGTGGGGTGGTCGAGCACCTCGCTCGTGATCTCCACCTCGCGGTTGGCCGGCAGGCAGTGCAGCGCCTTGCAGTGCGCGGGCGCTTTCTCCAGCATGCCCATGTTGAGCTGGAACTTCGGCATGAACGAGGCCATGCGGTCGGCCTCCTCGTCCTCGTAGCCGTAGTAGGTCCACACGTCCGGCACGATGAAGTCGGCGTCGGCCACGGCGGCGTCCACGTCGTCGGTGACCGTGAGGGTGCCGCCCGTCTCGGCCATCTTCGCGCGGATCTTCGCCTGCTCGCCCTCGGACATGCTGTAGCGCTCGGGCGAGCACACCGTATAGCGCAGCCCCAGCGTGGCGCACATGTGGCCGGTCTCCTTGCTCATGATGCCCGTGTCCTCGCGCGAGTCGCCCACGAACACCACGTGGATGTCGTCAAGCTTCTTGCCCTCGGGCAGGTGCTCGCTCATGGTGAAGAAGTCGCACACGCCCTGCGTGGGATGGTTGTAGTAGGTCATCGCGTTGAACACCGGCACCGTGGCGTGCTCGGCCAGCGCCAGCACGCTCTCATGCTCCTTTGCGCGCAGCATGATGCCGTGGCACATGCTGGAGATGACGCGCGCGGTGTCCTTGATGGCCTCGTGCGAGCCGAAGTGGATCTCGCCGGGCTTGAGGTAGAGCGCGTGCCCGCCCAGGTCGGTCATCGCGGTCTCGAACGACACGCGGGTGCGGGTGGAGGGCTCCTCGAAGATCATGGCCAGCGAGGCGCCGGCGAGGATCTTGGGCACCGCGCCCTGCATGTCGGCCTCTTTCAGCATGCGGATGGTGGCGAACAGGTCGAGCATCTCCTGCTTGGACAGGTCGATGGTGTCGAGGAAGTGGGTGGTGGCTCCGTGCGTTCTGGTGAGTGCGGTCATGATGGATCACGTCCTTCGCGTGTGTAGGCGATCAGGTGGCGAACGCGGTTCCTCTCGGTGCTGCTGCGAGCCCTACGATACGCTGCCGCAGGGCCGCCTTGCGAGCCTCGCGGCCGTTTCCGTAACGCTTGCAACAGGGTTGGTCATGTGTTACTTTTCGAGGAACAACGTTACCTGGAGGCGCGATGGACTTCTTCGAGCAGGTGAACAAGCACGTCCGCGAGCTCAACACGAGCGAGCGCAAGATCTTCGAGTACGTGGTGCGCAACATCGACGAGGTCAAGGGCATGC